>JADFGN010000058.1 GCA_022567695.1 Candidatus Poribacteria bacterium | reverse complement strand
TCGCCATCACCCGTGCGAAAGATGGAAACACGCTTTGGGTTGTGGGACAGTGGGGTGTTGTACTGCGACGGGAGATTGATGGGGCGAAGATGTCTTATCGGTAGGTAGGTAAGTAGGTGGACATAAGTTTTCGTAGCTAAACCCCTTGTGGGTGTTGACGGGGACAAGCCCCTAGACTACAGGAATATCTGTCCGGGTACTTATCATGCAAAACGTCCTATCGGATGATAGACTTTGAAGAATTTCGATTCATCTGCATTTTGTATCATGTTGACTGACGTGCCTCTGGTTGGAGACGGAAGTTACCCAACTTGTAGGCCAACTCACTTTAATTCCTAAAAGACTGAGGGCAAAATGACAGACATCCAACGAAATCGGGGTTCTCATGAATCCTTCAATAATAACAACATTGATATCCTGACCGAACTGAGTCGTTCCAGGCGTGGAGAACGTGCGCTTTCCTTATCAGATCTGATTGAGCGAGGAACGCTCGACCTCGAACTGGCAGCTTGGCTTATGTCTCATGTTTCACGCGGTGCCTCATTTATAATCGGCGCAGGCCCTGGCGGTGTAGGCAAGACCACGACCATGCGGGCACTGCTCAGCGTGGCCCCGGGAGACCTTGCTTTTGGTATTGCACTACCGGGCAAGATCGCCGACACGTATGCTTCTCCACATTGCGTCATATCACACGAACTCAGCGACCATCGTCCACCCGGTTATCTCTGGGGTCAAGATCTGCGTGAGTTCTTCGCCCTCTCCGAACGCGGCCACATGCTGGTGAGCAATATGCACACGGACGATCTTGATGAAACGTACGCGCAAATCTGCGAGAGCAACAGCGTACCGGAATCTCAATTTCGCGCTATCAATTTACTCGCATTCGTACGTGTCGAGGGCGAAGACCCTTCCGCCGGGCGCATCAACAACCCAACCGCGCGCCGCTTCATCAACGAACTTTTCTATTCCGATGGCACCGGGGCACACGAATCGGTTTACACCTACGATAACGGGCTGTCTGCCGATGCGCCCCGGGATGCGGTTTACGAAGCACGTTGCCGGACATTCCTAGATGATGCCCTCGCTAGTACATCGCGAACGGTTGAAGCTACACGACACCTTTTCCTCGCTTGGGAAGAACGGCATGGCAGAGCATCTTGAGGCTGCTCTCATGGCTGGAAAGGCGCCGACTTCGCCGAGTCCCATTCGCATCTACAGTTGACGGAACTTCCCGATCCACACAAATTGCACTAGAGCCAGCTTTCATTTTGCCATTTCCAGTCGTCAGTGTTCAAATGGTGCGGGTGACTTTTCTGTTCATAGACATAAAAAAACCGATAGTGTTAAGTGGGTTAAGATAACACTATCGGTTCAAGGCCTATTACCAAATGCCAGAATATCGGGTTAATCATCTAATGTTCGTCTTGCTGGTCCGAAGCAGAAGAAATATGCAATTTTGACTGGACACGACGAACGGTCGCTGAAAATGTGTTTGTTGTGGTTTTTGTGAGCTGGCCTAGTGAGCCGCTGAGAGTTTGTTCGCCTTTGGCCAAAAATGTCACGGCGCTTGGGATTGAGAGCAGATATATGGTAATGATGAGAATAATGCAAATTACAAATCGTCTTTTCATGATGTGTTCCATTAACAAGATTAAGATTGGATAAGTTGTCGTTGATTTGAGCAAATTGCGTGCCACTTTTGTGACTTCCTTTTAGTTAGCGGCTCAAACCGAAATTGTTAGAGCATTGCAAAGGAAGATGTGCAGTTTTTTATACAGTTAAAATAGCCATCGACGGTCGGGGATATACCGTCGATGAGCTTCAAGGTCGGCCTAGCGTTTCCAGTTCGATGCGCCATTCAAACGCATCCTCCCACCCCCAAAGGCAAGTTGGAAATCTGGTGTTGAATACAGCCAATCCTTTGGGTGGGAGGTTGAAGTGTCACTGCCCTTTGATGCGTCCCCAGATGACGGGAAGTTTCTGTTGGGGTTCTACCGCCTGAAATCCCTTTGGATGTTTCTCAAACCACTCCAGCGCTTCACCATCGGTAGGAGTTTGATTATCATTTCTCAGACAGAAGACATCCAGCTTGGGATTGTTCTCTCGTTCCGCAATAACCAGTACATTATCCTTCCCCTTTTTGAGTTGTATACCATCCCAAGGCCGCTTCCATTGCCACTCCACCCACTGTTCTCCACCATGTGCGGCGACGGGCAGTGTGAATTTCTTACCGCCATCATTGCTGATCTGCCAGAAGAAAGAGTCGGAACCGGTTGTTGGCATGATACTTCTCGCCCATAGCTTGTAAATGCCTGCCTGACTAATATTAGTGATGGGGTAGTGTAAAGGCGAACACGCTTCGCAGTTATTGCGATTGGCACCTTGAACTGTCATATATTTCCCCTTTCCAAGTGCTTTTTTATCATCGTCTTTTACTACCCACTTTCCCAGATTCTCAAGTATGCTTTCGTCTGGGTCAAAGTCTTCTGCTTCAACAAACCAAACGTCTGCCTGTGCATACCAAGTATGAGCAAAGTAGATACACGCAATTGTCAACACCAAAACGAGTTTCATTTTTCCTGACCTCCTTAATACGACTGCGGGACTCCCTGATACGACTTTAGTTTAAGGGAGAATCTCTGAAAACCATATACGACAAGGAATTGGATGTCATTTGTATCGAAACAGAAGGTAAAAATGTAGAGTTTACGCGAGTTGAGCAGACGCTTTTATCGTCAGAGCCTTTCGGAGCCATCGCTTGACTTTTCTTAGGTGCCATTTCGTCTGATGCCGAAATCCCATCTTCGGACTTGGCTGAGGCGTAAATGACTTAACCCGCGGAGTTGGAAATGAGAACGAATCAGATTAGGCTTGCTCAATTAAAGCCGAGAAAGATCTAATCTTGCTTAATTGATTTGAAGAAGATTTCGATGCGCCTTGATTCTTCCCATCAACCTGCACTTCAATTTTACCACATTCTGTCAGTCAATTCCTAATCTAACGTCAATTCGATAGTGCGCTCTGGAGGCAGAACGCACAAGGGTCACATGGTATTGCACGAAAACGTAGGGCTTTGGAGTTTTTTTACCCTCCATAGAACGCTTACGCCGAACCAATGTAGGATGTCCTGTGATACTCGTGCGAGATGGGAGACCAATTCAACAGTTGTTCTGAGTCTTCATGAAGAATTAGTCTGTTAATGGTAAAAGGAGCGTGAATTATGAAACACAAGGTTTTTTTCCAAGTTGCGACTCTGGTCGCTGTTTTAGTTGTCTTCTTGTCCTTTAGCCTAATCAGTCAAGCCCAGATTGCCTTCGTATCGGAGAGGGATTGGAACACGGAAATCTATGTCATGGATGCCGATGGGAACAATCTACGCAACCTAACAAACAATCCCGGGTCGGACGAGTCTCCAAGCTGGTCACCTGACGGTCAAAAGATTGCCTTTCAATCGGATCCGGATGGTGGTAAGAACTTTGAAATCTACGTCATGGATGCCGATGGGAACAATCTACGCAACCTGACCAACCATCCGGCGTGGGACGGGGCTCCAAGCTGGTCCCCTGACGGTCAAAGGATTGCCTTCGTATCGTATCGGGATGGGGGTAAGAACTCTGAAATCTATATCATGGAGGCAAATGGGAACAATCCACGCAACCTAACAAACCATCCCGGGTCGGATGGGGCTCCAAGCTGGTCACCTGACGGTCGAAGGATTGTCTTTCAATCCAGTAGGGATGGTGGTAAGAACTTTGAAATCTACATCATGGATGCCGATGGGAGGAAACCACGAAACCTAACAGACAATCCCGGGTCGGACACGTCTCCAAGCTGGTCCCCTAACGGCCAAAAGATTGCCTTCCAATCGAATCAGGCTGGGGGTAAGAAGAACTCTGCTGAAATCTACGTCATGGATGCTGATGGGAACAATCTACGAAACCTGACAAACCATCCCGGATCGGACACGTCTCCAAGCTGGTCCCCCGATGGTCGACGGATTGCCTTTCAGTCGAATCGGGATGGTGGTAAGAACTCTGAAATCTACGTCATGGATGCCGATGGGAACAATCTACGAAACCTGACAAACCATCCCGCGCCCGACTATCAACCTGACTGGTTTAATCCTGCTGGATATCCGGTCTCACCTGCTGGCAAGAGAGCAGCAATATGGAGCTGGCTCAAGCAGAATAGCAATCCGTGGCGGAACTAAAAACAGATCGATGATGCGATCAGCGTTTGCACAAGGTCGGCTCTTCATTCGCACCGAGTCCAAGGTGTATTGCATTACTAATGGCGAAGAGTAGCTTAATCGTGTCAGGCACAGCCTGACCTACCTGCTATCGGTGACAGATGGGGAGTCGGCAACCATTCATTCCCCGAAATGAGAGGCAACGGTGACAAGATCAAAGATATTGACGACACCATCGCCGTTGACATCACCGTCGAGATCTCCCCCGCTCTTGCCAAATTGAGAAGCAACGGTAACGAGATCGAAGATATTGACGGTGCCGTCGGCATTTACGTCCCAAGGTGGCGGGAGATTTTCCCCCGGTGTGATGATACTACCTTTCACCGTTTCCGGGCTTCTTTTATCCGCTTGGGTGTCGAATAAGCTCACTTTCAGGAACTCTAAACGAATCGGTGTTCTTGGCGTGCCAATGACTTCAAATTCGACTTGCGCCAAGACCCCATCGCCGTTTACGCCTGCACCGCCAAGCCGACTAACTCCCATTCGGATGGTGCCTGTGCCGCCATCCTTCGGCTTTGAACCAAAAACTGGCTAATGTAGCCCAAATTTCTAATTTGGAAGCCAAGATAGAATCTTGGGCTACAATCTGTGCCAAAATAGAGTTTTGGGCGACGATGTTGTTCCTATTCAAAATCGAGATCTTTCAGATCTTTGGGTTCAGTATGTCCCCAACCGATCACATACCATCCTCTTGCCACATACATCATATAACTGGAATATGGGAAATTCTCCGGTTTTGTAACGTATCCATGCTTGACAGCATTGTAGTGGATATAATCAAAATGCTTGGCATGATCGCGTTCGTTGCGGATGACATGGTCCCAACTTCCATATTGCCATAGGCGAACTTTCGTTGAACGCGGTATTCCTTATTGCCTTCTTATAATTCCACGTTACGTTACGCTTAAAAGAATGCAGAATCTGAGAAATTTTTACCGGCGGAATCGGGCGGAGCATGAGATGGAAATGGTCAGGCAAAAAGGTGTACGCCTGCATGGTGAATGGATAGAGTTGCTTGACGTTTCTCAAAGTTTGACGCAAAATTTCCACCTCCGCATCTTCTTGAAATAAAGGCTTGCGTTTCCATGTAACGCTGGTGATAAAGTAAACTCCGCCCGACACATACAACCGTCGATTCCGTCTGACAATCTGTTTCTCCTTTTTGGTCGGATTCATTTTGCTCGCCTTTTTGTAGCGATCTGTGACAAGATGGAATTTTGCACAATAATCTATGCCATGATAGAATCTTGGAATGTAGTAGGGTAGGGCAGGCGTTGCTGGTCCTTGGTCGCTTTTTTTTATTGAGCGAATAAAGAAAGTTGGGTGTCACAAACCTTGTGATTAACAGAATCTGCTCCCTTTCTATAACTAAATCCCGGCTTCGGAAAGTACTCCCAATCTGATAGGGTTCCATCTTCTTCTTGCAAAGATGTCCCGCGTTCTGTGTGGAATGCCGCACTTTGTTTGAAGAAGAACGGGACGTTCTGCTCAACACATTGATCTCGGATTTCTCTCGCCCATGAGTGATCCATTGGACGATACCCGGGGCCCGATTCACCACCGACAATGACCCAATGAATGCCATCGAGGTTAATTTCCCCGAGTGATTCGAGGAGTGGTTCAAGTGACAGAAAGCGAGTTTTTACAGGGCACTGGCGAAGCATATCGATACGATATAGTGTTTTTGGGTTCTCAACACTAACTCCTAACCAGATATTATTACCCGGCCACGAAAAAGCGGAAATTCGGTTTTCAAGCGCAGTGCCATAACGTTTTTGTACCAACTCCATTTTGCGAAACTCATCGCAGATCTTATCGAAGCGGGATGGGTTTTGCATGTATTGGAGCATTTGCTCAGAGCGTTTGGTGAGTATTTGATAGGCAACATCGGGTGTATCCAGCATCAGTGCAAACATCTGATCGATGTAATCTAAAGGAATCTCCTCGTGAAACATGTCACTCATAGAATTGACGAAAACCCGTTCCCCGGCTTTAAACTTGTAAGCCTCTTTAAGTTTATGGGGCTTGAGGAGGACGTTTTCCTTTGCATATTTGGCGGCCCATGGCTTAGGCGTTTGTTTATACTTAAGTGCAATTTTTTCAGCGTAGCAATTTTGGCAACCCGCTGAGATTTTGCTGCATCCATAAACCGCGTTCCAGCTATGAGTTGTCCATCGAATCCTAGAATTTCTCACGTTGCCCTTCTTTCTAATCGAATAATGTCAACTGATACGCTTCTTCATATTCTGAAGTTGTCATTGAAAGTCTTTGAAGGAGATCACGCCCGTCTGGTTCGTTGGTGCGGAAAAACCTGCGTCCTTTAAACTTAGGGAAAGCATCCCAATTTGTGCCGATAAGCATTGTCCATTGATGTTTTGCATACGGTTCACGGACAAGCCAGTGTTTTTTATCAAGCTTGCCGAGCAATTCCATTAGGTTTTCTGAAAAATCTACATCCGGCGATTTTCGCAGACGTTTAACATTTGTTCCGGAGATGTTAATCAGAAAGTCCATGTACTGATTTGCTTTATATTTGGAAATATCTCCAAGATAGTCGAAATCCGGCAGGCCACCGGAAGGGTCTATATAGATTAGGCCATATCGATAACGCTTAAAGTCGGTGTATTTTTTCCCCTCTTGATATGGCTTGTCAAAGATTCCGACCTTACCAGTCACCTGACCGCTGTTCTTCATTTCCTCGAAATATTTACTGAGCGACTCATAAAATTTCTGTCCACGCTCAAACAATATGGCGGAGTATGGCATTCCTGCCTCCTCGATTTCCTCATGGAAGATCACAGGACTGCCCACATGTCCATCATACTTTCCGGGGCCCGCTGTCAAATCGATGTACCAATATCGCTGGTCTGCCCACTCATTTCTTGGAAGAATGCCTCTAACAATACGAATGTGCATTTTCAAAAGTTCACGAAAAATCTGTTGTTTGAGGTCTGTGTACTCTGAAACTCCAACGTCATTTTTCTTCATAATGTTCTCTAATATAGCATAACATATGTTAAGGTTTCAAGATAGTTTTTGACATACTCCCCACGAATAAATTCGGGATACTACTCGTCATCACCATATTTTTCGGTGGCGACAAACACACCATCCCAATCTGATGAAGGCGGCGACTTCCGGTAAAGTCGGATGCGTTCGAGGTAGAGCTCTGAAGCGAGATTATTTTGAAATCCGCCTAGGGTTTGGGTAAATGCTTCCTCCGCTCGCCCCCAATCCTGCTGCCGATAATACGCCAGCCCACTTTCAAAGCCCTCAACCATTTGCAAAAGCTTTTCAGATTTACCAGATTCTAGAACCTCAAAAATGCGAACTGACTTTGTTTTGCCCTTAACTTGAATTAAATCCAGCTCTCGACATAAATAGTCAGAGCCCAATTCTTTGTAGATGACGTCGGTAGCGATAATACCAGCACCGTAAAGCTTGGTCAGCCCCTCAAGACGTGCCGCCAAATTGACATTGTCTCCCATCACCGTATAATTAAGGCGTGCCTCCGAACCAATGTTCCCGGCTAATACGAGACCTGAATTAAGCCCGATTCCGACTTCTAGCGGAAACTCGCCGTTTTTTTCGCGTTCCGCATTCAAAATCGCAAGACGCCTCCGCATTTCCAACGCAGCATCAACAGACCGTCGAATATCATCTTGATGGGAAATCGGCGCACCAAAAAGTGCAACGATGGCATCTCCGATGTACTTGTCAATAACGCCCTTGTGATTCTCAATGGCCTCACTCATCAACGTCAGATACGAGTTCAACATTTCGACGAGTGCTTCCGGATTAAGTTTTTCTGAGATCGTTGTCCAACCGCGCACATCCGAGAACAGCATGGTGCAAGGCCGTGTTTCACCCCCCAATTTCACTTCACCTTTGAGTAACTCCTCAGCGATCTCCTTTGAGACAACTTTGTCCATAAGTGCCCGAATTCTTTCTTTATCTCTTAATCCTGCGACCATAGCGTTGAAGTGGTTCGCGAGTTGACCAATTTCGTCCCGTTGGGCAATGTTCAAACTATACTTATAATTGCCCGCGACCACCGCTTCGGTCCCTTTGACCAACTGGAGTACGGCTGATGTTACGCCCGTTGCGATTACAAAGGAGAATCCGATGCTGATTGCAATTGCGCCGATTGCAAAAAACAGCAGGTTACGTTGAATCTGCTTCAAAGGCTTGAGTGCTTCATCCCAGGACCCTTGGATGAGGTAACTCGGCGAAGCATTGACAGTTTCTTCCGCGTCTAATACGCCAAGCTCATCCTCACCCTCATCAAATGCCGCCAGCAATTCAGAAGCATCATCGAAGGCACTGAGTATATCGGACTCCTCTGTTGCATCCGTTTCATCGATGGCTTGCAGGTTGCTTTCGCCATCACTGAAGGCTCTAAGCATTTCAGAAGAATCAGACGCCTCTGCCTCATTATCTTCACCGACGAATGCATTCAAAATCCGTTCCGTATCAGCGACATTTTGGACCTCCGGTGCAATACTGACGAGGTAAGCGATGACAAGCTCCGCTTCCTCCTGCGTGATGAAATCCTCAATTGTTGGACTGTAAACACTGAGTGTATCTGCCTCTTTTCTGATCGGATACATCCGGTTATTCTGATCGGTTATTTGCCAGATTGCGTCCTCGATTTCGGTCGAAATCGTTGCGTTTTGAGATAACGAGATTTGGTTGTTTTCAAACTCGTTTCGTAAATCTTCTGAAATACCATGCGCATTTTCTAACTGACTTTGGAAGGCTACATCCATGCGAAATAGTAAGTCGCTTTCTACTGCCGTTTCGATCATGTCGCGAACGATCTGATTCCATTCAACGGGCGTCCTTTCGAGATTTTGCAGGATTCTCTGCGTATTGTGGCATAGAACGCACTTTTTCATCAAGATTCCCTGTCCAGCTTGCATGCGCTGAGAACTGATGTTCGCTGCCGGATTAAGATTTGCTTCCTGAAGCCGATCGTCGAATTTCTTCGTAGGTGCGCTAATCGAAACATCTTCAGAATCCGAAATATGAAGAGAAATCGGACCGAGGATAGATAAGAATGTTTCTTCTTTACTCGCCGTAGCAAGGTTCAGTGGAAAAAGGTCACCCGAAATTGCAGATTGACGAAAGTTCGGTTTCGCAAGCTGATGTTCCAGAGCCTGTCTCACATCAGCGTCCAAGGTTGATGCGACGACGCGATTCCCAATGATGAAATTGATCTCGGTTTGTGTTATTCTTCGCAATTGCCTCGCCATCGAATCGTCAATGCGAAATCCGATGCTTAAGCATCCAATGGTGTCGGGGGCTAATAGGGGTAGGGAAATCACCTGATAAAGGCGGTCATCAACAAAGCTCAAGCTCAAATTTTCCTCGCCCGATAGAGCTTCTTGAATCCATGACTTATTTGAAAGATTGTCGCCAAAGCGTTTCCAACCGGAAGTGTCAGCAAGCACTTTTCCATTTCTATCCGTGATGATGAATAGGTCTGATTCAATTCTATTCCGATAATTTCGGGCGACTGAAAGGAGTGTCTCATGGTCGTCAACAGTTGCTATAGCTTGTTTCAACGCAAAGTCCAAACTTAACAGTCGCGCGTTGGTGGCGAGTTGTCGATTCCGTTGGCTCAGAATCTGCTCAAAGCTCAGCTTTGTCTGTTTGAGATTGTTTCGGATCTGTTCTCGGGCTTGACTTTGATAAAACGTGTTGACGACAAGCAACACGGCTGCAAGAATGATAATAGTAAGGGCAGAAAAGAAACAGGCGATTTTGTGTTTAAATTTCGTGAACATCAACCTTCACTCCTTTTCGCCGTAACTCCCCGGTTTTTTCTTTTTGCGTTTTGGGCGACCCATTTTCAGGGAATAGTCAACGGAGATTTGACCATCTGCCGGAACCACCACAGCTTGCATCGTTTTGGCGAGCTTGGACTTCATGAACTCGTTCCACGCCACCAATTTGTACTTGCCTGCCGGAATACCGCCCGCCTTATTCTTTGAGGACATATCCCGGACTGTGTATCTGCCTTGCTTATCAGTGATCCCAAAGTACGGGTTTTGAAGAACGAAAATGATACCTGACATCGTGTCGTGGATATTGCATCCGAGTTTGACAAGACCAATTTTACCAAGGACAACTGGCTCAACATTTGTACCTTTATAGAGTGGACGGTCAAATTTCTTTGCTTTGGAGAAGGAAAAAATGTGATGATGAATGTTGTCTTTGTTCGGGAAAGTTACCGTGCTTCCAACGAGGACTGGCATGATATGCGGTACAAATTTTATGTTAATCTGATCCATGGGTATCAGTTTTTTAGGTGGTGGAAACTTCACTCCAGAAACATTCAGGATGAACACAATTGTGTCTGGCACAGATTTTCCTTTTGAATCTCTCACAATCCCTGCGATTTCTCCAGCCGTTGTGAGAGATGAAGCCGCAAATATTAGAAAGATAACCAGCGTAACCAACTGAAACTGACGCCAAGTTTGCAAATAAGCATATTGTCTCATAGGGGTGTCTCTTTCACATTATGAAGGTTTTTAAAAATAATAACGCATTGTTTCCAGCGGTGAAGTTGCGTCTCAGAATGAATGCACCAGAGATGTCGTGAAAATATCGTTGTCTAGCTCCGGCTTCCCGGACGGGCCAAAATCTTCTTTGTTTCTTTGAAATTCCGCTTTAATCACAACGTCGTCGTGTAGCTTGTATCTCGCAGCGATCTGGGTTCGCCTAAAACCCCACGCAAAAAAACTGCCTTTTTGTTCAAACAAAACCGGATCGATGGATTCTATGACTTCGCTATCAACTCGGCTATGCCCAAGCGTTAATGTCAGTCGCTTGATGAGGTCCACATAGAGATAAACGTAAAAACCTTTGAGTCGCGCATCACCGTCTTGATTCGTTGGGATTCCGCTATCAACCTTTGGCTTGAACAACACATTGTATTTCTCCGTTTCCTTGTTGGCTTGGTTTGGAGTGGAACCAATACGATTTTCGATGTCCATAATCAGATATTCCGCTCGAATCCTGAATGGGCCGATGTTCGGATTGTCTGACGGGTCTAGTCGTAACTTGGCAAATGGATGGAAAGAGGAAAAACGCCCATCATTAAAACTTGCCTCCTGCCCTTTTCGTCCTGTCTGGCCGGAAACCCCTAAAGTGAAACGATTGCGTACTCCTTGGCTGAAGGCAAGACGCCCCGCGAAAACGAGGTTATCATTGGCAAGCGCAAAGGGAAGATTCCGTGTGACATCTGCAGGGAAGGCGTTCATGCGGTTGTTTGCATCATGGGTGAAACCAAGTCCGAATTCTAAATCTTCATCAGACAGGGCACTCAGAAAGCCGCGGAGTTGTATGCCGTGAGGGTAGCCGTAAGCGAATGGTCCGATGGCAGAGGGGGCGACGGTAGGTAAGTCTGGTGCTTGAAAGATCTCCTGCTCAATTCCTAAAAGGCTTGGCACTTGACCGATTCGTAAAAAGGCGTTGAAGTTTCCGGGATAAGCCAAATCAAGATAAGCATGTTTCACCCCCACAATTAGCTGATTCTTACCGTCACCGGGGTCTGGTGCTGTATCTTCGCCAATGATGTCATCCTCGGTTCCAAACTTCCCATCGGGACCTGCATCGCGAGGAATATCTTGATCGCGATGCATCGCCGAATACTCTCCGAGTATATTCGTCACCGATATGGGATAAATGACCACGTTGACCTTGCCGGTGATATAGTCAGTGTAGGAAATATCAAAACCAAAATTAACTTCGTTGAGCGAAAAGGTACGCGCCTCAAGTTTGTTGACCATGTTTTGCGCGTTTCCTGATTCCGCATAACGGTAGCCTGAGTTTTCAGGTTCATCAGCTAAAAAACTCGGATAGATCCAGCCAAAGTCGACAAATCCATTGATGTTTACTTTAGGCGCAAGGGGACGGTTTGCCTTCTCTT
Organism: Candidatus Poribacteria bacterium; assembly: GCA_022567695.1. Lineage (GTDB taxonomy): Bacteria > Poribacteria > WGA-4E > WGA-4E > PCPOR2b > JADFGN01. The sequence goes on along the minus strand of JADFGN010000058.1, from coordinate 9,860 downwards.
TCTCATCATCATCGGTTTCCAATGCCGTTAGAATATCTTCATCCGCTATCGACGCAAGAATATCTGCATCCTCGCGAGGTGTATCTTGATCGATTTCACCCTGAGCAAATGGGCGTGTTGCAAACATCAGCATCGTAAAAACCACAAGAATCAGTGCCCCGCAATGTCTGCGTTTTCTGTGATTTTTACATCTTGCATGACCTTTATCCTGTATCTTAATCCAAGATGCACGATTCAAGATGCAATATGGTAAAATACTCAGAATCATATTTTGCGGAATATTGAGAATCGGAACAGACTTCACATTCATAATCACCTCTCATTATGCAAATATACGGAAGATTATATAACCTGCCAGCGTAATCATGATGAGGAAACAACTCCAGAGAATAAGGTCCGCTTTCCACGTTGGCGCGATGCGTTGATCGGTGTGCGTGTAGCGCAGATAAATAGTGCCTCCCGCGACGATGGGCATCATCATCGCCCCAATCGTGCCGCTGATGGTTAGCATCCAGACCGGATTCTGAACGACGAAGTAACACAACGACATGATCACCGGCGCTACCACTGCCCAGATTCGCAGGACTCGGAGTCGCGCTTTGTAGTTTGTCGGATCAATGACGCCGAGTACGCCCATGCAATCGGCCATCATGCGTGCCCCACCGCCAAGCCCTGAAACCACAGTTGAAAAGAGTACGAAGAATGCCCCGAACATGAACAGCCACCATGCCCAAACACCCAGCGTCTGTGTAAACATGTTGGACAAAATGCTGATGGTCTCTAAGCCGTCGGGGATTCTACCCATTCGATGCAATACGCCAGCGCCGAGCATGTAAAACGGAACGGTCGCAAAGGACAAGATAATCAACGTCAACACCACGTCAGCATGCATGACGCGGATCCAGCCGCGGGCGCGGCGTACCCAACCTTCGCTATCGTCGGTCGGACCGGCGAAACGGGCGTACCCTTTTTCGACGCACCAGTAGGTATAGGCCATCGATTCCCCGGAGGTTACCCCCGTACCGCCATAAGCCGCCAAGGCTGCCGCAATTGCGAACACGGGAAATTGGAACTGCAATCCTGCCCGCACGTCTGCCCAAGTGATAGCAAACTCTGTAAATTGCAGCAGGATGGCGCATGCCAGCGTAATGAAGGTGAAAGTAACAACCATGACGGTCATCAGTTTTTCGAGGAAGCGATACGTGCCACTTAGAATCAACACGGCCGCTACGGCGGCAAAGATAATCGTCCACCACTTCGATTCCAGAAAGGGCAACATCATGTGAATCGCTTGACCAACCCCGCCGTAGATGCCGCCCCCGCCCAATAGACCGGGGATGTGGTTGAGCAGCCAAAGCCAGATAAACCACGAGACTTTGCGATGTGGACCGGGCAGCTTACCCGGCAGTCGATTGAAGGCAGACAGCGCGGTTTCACCCGATGACAGTGTATACCGCGCCAATTCTGCCTGCACGATACTTTTGCCCCAACAGCTTATTAACATCCACCATAGCATAACAAAGCCCACAGTAGCGCCTAAGGTTGTCGTCAGAATTATCTCTCCCGAGCCAACTACTGAACCGACTAGAATCAACCCTGGACCGAGAAATTTAACCGTATTCCATAGCCCCACCGGGGCATCCCTGACATCTTTCGGGTCGCGGGCGTAGGGGTCAGGTTGTGTTTGTGTTCTCGGCTCATCGGACATATTGCGCTCCTTTTGCTGGCATCAAGTTATCCCACGAAGCCAGTGAATACTAATGCTTTTACCCGCTGGCCTTCGGCTTAATGCATGAATTGTAATTTTCGAGCATATTATACCAAAGCTCAGAAAACTACACAAGACGAAAAAAGGGCGTACAAAGATGCAAGATTCAGGTACGTGCCTCCCGCGTTGTGCGGGATACGCCTAGATTTTGTATCCCTTCATGATTGAATGGCACTGGTATCCTGTCGAACTCGAAATTTCGACCTACTTCACTTGATAGCGTTGGAGTGCTTCCTCATTCAACTCAATGCCCAACCCCGGCCTGTTGGGAAGAGGAATACGCCCATTAACCAGCGCAATCTCATCTTCGACCAATTCCTGGCGCAATTTGGATTCTGAAAGCTGTGCCGGGAGAAATTCCAAAAACGGCGCATTTGATGCGGCAGCGCAAAGGTGAGCGGAAGCCGCAATACCAATGCCCGTTTTCCAGCAGTGTGGAACAATTAGGCGTCCACGGTCACGAGCATAATCGACAACGCGGCGCGCTTCTGTGAGTCCACCGACTCTACCCACATCCGGCTGAGCAACGTCGATGTTTCCTCGATCGATCAGGTCTATGAACTCAAATCGAGAGTTGAGCCATTCACCTGCTGCAATGCGGATGCCTGTCGCGTCAGCCAGCCGTGCATATCCATCCAGGTCATCCGATGGCAACGGGGTTTCAAGGAAGAAAAGATCATACGCCTCCAACTGACGTATCATCCGGAGTGCTTCTTTGAAATCATGCCACGTGTAGGCAACATCAACCATTAAAGTGATCTCCGATCCGATTGCCTCACGCACCGCTGCAACAATGTCAACGATGTCCTCATCCTTTTCCTGCAACCCCATGTGTGAATATGGGCCCTTGATGCATACCTCCGCCTTAATCGCGCTGAAACCAAACGCCACTGCCTCCTTCGCCTTTTCCACAAGGCTTTTGCGATATGCTTTCAAAGTGTTTCCGATAGGAAGAAGACTGGCATAGGGAGTCATCTCGGGCTGTTTGGCACCGCCCAAAAGCTGCCAAATCGGTTTGCCTTCCACTTTACCCCGGATATCCCAAAGTGCCATATCAAGCGCACCAATCGCGCAGATGCCTAACCCACGACGACCGTTCATCGCAGAACCAATGTACAGCTTCTCCCAGAGTGCTTCTGCTTGCGTGGGGTCTTCGCCGATGAGCATCTCCTTGAGTCCCAATCCCATGCAGTGCGTGCCCGGTGCCTCAATCAACGCCTTAACCGCCCACGGATTGGTGTCCGTTTCTCCAATACCCACTAAGCCCTCGTCTGTATGAACCCGAACCACAATATTATCCTGTGCGCTACTGCACGCTTCGGCGTCGAAATCGGGTACCAATAGGACAAAACACTCAATGTCTGTAATTTTCATGAGACCTGTTCCTTTGCCTTGTTTCGATGTTCGAGCTCTTATCTCCGGCGATAACCCGCCTGCTCTGAAATCGCATACAATTTCGGATTCTTCATGTATTGAATCTCCTGCCCTCTAAATTTCTTCCCATAAATCTGCTGCAAGAACCGGATGCGTTCGTGGCGATCTGACAAGTGCATGCGTTGTGGCGTCCGTAATTCAAGGAGTTCAGCGACTGACCTTTCTTTATTTCCCAATTGGCTTCCTCGCTGAGCCTGTTTTGGGTCGCCTTTCCTCTTATAGTAGCACTTTGGACAGAGCTTATAGCGGGGATAGCGAGGTCTACCACATTGACATCGTGCTTTGCCATCCGCTCCTCCAAGGACCTCTCTGCTGTTCATGTCAATTCTCCTGACTATCGCCGATGCACTTCAAGAAAAACAGATACGTCTTTAAGTTGACCGATGCGTTTTTGGATAGCGGCTGCACGCTCAAATTGGAGTTCAGTTGCAGCTTTATCTCGTTTGCTAATTAGAGATTTGATGACTTCCTGTGGATTGCTTTCCAGTACACCGAGAGCGTCGTCAATCATGACTCTGTAGACTTCACGAGTGACTCGCGCAGCACAGGGGGCATCGCATCGCTTGAGGTCGTAGCTGAAACAGGGGCGAAAATCGGGACGAGGGTGAATCGTTCCTTCGCAAGTGCGAACAGGGAAAATCTGGTGTAAAATATCGATAATTTCTTGGGTCCATTTCCGGCTAGAAAAGGGGCCAAAATACCGAGCACCGTCCGGAACAATTTCGGAAACGAGTTCGATTCGAGGGAAATCATCGTTGAGGTTGGTCTTGACGAACCAATCCCTTCGCCCGTTCTTGAGCGCCGAGTTATATGGGGGTTGATGTTCTTTAATCAGGCGGGATTCGAGCAGTAAAGCTTCAGATTCTGATCTGCAGATTTCATAATCAATCTTTGTTGCGTGACGCACGAGACGCTTGATTTTGGCCGCACGTTTTTTGGGTTTTCCCAGATAAGAGCGCACCCGCTTCCGCAATGATTTCGCTTTGCCGATGTAGAGAATCTTGTCATATTTATCGTGGAAAAAGTAGACTCCCGGAAGCGCGGGAAGATTCGCGGTCATGTTTTTGGTGAGCATGGTTGTGAATCCTGAAGTTGGATGTGCTTTCAAAGCGTGGGGATTATATAACAGTTCAGGAAATGTGTCAATTATTTCTGGCTTTCATTCATTTTTGGGAGATGGTATAATAGGACAAATTCAAAGCGTTGAAATAGGTTGGAGATATTGGATGAGAGCAACCTATCAACCTATATAATCTTTTAGCGCACAGTCGAGGTGTTGTTATGAATGACAAACCAGTTGAACTCTATCTTATTGGCGGTATTGCCGGATTCTTCGGAAGTCTTTTGATGATCGCTTCCGGCTACCTCGGTATATTTCAAATACAAGGTGCCTATCTCGGAGAGGCGAACCAGAAAATGGCATTCATTGCCAGTCATCCGCTTGTTGGGATTACGCATGGGTTGAGCGTCTTGAGCTTGCTCTTGATAGTGCCAACAGTAGTTGCGGTATTTGTGTTACTCAACATAGCCGTGACAGCACGTAGTTTTCTTGGCACCGGTTTCGCTCTGCTTTGGCTGAGCATTGAGATGGTTGGGCATCTCTCTCAAACTGCTCCCCTCCGTGGTTGGAGTGAATTATATAAAAACATGCCCACCCGTGAAATGGCGGCAGCAATCTATAGCGTATCAGGGGAATTTTGGGAAGCCTTTTCGCGTGCCGGAACATGCCTCTCTGCACTTATGTCCCTCTGCTACGGCTTGATTCTTATTAAGGATTGGAATCGCCCCGCAGGGTATCTATTTCTCATCGCATTTCTCGCCTTCCCAATTGGGTTGTTGATTCCTCGTGTTGGTATGGAACTGCATGTCATTCTGCGTGGCATTGCATTTATCATCGTTTCGGGCGTTCTAATTCAAGTCGCAACAAAGGGGGAATAAAAAATGGGAAACCTGAAAATTGGAACCGCAAAGGTCAACATCACACCGCCTCTCGGCTGTCAGATGGCGGGGTATTCTGCACGGGACCGAGGAAGTGAAACAATTTCTGATGCACTTTATTCTAAAGCGTTGGTTTTCGACGATGGACAAACACAAGCGGCAATTATCACAAACGACCTCATCGGTTTGCAATCCAGCTTCGTCGATCGGGTGCGTCTGATGATTGAAGACACGACAGGTATCCCCGGCAATCACGTGATGATTAGCTGCTCGCATACGCACTTTGGTCCCGAAGTCCGTGCAACCCGTCTCCATCCACCTGTCAATGTCTATCCTGATTTTCTCGCACAGCAGTTGACAACGGTTACACAACTCGCTCAACAACGCCTCCAATCCGCGCGAGTCGGTGCAAACATGGGAACGGCGGACAACGTGAGCTACAATCGCCATACCATTCGACCTGATGGAAAAGCCACAACCAGTTTTCGTCGCCCCGGCCCTGACTCAGATTTGACGTTTGGTCCCTATGACCCGACCTTGCAGGTGCTCCGGGTTGACGATGCAGAAGGCAATTTCATCGCTTCGTTAATCCATTTTGCATGCCATCCGGTCACCACAACCGATCGGATGTACACAATCAGCGCAGACTATCCGGGATATGCGATGGCTGTTGTTGAAAAGCAAGAGGGAGGCTTGTGTTTATTCGGATTGGGCTGTGCGGGAAACATCGTCCCCATTCAGCGCGAGGGCAAATTTCCGCGCATGATCGGTAGAACGATCGGCGGTGAGGCGATCAAAGTCTTGCAATGGACGGAGACGACGGATGATGTCGAACTGAAAATTGCACATCAAAAACTGTCGCTTGAGTTGAGGAACGCCGTCAATGGCGAGACAACAGAAGAGATCGAACTCCAGTGCATTGCTATTGGGTCGATGTATTTCATTGGATTACCGGGGGAAATCTTCGTCGAAATCGGCTTCGACATTGTGAATCGAGCGCATCCTGATAACCTGTTTGTCATGAGCATGACCAACGGCAGTATCGGCTATATCCCCATCGAGATTGCCTACGAACAGGGTGGCTACGAATCCGGTGCCTCGCGTTTTCGCCCCGGTTGCGGTGAGCAGGTCGCTGATGCGGCGGTGGAGTTATTGAATGGAATGGAGTGATTAGAATGTATCGATCTTTCAGGATTAAAAACTTTCGCTGTTTCAAAGTCCTCTCGATCGATAATCTCGAACGGGTGAACTTGATTGCTGGGGCAAACAACGTCGGGAAGACGGCGTTGCTTGAGGCGATCTTCTTGCATAGTGGTGCTACGAGGATTGGACTAACCCTCCGCCTAAATAGTTTTCGAGGATATGAGCAGCTTAAGGTAGATGAAGAGGATGCGCCCCAAAATATATTGCTTCATCATCAAGTTTAATCCTAAAGTCATGCAATATTTGCGAAGGACTGGACAGATAGGATAAATCTTACGAATCCCCCAATACACATTACGCATCGTGTTTTACGTTTCACATACGAGGCGACAAAAATGGCAGAGGAAATGGTCGAAGTTCACTTTTCACTCCCCCTTGGTAATGTGCCAGCAAAGCACCAAGAGGCGGCTCAGAAAAAGGCGAAAAAGGCGTATGTTTTGGAGCTGCTTCAGCAAGGGGACATCAGCGCAGGCCGAGCGGCTGAACTGCGAAGGCAGCTGTGCCTGCATTGATAAAGACATTGAATGATGAGAACAAGACGGTTCGTGAAATGGCTGCTTCCGCATTGAAACAGTTAGGCACACCTGAAGCGAAGAAGGCAGTGGAAAGGTGGGGAAACAATCAATGAGCACATTACTATCCGTTAATACACTTAAAATTCGCAAAGATGTGTTCAGAAACTTGGCATGGTTGAGAAACCACCTGACCCGTGAGGCATGAAGGTTCGACGTAACCACATATTTATTAAGTCAACAACATGCGTAACCAGCCGTTGCAGTTGACGGCTGGGCGCTGTGATTTTGGCAAAGTCCAGTAAGGAGGAATCACAATGTTAAAAGCAGGATTTATCGGTGCTGGCGGTCGGAGCCAAGGCGCACATTATCCAAATGTGAACCGTCTTGAAGATGATGTCGAGATGCTCTCGGTGTGTGAAATTGATGAAGAAAGACTCGACCAGGTTGCGAAAAAGTATGAATTCCCACACTCCTTCACAGACCACCGCAAAATGCTTGACTCGACAGATTTGGACATCGTCTACTGTGTGATGCGGGAGCAGTGGATATTGCAACCCGCGCTCGATTGCATCAACGCCGGAAAACATGTTTTCATCGAAAAACCGCCGGGTGCGAACAGCGATGAGACGCAGCAATTGCTTGAGGCCGCAATCGCAAATGATGTTTATGTGATGGTTGGATTCCAACGTCGCTATACCGCCGTGACCCGCGAAGCGATGCGGCGTGTTGCTGAGAAAGGGCCCGTGTCCCTTGCAGTCACTACGTTCAACAAGCAGATACTCGGTGGCGATGGAAAGGAATTCACGACGACACTTTGGAACGACGTAACGCATGTCGTAGATCTCTTGCGGTATATGGCGGGCGGCGAACCGGTAGAGGTAACAGCGTATCGAGACAAGTTTGGCAGCGAGAGTCGAAACTGCTATACCGCGCTGGTTCGCTTCGATAACAATGCAACAGGGGTTGTGTTCGGAAATAGAGCGTCAGGCGGACGTGTGCTTCGTTCAGAGCTTCACGGCGTCGGCATCGGATGTTACATGAAGATTCCCCAAGAGATTGAAATTCACCAGGATAATAAAAGCGAGGTCATGGGAGGCTGGGAAGTTGACGGCGTAGACCAGAGAGATGTCGCGCGATATGAAGGCGTCTTGACGATGCACGAACACTTCGTGGACTGTGTGAAGAACAAGAAAGTCCCGAACAGTGACCTCCGCGATGCGATTCATTCAATTCATCTTGTCGATCAGATCGAGGGCACGCGGGACTAACTTGAGACGCTAGCCGAAGAAACCCTGGCAGAGGTTATTTATTAGCCATACGATGCGAAAGTTCTGTTAGGAGTAGGATGTTATAGAGTCAATTTCGTCATAGAAATCCAAGCCTCATCGGTTTAAAATCGATTGATGCCAAATTTCTTGGGACAGATCAAGAGGTCCTCGCCTCGGTGGGATTGTCCTGTTTTCATCTAGGAGGCTCTCATGAAAGCATCATATAAGTGGATATTCCTAACCGTTCTTGCTCTCTTACTCATTGCCTGCTCTTCGGGGGATCGCGAGATAATACGTAGTGATGAACCCAACGATGTGAATTTTATCACATCGGATATTACAAACTTCTGGAATGCATACGACATCGCATACAGTACGGAGGGAGTTGTAAACCACGTTGAGGTATTCGAGCGCGAATATTTTGGGAAAGCAAGTTTAGGATTAAAGGATTTTATCGAGCAAAAAAAAATGACTGCGTCAGCTCTTGTCGGGGCAGTCAACCTCTACCCACGCTATTATACTTCGATACGCCAGAACACGATGGAAGTTATGTCGATGCAGAGTCAAATACGGCAAAGTTTCTTTAATCTTGAAAATCTTTACGACGACGCTGTTTTTACAAATGTATACTTTCTGATAGGTCATCTGAGCGCTGGTGGGAGAATCTCAGGTAACGGGATTCTTATCGGAATCGAGTTTTTTGCCAGATCAGAGAACACGCCCATTGATGAGTTGACCCCTATGGCTTCAAGAGGTGACGCGACCCATTGAACTTCTTCCGGGGATTGTTGCACACGAATTGATACATGCTCAGCAAAGGTCTCGTGGAAGTGATGAGAAACTGCTAGCTCAATCTATTATTGAAGGCAGTGCCGATTTTATCGGTGAGATCATTTCGGAGCAGAATTTCGATTCGCACCTGAAAGTGTATGGGGATGCCCGTGAGCCTGAATTATGGGAAGCATTCAAACGAGAAATGCACGATAAGAATGTATCAAATTGGCTTTACAACGCAGCTAGTGCTAAAGATCGTCCCGCTGATCTTGGCTACTATATAGGTTATAAAATCTGTGAGTCATACTATAACCGCGCAAAAAATAAGAAGAGAGCAATTGAGGATATTCTGACGATTAAAGATTTCGATCGATTTTTAGAGGAAAGCAGATACGAGGAAAAATTTGCAGACGGATCTTATACCAAAATGCCTTAGATAGGTTATTTCGTCGCCCAACTTTCTAAGGCCTGCCCTTGAGCCCTTCATTGCGTTCGAGGACAGGCTTCGAGAAGGGTTGGCCAAGATAGAATCTTGGTCTACATGACTCTTTCAAATGCAAAAGAGTATTGATTGCGTCTGGGTGCTTGTTTAGACCGCCTGAACGGTTACTTTCATAGCTCCAAAATCAAACATGAGGAGAACCACATGAAAATCGCCAAAATCGAACAATTCTTTCCACGTCGCCGAACGCGGCTCGTGAAGATCACCACCGACAACGGGATCGTCGGGTGGGGAGAGACCACCCTCGAAGGCAAGCCAAAAAGCACTGTCTCAGCCGTCGAGGAACTTTCAGAGTACCTCATCGGCAAAGATCCGTTGCGGATTGAGCATCACTGGCAGCATATCTACCGGTCGGCTTTCTTTCGGGGCGGCAATATACTCATGACTGCGCTGTCCGGAATCGATCAAGCACTTTGGGACATTGCAGGCAAGCACTACGGTGTGCCGACGCACAAACT
>JADFGN010000550.1 GCA_022567695.1 Candidatus Poribacteria bacterium | reverse complement strand
TTAACATGGCCGGCCGTCCAACCTTGAGAAGGTTTCAAACCTTCTCAAGGTTTCGTTGCCATCAATTTTCAATCTCTTTCATGATTGTTTAGTATTATCATAGCACAGTTCCAAAAAATATGAAACAGAATTCAGTAATCATTGTCGACCGTTCGATATTGAAATTTGGCATTCCCATCATAGCAAATTCGCAAATCAATCATGAAGGAATGCCACTAAGATAAGCCAATTGTTGTGAAGACTTTTCTTCCCTTCGCGGTTAATCAGCAATGTCATCGGCTTTTGGACACTCCAACCGCGGATGTAGTATAATGTTGCGAATGTCATAATCAAACTGAATGGAGGAGAAAAATGCAGAAGTGTATATTTCTAACTTTTCTTATTGCGGGAATGTGCCTGACTTGGTTCGGGTGCGGGGACGAGGGAGATAGCGAAGAAATGGCCAACTTTGACGGTGAGCCGCTTTACCGTCAGCCGATCGAAGGAGGCAACACCTTCGCTTGCGCCACATGCCACGCGCTTTCCGAGCCTGCCGAGGATAGCGTGAGACGGGTGGGTCACGCCCTGGGTGGCGCACCACGGCGGGGGTCGTACAAGTCGGGGCAACTGACCGATATGCGCGAAGCCGTCAACTCCTGCCTGACCGAGTGGATGGGCGCAGCGCCCTGGGAGGCGGGCGACGAACGATGGACCGCGCTGTCTGGGTGGCTCGACGCACAACCGGGAGGAACCGCCGCGTTCTCGATCCAGATTGTCCAACCTCCTGTCGACCTCTCGGGAGGAGATGAGGCATCAGGGGAAGTGCTCTTCAACATGAGCTGCTCCGGATGTCATGGTCAGAATGGTATGGGCACCGAGCGGGCGCCTCGGAACGTGGGCACCGGCCTGACCGCGGAATACGTCGCTACGAGAGTCCGCACCAGCGGCTCCACGGACAGCGCGGTCTACCAAGGTCTGACGGGAGGTCGGATGCCGTTCTGGGGTGCGGATCGGCTCACAGACGATGAGCTACGCGACCTCATCGCTTTTGTCGCCGAGGAACAGACGACTTCGGAGAACGGTGAGAACGGCGAAAACGGTGAAAACGGTGAGAACGGTGAGATAGTTACGATAGGTGCTCCTGGGGAGTGTGCATCGACCCACCCGACCATCGGTCATGTGGCCGAGTTGAGCACCCTCTTCCATGGAGTGCGGGGTACGGCAACCATCGTTGATGACTGCACCATCCGTATCGATGACTTTTTCTTCGATGGGAATGGCATCGATGTACGAATCTACGCTGGCCTCGGCGGCGACTACGGCGGGGGCTTTGCCATAACCGACGACCTTTTCAACTTCCCCATCGGCTACAGCGGAGCCACCGTCTACTGCGTGCTCCCCGATGGCCGGACCCTCGATGAGCTGGACGGAATCAGCGTCTGGTGTGTGGACGCCAAGGTGGACTTTGGCAGCGGAACATTCGCGGCACCTTGAAAAAGTGATCGACAATATCTTTGTTGTTTTATATAATGGGCTACCTTTTTTGAGTGCAAGCGATTATGGCCGCTTACAACAAGACGCGAAATGCCCGTTATCACCTAAAGTACGAATTTGCTTGGTGTGTCAACTGGCGGAGAAATCTGCTTCAACCGCCGATTGACCAGGCTTTGAAGACGATTTTGAGACGAATCGCTAGAGAGAACGACTATCGGCTTGAGAAGTTGCAGGTGATGCCTGATTATGTTCAGTTCTTCATCGAAGTTCCGCCACGAGTTGCTCCGGCAGAAGTGGTCAAGCATCTAAAAGGGGTTTCGGCGCGTCGTTTGTTAAAGGCGCGTCCAGAATTACGCGGGAAGCTGGTTCGGGGGAAACTCTGGACCGGCACTTATTATGTGGCGACAGTGGGTCGGGCTTCTGATGATGCGGTGCAATCCTGGGTTTCTCGTCACCGAAAAAAACGGTCAAATTTATGAATCCCCAACACGGCGATTTGAAATGCACCTGTTATGAGAATATTCGTCGAAAATCAAGTGAGAGTAGGCATTACAAAGCATGAAGGTATTAACGTCTCGTTTGGATCAGTGTCTACGCGGGTTTTGAACGTTTTTGCCAATTTGTCATGCGAAAAAAGAGGTGTCGGAATTCGTGTTTGGATTGCGCGATTTCAGCCCGTGCTACGACTGGCTTCGCGAGGGGTGCTCTTGGAAGGAATGCCTCGATTGCTAGAGGACTGCGACTCAGTCACCACAACTCGTGCAGCGGAAATTTCCGCTTGATGGTGAACGGCTCGATCGGAACAAACCATGAAATTTCAGCATAATCGCGAAAGGGGTTAATCGATGACAACCGAAAAAAAAGGACTACTTGAGCGTTCTAGACTTGCTAAACCCATGATCCGAGAACAATTTAAGAAGGTTTTTTCCGAACTTGGGATTGAGGGAAAACCGATTCCCGCCCGTCAATTACAAGCGATGATCAAAGCGGAAGGCATCCTCGAAGAAAACGAGTTAAGCCGCGGCATCATTGAAATGCGAGAAGAATAGTGGACGACTTCTATTTCGACGCCAGCGCACTGGCGAAAAGATTTTCAGACGAACCCGGAACGGAAGCGGTCAACACCATCTTTGAAACCGTATTACTACGCTCAGAAACTTGAGACGCACCCAATCAAGCCGTTGTGTGATCAGGCAAAACTCCCCAGAGAGGTATTGGAAGGATTCGCCCGGGCGCACGACAAAGCCATTCTTGGAAGGAATGCCTCGATTGCTAGAGGACTGGGTTTGATGTCTGTACTTGAAACAAGCAGTAAGCTGGTGAATTGAAAACAATGAAAAGCGAACAGATTCAAAACCTCATCGAATCTTTATCTCCACGCATGGCTGAAACTAAGCCAGAAGCGGAAGCCCGTGTCGAGAAAGCGAAAGCGTACTGTGCTGAACACGGCAAAAACAGGATGGCTCGGCTGATTAAGGGCGATCTATCCGGGATTCAGATGTTCATCTACAATGTGAATCGGGCGGAAGATGTTGATGGTGGGGCGGCGAAGCGATTGCGTGGAAGGTCGTTTTATGTCTCCGCCGCTTGCTTGGCGTTTTCTACGGAACTGCTAGCCAATCTGGATTTGCCAGCCTGTTGTCGGCTTTCATGGTCAGGAGGGAAGTTCTTGCTGATGGTTCCGGAAAGGGATGGCTTGGCCGATCGGGTGTGGGAATGGAAGGAAGGCATCGATTATTGGCTGTGGGGTGAAGTTTGGGGCGACCTATTTCTGAACCTTGCTATCAGCCATCCGTACTCGGTTGATGAGGTTGACCGCAAATACATCGCGATTTCGCAAGACTTACAGAATCAACTCGAACTGGGGAAACTCAGGAAATTTGAAAGTACATTGTCGGAAGAAATCTATGTGGCAGTTGGGGCCGGGGCGGCGGTTTATCATGACCGGGTGTTCGAGAACAACTACGTTGAAGAGTGCCACAGTTGCAACCATCTTCCGCGAGTCGGAGAAAGTCATCTAGAGGGACAAAAGGTGAATCTCTGTATGGTCTGTAATGACCACGAAAAGATTGGAAGTTTCCCGCGTTTGCCCACGCACCCCTTTGTGGTGTGCAGAACCGAAGCGACTCAAGCGGAAGAGGAACTTTGGAAAGAGAAGGGCGTCAAGTTTCACGACACATGGATTGTGTTGTGTGATGATCCGATTCCACCAGACGCCGAGCGTGTACCCGCCTTCTCGCCTGAACTCTATCAGCCAGGTGAAGAGAAGCGGAAGATAGCGGAACTTTGCGATGTATGTACGTTGATTCCTTCGCAGAGGATTAAGGGGAAGATGAACTGTCTTGAGGATCGATTGGCGACTCGGTTCCATTGCCTCGCAGCGCTGGCCAACGAGAAGCAAGATACGAAAGGGAACAAAAAAATTGCGGTGATGGCAGGGGATATGGATCACCTGAGTGTCGTGATGAATGCTGTGCCGGGAGTTACATTGAAGCAAGCGGTAACTTTAGGCGAGTTAATTTATCACTTTTTTACGGTTGACATGATCAAGCGATTGAAGGCTTATCAACTCTATTTGGCGTACTCTGGTGGGGATGATTTTGTTGTGATTGGGGCGTGGGACCGGGTGGTTGAGTTTGCTGCCGAACTCTCGGAACGATGGGAGGAAATGTTGCCAGAAGGGGCGAGGCTAACCTTTTCCGCTGGACTTCAGATTACCAATCCCCAGTATCCAATTTACGAGGGAATCGATTCTGCCCAACGGCTGTTGAAGAACGCCAAGGAGGAAGGGCGCAATCGAATTGATGTGATGGGTATCGTGATGGAGTGGGAGCGGTTTCGGAAGGCTTTGAAAGAAGCCAAGTGGCTCAAAGATCAAGTTCGGGACGCTTCAGTGCTTGATGGGCCGATTACAATCGGTTTTCTCTATCGCATGTATGACATTTGGCGGGAATATGATGAAAAATGGCGGAAAGAGCGCGATCCGGTGGGGTTGCGGTACATTAGCCAACTGACCACCCATATCCAACGAAATGTCAAAGACACGCTAGGGGGGAATGAAGTCAAAGCGTGGCTCCAACCATTACTGAATCCCAGCGATGAGAAGTTGCTACCGCACTTCCGCTTTATTTTGGATTGGGTCGTGTTGATGAAACGGAAGTAATCAGAAAACGCGAACCTCATGCGTGAAATGCATCTATTATGTGGAAATTGGGGTGAAATCCAGTAGTGGTAGGCATTATGGATTGTGCAGATATTATCGTCGTTCGCGGATTAGTGTTTATGCGGGTTGTAGCGAATTTTGCCAATTTGTCAGTCAGAAAAAGGGGGTGGTAAATTGGGTGCGCGTTTTTGGGGTTTTCAGCCCGCGCCACGACTGGGCTTGAAAGGGGGGCTCTTGGAAGGAATGCCTCGATAACTAGAGGACTGTGACTTCGGTTCGTTTTTTTGACCCATTTCAAAAAACATCTTGGAAGGAATGCCTCGATAACTAGAGGACTACATCATCTATGTG
>JADFGN010000549.1 GCA_022567695.1 Candidatus Poribacteria bacterium | reverse complement strand
CGATGTCGTCCATCACAAAATATTATCTGCGTAATTTTAGATGGCGTCACTCCTGATTTGCTAACAATGGAGGAGGGGCGTTGGGCGCCTAATATTAAGAAGTTTTTTGCAGAAGGGGCATCGCCCGCTCGATTTTTTACGATTAATGGAAAGCCGTTCGATCCGAACTGACCGCGAAAATTGACGCTCGGACGCATCAAGGAATGGACTTTGCGATCCAACGTCGATCAGCATCCCTTCCACATTCACGTTAATCCCTTTGAAGTAATCAGTATCGGTGGACAAAATCTTAACTCAACAGAATGGCGAGATACGATACTTGTGGAAAAGGGAAAGGACGTGGTTTTCCGAACTCATTATAAGAAATTTATCGGCAGGTTTGTTCTGCATTGTCATATCCTGACCCACGAGGATATGGGGATGATGGAATTGGTTGAAATTGTGCCGCCACTGTTACAACAGATAAACGACCATTCAAGAGTAAATTGTGTTCGATAACCTCAAGACTCCGTCCACAATAACCGATGCCGTAGCGAATGGAGAATTGTCCCAACGGGTCCGTGATTTTGCCGATCAACCCATTGGATAAAACCCCGAGTCGATCCGCCCATGGTAACTGAATCGGAAGATTGAAACTCCACAGCATTTTTGAGGCACGGTCAATGGCTTCCAAAGCTTGATATAAATCCCCTGTGTTAGCTTCACGGGTCGGGCTTTGACAATATGCACGCCACGCATTGTAGAACAGCCCTGTCAGATCTGCCCCTGAAAGATTTGCTCCCTTCAGGTGGGTTCGACTCAGTTGTCCATCAATCAAAATCGCGCCGGTTAAATTCGCGCCCGCGAGATTGACGCCAGTTAGGGTGACTCGTTTGAGATTCACTTCAACACATCTCGGCGGACACCCTTTCGGCAACTCACTTGTGCATCCCGCAATGGCTAGTGATAAAACGAATACCTCGGTCAGAAAGTCATTGGCTGGGTTAACAACAATCATCACAGCATCTATACCGACGGGGAATTCAATTGGCTTGCGACTAATCGCCTTACAAGCCGCAACTTCCCCGACCCGAATCCGCCTGCTGGCCATAGCGATGTCGGATGCACCGGTCTCACAGAACAGTTTAAAACCAGGACCCGAATAAATGGGATAGATTTGCAGGGCATTGTCAGAGACAGTTTTAAACTTCCCATGAATTGCCCGGGTTAGACGGGCGACAGTGGAACTGCTGGCGACAATGATGTCATCCGCTGTATCCTTCGCGGGATCCTCGGCAAACCCTCGGCCGATGAGAGCTTCCAAAAGTGCGGTTTTGCCTTGGGGCCACTTGGTCTAATCGCTGAAGCGTACCCCACTCAGATCGGCGTCTCTGACAACTTGAGCCAGTTGGGATTCATTGAGTTCTGCCAGGAGGGCATCCGCAACTAAATTTCGGTCTTCTAATACTACAATTGGTATAAGTTAGGTGCGTATTAGATTTCTCAATAATCTAAGTCAGAGAATTACTGGCACTTCTGCTCAACAATTAAATGGCGCTATTAATCGAACTCACGTTACACTACTGCACACGCCTTTTCTTTAAATATCAATAGCAGGGAAGCAAGGGGTGAAATTCAGTGAGAAGACCAAATATACTTATCCTCTACACAGATCAGCAGCGTTGGGACGCACTGGGCGTCAACGGGAATCCCGATATTCAAACCCCTCACCTTGATACACTGGCAAGAGCCGGTGCGAACTTCGATCGCCATTTCGTGCAGAATCCTGTCTGCATGCCGAGTCGGGTGAGTTTTCTGACCGGGCAATACCCTTCAACATTGGGTATCACCCACATGGGCGTTCCAGTGCCGGAAGATATTATTACGCTCCCGCGGATGCTCCGAAACTACGGTTACACCAGCGCGAATATCGGCAAACTCCATTTTCTACCACATGCGAATCGTGACCATCGAAAAATTCACCCGGATTACGGCTTTGATCATCTGGAGATTTCAGACGAGCCGGGCTGTTACGAGGACGCCTATCGGGCATGGGTTCGGCGGGTTGCCCCCGATCAGTTGGAGAATGTCAGCCTCGGTTTGCCGCCTGCGACTGAGACATGGCAACGGATGATGCGAATACAAGATGGTATCAAACATCCGGAGGAAAGGTTTCCCAAGAACGCCTTGGCGTTTCGAGGCAAAAGCGATGTAACTCACACGGCTTTCGTCGCCGAACAAACCATTGAGTTTATTCGACAGCAGCGTGATAAACCCTTTCTGTGTATCTCAGGATTCTACTCGCCGCATTCGCCCTGGGTCGCGCCCCAAGAGTTTATTGATCTTTACCATCCCGCGACGCTATCCCTCCCAGAATTTCCGCCCGAGGTTGATGCGAGGCGATCTGACACCTTGTGTTCTGATGAAGAACTCCGATCGGCACGTCAGGGATACTATGCAATGATCAGTGAGGTTGACCACCATGTGGGACGCATCTTAGGTTGTTTAGACGACCTTGGACTGACGGAGGATACCATTGTCGTTTTTACCTCCGATCACGGTGAGTGGCTGGGAGAGCATTTGCGTTACGGGAAAGGATATCCGGGGCCGGATTGCGTCAGCAGAGTGCCACTACTCATTCGCTGGCCAGCGGGGATTGATTCCTCTGGACAAAGGATTTCCCGAATTGTCGAAGCGGTTGATGTCGTGCCAACATTGCTTGAATGTGCGAGCATTCAACTCCCTTCTCATATCCAAGGACATTCCTTACTTGCAACAATCAGCGGCAAAGACGATAAAACCAAGGACGCCTCACTCATGGAAATGAGGGGGTGGAAGGCGTTACGAACTGAAGGATATCGATACGTCTGTGAAGCGAATGGCAAGGAGAGTCTTTATGATTTGACGACCGACCCCGGGGAATATCACAACGTCGCTGCCGACCCAGCTTACGCGTCAATCGTCGCAGAACATCGTCAACGGTTGCTTTTCCGCCTCATAGAGATCGAACGCCCGATTCCTCGCGTGTGGACGTATTGATAACCATGTTTGATTTCAACAAGGTGCTACCAAAGTCAAGTCACATGATAATCTTCGTCGCGTAATCATACCGATTCTCATGTTGGAGATGGTATAATTAACGCTTGGTGTGAATTAGTGGAACTCGCAGCGGTATATCAGGTCTACTGACTGCTAAAAAATAAACAATGATACACCGCCTCATTTGAATAGGGGAATGAATATGGGAAACACCGAAACCGTCAGTCTGACGCCTGCACAACGTCTACACTTTGACATCTATGGTTTTGTGCTATTGGAAAACGTTCTGACGCCCGATGAAACTTCACGGATGAAGGACGCGCTCTATCGTATGAAAGCCGATCCAGACCTGAAAGCCAAACGGGTTTATGCGCACCGGAACGGGGAACATCATGTGCTTTTAGGAAACTTGGTTGAGTACGACCCCACGTTGCTCGAATATGCTGCCCATCCAAAACTGGTTCCACTCGTCGAGGAGGTTGTAGGCGGCACAGTCCGGCTTGAGGAAACGGAAGCGATTATTAACCGCAGGAACCCGGACGCCGATCTCAAAGAACTCCACAAGCGACGTTATAATCCAACCGGATTTCATCGTGGAACGCAGCACGGCTGGGGGACTTACATTGAACAAAACAAGTTCCATTGCATCTTCGTGAAGACGCTAGCTTACCTGACTGATGTTGGTCCTGATGATGGCGGAACAAGCGTCGTTCCGGGTAGCCATCGGCTGACTTGGCCGGCGCGCGAAATGATCGAAGCCGCCATGTCAGATGATAAACTCATCCATCAGGTCGAAGCCACAGCAGGTTCCGTGCTACTTTTTCCCGAGTCGCTCATCCACAGTACCACCGCCATCCGAAGCGACAAGGAGCGTGTCATTCTCGTCGCCGGATATACACCACCTATGGTGCGCGAATGGCCCGGAAATGAAGTGAGTTCAGAGTTTGTCGAGACCTTACCGGAGGAAATTAGACCACTCATCTCTGGAAGTGATAGTTGGCATTGGAAACGAAAATACTAATCTCCGATGTTTACTCGCAGAAGAACAACTCGCCCAGTGGTGTATCCGTACCTTTATCGTCCGACCCAAGAGGGATTGACACAATTGTATTTTCTTTTTGTGCCGTTTCTGGTATGATAAAGGCATTTCCGATTAAAAAGCCAGAGCAAACAGAAGCGACAGAAGCGGTTTTTCAAAATCCCTTATCACACCGTCAATTTACCGGGGAGGCCAACATGGAGACGAGGCGACAAGTCCTTTCTATGCTGTTTTCCGATATTTGGGGCTACTCCCAACTCAAAAATAACGACCTCTATGTGAAGATTCAGGCATTTAATCAGGAGTTTAAACGCCAATTCCTCAATGCAGAAAATCACTGCTTTTGCAATACATGGGGAGATGCCTTCTTTATATGTAGCTATGATCCGCTTGACTTAGCGGAGATTGCGCTGAATCTGCGAGACAAATTCATCAATACCCACTGGAAACGGATGGGATTCCCAACAGAGCAATCTGTCAGAATTGGACTCCATGCCCAACAGGTCGAAATTGTTATCGAAGATGGCATCGTTAAGGACATCGTAGGTGAAAATGTCAACGCCACAGCCCGTATTGAACCGATTGTTGACCCCAATGAAGTCTTCTGCTCATCGACGTTGTTCAAGCTCGTCACCGCTGATCCAAATTTGAAGTTCAAAGGAGTTGCCCTGGGTAAGAAACCGTTAGCAAAGAACTTTGGGGAAATGGAGTTGTATCAGTTGTTGAGAAGTGATAAGATGGACGTCGAGATTCCAAAGCCTATACCCAAGGAAAGATCCTGGCATCTTCCCTATCCCCAAAATCCTTTCTTCACCGGCAGAGATGAGATTCTCGATGACTTGCACGCCGCATTAAGCGATGACGGTACGGCGGCATTAACCCAAACCCAAGCCATCAGTGGACTGGGTGGCATCGGCAAAACACAGATTGCCATTGAATACGCCTA
>JADFGN010000548.1 GCA_022567695.1 Candidatus Poribacteria bacterium | reverse complement strand
GTCGCCTTGCCCCCAAACTTCCCGCCAGCCGTTAATCAAGGCCTTCATCTTCTCATGGTACATCAGCCCATCCTGAAGGTTGGATTCACCCTGATACCAGATTGCGCCTCGCATCGCGAAGGGCACGAGGGGATAGACCATCCCATTGTAAAGCCCCGTTGGTTTTGCGTGATGGTTGAGTGGATGCGGGTTTTCAGGCATCGGAAAAATCGGTTGGTCTTTCGCCAAAGCATTTCGAGTTTCTTGCACCCAGGCTTCAATTTCCTCAAGCTTCTGGACAAGTTCCTTTCTGTAATTGCTATTGGTCTCCTGAATTTCTTGGTGTATCGATCTGACTTTTGGAACAGAGGCAAAGCCGGCTAGGGGTGTCCATGGTTCAATACGTGTACCGCCCCACGAAGTGTTAATCAGTCCGATTGGCACACCGAGTTCTTTGTGAAGTTTGCGCCCGAAAAAGTAAGCGACCGCCGAGAAATTCTTAATCGTATCCGGCTCGGTTGGACGCCATACGGCATTAACGTCGAAGGCAGGTAAACCTGACGGTTTCTTTGGAACGTGAAACAGGCGAATTTGCGGATAGTTCGCTGAAGCAATTTCCGCCTCGCCGTTATTTGATCGGCTAACTGACCATTCCATATTGGACTGACCAGAGCAGATCCAAACCTCTCCAACGAGGACGTTTGTCAGTTCGATTGTGTTCTTCCCACTTACGGTCATTTGGTGCGGACCGCCAGCCGACATCGCTGGAAATTTGACCTGCCAATTTCCTTTCGCATCTGCTTTAGTGCTGACCTTGTGTTCTCCAAGCATGACGGTAATCTCCTCATCCGCATCCGCCCAACCCCATATCGGTACGGGGATGTCGCGCTGAAGTACCATATTGCTGCCGATAACATGCGGCAGTTTAACATCGGCAAACACGGTGGATTGAGTGAGACACAGCGAGGTGATTAACAAGCTAAGGAATAGTTTGATAAACCGTTGTTGAAATTTATTCATGTTAGCTCCTTTCACGAGCAAGTTTATGGCATTTGATTAAACTGAGGTTCGATTGATCTGCTGTCCAGGACGCAACAGCTATCTACCAGACCGCCGAGAAACTGTGGCACAAGGCAAATATAAGGACTAATCATGTGAATCGGAAAATTCTTCAAAAGCGGCAGGTGGGATTTCTGCTTACGGGCAAGACATTCCCCTCGCCTCAAAACAGATCTGAAGTGGGATTGTATATAAAACGATCGCTTTCCTTTAGTCGGCGGCGATATTATATCATGTTACAGCTGTTGATTCAACCTATACACGGAATCGCGCTGTCAGCTTTGGGGCGCGTAGCAGCGAATCATGACTCCGAAATTCGTAACGATATTCGGCGTTACATCAACAGAATCCGTTTGCTTGTTTTTATAAGATTCAGTGATAGCGGGCTTTTTTCATGCCATTGAATTTGGCACAGTGTTTGCCTTTCTGTGATGTGTCGTAAAGCACTTCTATAACCCTCACTGGATTAGACGACGGCGAGCATGCGTTTCAAGTCCGTGCGATTGACCGCAATTACAGTCCGCCTGCCACACTACTGCATCGTTAAATAATGGTGATACGAGTTTTTCAGTTATCACCGAATGCAATCAGACCTAACCCCCCGGCCCCCTTCCCTACGAGGGAAGAGGGAGTATCTCCCCTCTCCTCGCAGGAGAGGGGCTGGGGGAGAGGTTTTAGGATCGGCTAAGTGAAAAGGTCGTAATGGTGAGCGATTGTGGGAGGGAGATCCTTCTCCCGATTATCGAGGCGGGGATGCCTCTCCCACATCAACTTTCAAAATCAACTAACTCCTCGATACGGAGATTTAGTGATGATTTTTTCTCCGGGTAGGTATAGGCTATCAGAGCCGATATGACATTGCTTAGCTTAAAGATTTGCATAATTGCTCTGCAACGACTATAATAAAGGGTTATTTGTGCGAACGATTGATTCGCCGCATAATTAGTAAAGCAATTAGCAAAACATCATTGGGCTGAGAGTGCGACTTGGCTCAACAGACTCAAGGAGTACTTTGAATTTTGAATTTTGAACAATTTTCTTTCGACCAGCGCATCGTCGCCCGAATTAAGGCAGTCGGTTACACCACGCCCACACCGATTCAGCAGCAAGCCATCCCCATGGTGCTCAAAGGGCGTGATGTGATGGGCTTAGCCCAGACTGGTACCGGCAAAACCGCTGCCTTCATGCTGCCTATTCTGCAGCGGCTAACCCAAGGCCCGTTGCGTCGAGTGCGTGCCCTCATCATTGCGCCCACACGCGAACTCGCTGAACAGATTTACCAGGTGAGTCTTGAGCTTAGCAAAAATACCAACGTGCGCAGTGTATCCGTCTACGGCGGTGTGAGCAAAGTTTCTCAGGTCTCGCGGCTGCGGAGTGGTGTAGAGATTGTTATTGCTTGTCCGGGTCGCCTGCTCGACCTCCTTAACGATGGCGATATCGATCTATCGCGCGTTGAGGTGCTGGTGTTGGACGAAGCGGATCGCATGTGCGATATGGGCTTCCTCCCCGACATTCGTCGCATCCTCAAGCGACTGCCGGCCCGACGCCAGACACTTTTCTTCGGAGCCACAATGCCAGAGGATATCCGCAAACTGGCAGATAATATCCTCAAAGATCCGGTCACCGTTCAAATCGGTAAGATTGCTCCGGTGAAGACCGTTTCACACGCGTTCTATCCGGTGCCCGACAGTCTCAAGAAAAATCTTCTGTTGGCAATGTTGGAACAGACACCCACCGGCCGCGTCTTGATCTTTACCCGCACCAAATATCGCGCCCGTAACCTGGCACGCGACATGGAAAAGCGTGGTTATCGCGCGGCAGCACTGCAAGGTAACATGTCGCAGAATCAGCGGCAGAAAGCGATAAATGGCTTTCGCGATGGGAAATACGACATTCTCGCTGCCACTGACGTTGCTGCGCGCGGCATAGACGTGTCGGAAATATCGCACGTGATTAACTTCGATATCCCCGATACTGTCGATGCCTACATTCACCGGATCGGTCGCACTGGTCGCGCCCACCGGTCTGGTGAAGCATTCACGTTTGCAGGACCAGCGGATGAGCAGATGACACGAGACATTGAAAAACTGCTGGGGACACGAATCGAACGGCGGCGGTTACCTGATTTTGATTACGGTAGTTTCGTACCGGAAAGCCAATTGAAGAAGAACCATTCAAAGCCGCCACGAAAGACACTATCACACCACAAGCGAAACTATATTCGCAGCAACGAAGGTAGCAATAGCCCACGCCGCCGCTCGCAACGACGTAAATAATATTGCTGTCCGCCCAACGACTCCCGTTATGGTCAAATTATATCGCAACCCTTTTGGATGAGATTCAAGCAACCCGGCCAAGCGACGCCTAAATTCGTAACGAACTTCGGCGTCAATTCCGCAAAATCCAGTAATGATGGGCTTCTTTCATGTCCGCAGGTTTTGCAATAACTCACACCAAGCGTTTATTCAGTTGCGACAGACTGCTGTGCCATTTTCGGAGAGGTATTATTGTGGAGTTCTTGCAGGGCGCGGACCGCTTCATCTGCATACAACCGTGAAAAATGGGGATTGAGCTCCAGTGCTTTTTCAAGGTGAATCCGAGCTTCCTTCTTTTTGCCCAGCTGTTTGGAAATCATCCCGGTATGAAAAAACAGCCGCGCATCCTGTGTCCCAAGACGGAGTGCCTGACGCGACATCTCATAAGCTTCCGTATATTTGCCCGTTTTGTATAGCGTCCAGGCAAGCGTGTCGGCGGCATAGATGCTTGGTCGTACCTCAAACGCTTGGTGCGCACGTTGTAGTGCATCTGTGAGATTTTGATCGCGCTCGGCATTGAAAATCGCGAGTTCCATATCGGTGTTGACGCCGTACTCCTCAAGGTGCTCTGTCATTGCACGCACACGGGTATACTGTTGATCTGCGTTACTCGCCTCCCCTGAGATTAAATACAGATCGCCTAGCGCAATCGCGTATCCGGGGAGTGGCAGTGCTTCCGATATGCGTTTGTAAATCGAAATTGCGTCTGGAAAATTTTGTTGCGCCGTATAGACATCTGCCCGCCCCGCTAGCGCGTGAACATAGTCTGGAAATTCAATCAATGCCTTGCGATATTCGGCATCCGCGAGTTCGAGTTTGCCCTGGTTGAAGTATAGATGCCCCAATTGCGCCCGGCACCACGCCCGTTCCTCTGCCCCCCGTCTCCCGGCGTTAATCGCCATATTCATCGCTTCGATGGCACCTTCGACATCCCCCATCAATTCACGGACATATGAGACCCGCGAGTATGAACTTAGGTCGGGGCGGAGATCTACCATTCGTTGGAGGCTTTCTACTGCCTGTTCATAATTTCCCAGTTCGATATGTGCGTCGGTGATGATGCCATAAACGTAAGCACTAGAAGGTGCAAGCGTCTTTGCTCGTTCACCCCAAACAAGCGCATCACGAAATTGATGACGTGCCAAACAGATTTCTCCCATCAATCCCATGGCTTCGACATCATCCGACTGGATTGCCATTGTTTTATTAAGAAGGGCTTCCGCTTTGCCCAAGTAAGTTGGATCTTCGATTTTATGTGCTTTCTTAATATAGGTGTTAGCAAGCCGACGATATGCTTGCAGGTCGTTTGGGTTATTTTTCAGACGCTCTTGTAGCGTATTGATTTTCGCATCAAGTTGGGAAGGCGTCAGTTGAGACGAAGATTTCACAGGCTGAATTGTGCTTGCGGTTGGCGCATCTTGACTCGGCGGCAACTGGAAAAGCGTAATTCCACCAGCCACCAAAAGTATGAGCCCGATGAGGAATGCAATTTTCTTGTTTGTGCTTCGAAGGATATTTTTCAAGTCCATTTGTTCTGTCTCCTGATGGTTAAATGCGAGGTGTGAGTGATCCGTAGTCCGCAATTTCACACATTTTGTAAGGGTCAAATACATATTGGAGATCTGCAACAGACCTCTCCCCCGGCCCCCTT
>JADFGN010000057.1 GCA_022567695.1 Candidatus Poribacteria bacterium | reverse complement strand
GCAGAGCGGCGACCGGTTGAACTCCCGAGGGCTGGAATTCCCTCAGGTGGATCTCGCCAGGGGAGGCGCCGGATTGAGCCTGTTTTGCGTCTCCTTGCGGGAGCCGGTGGGATTGATGGTGCGGGGTGAGGCCCCCTCCCCGGCCACCCTGGGGAACCTGCAGGTTTATGCCGTGCTGAATTCCATCGGGACCCTTTAAAAAGAGCCGGAAATCCCTCTATTTCGGCCGCCTGAAAAACCCCCTTAAAATTGCAAAAATTTTCATTTTTCGAGGAACTATTCCTTGTTCCCATCGTTTTTCAGGACAAACAGCCCGGGTTAAATATTTTTCCACCGCAGGGCTCGATCGAATACCCGCTGACCGTGGTTTGGTGAAGGGCCTCAATCGAGGCAACCCGCCGAAATCTCGCTGCGGCGGGCCCGCCCCCCCAGGCGGCCGGAGTCATGGGCGCCGGGAAGGCTTCGCGGTGAACTGAAAGCACCCGACCTGAGAACCACCATGATTCGCGTAATGATAATTGACGATTCCCTGTTGGCCCGGAAAGCTATTGAAACCGTCCTCGAGGAAGACCCGGAAATTTCCATCGTCGGCACCGCGCCCAACGGCAAGGTGGCGCTCCCCCTGATCGGGGAGTACAAGCCCCAGGTGGTGACCTGTGATCTGGAAATGCCGGAAATGGATGGCGTCCATACGCTGATGGAAATTCGAAAGCAATTTCCCCAGGTCAAAGTGATCATTCTCAGCTCGCTCTCTCAGCCGAACTCGCCCAAGGAGAAACTGTGCCGAAACCTCGGCGCCTACGCCGTCATAGCGAAACCCATGGAAAACTCCAATATACGGGTGGCCGCTTTTAGTATGAAAGCGCCGGGCGGGGGGAACCATTTAAATCAGGTGCAGCCAGGTCATACGTATGGTCAAGCAACAAAGATTACTAGTAAGACAGATGGTGTAAACCCGATCGCAAGTACCCACGTGATGGAAAACGTCGAACAGAAAGGGGTCGTGAGTACCATCTTTAAATTTATCAGAGACGACATTCCGTGAATATCCTACCGGCATTCCAACGCCAATACGGGGTAACAGGAGGGAAGACCTTGTTGGCGAATTCGAGAAACCCAATGATAGTCGGCGAGTGGTGAATGGTCGAGTGGTCGGCGAAATCACCACTCACCACTCTAGGGTCTCTGGATACCTGGCACCGCTTCACAGAAACGAAGTTCATCTGCCCCGTTGAGTGATATTCCACCCCTCGACGGGGCTTTTCCATACCCGCAAGTAACTGACTACCCCAATGATACTCCCTTCTTTTCTTCTTCTTAGGCGAATACTTAATGCAGAAATTCCGATAGCGAGCCGCACATTCATCAAGTGTGTTTCCCATTTCCAAGAACGCCGGATGCCACTGTGTCAACCCGTCATCGGTCAATCGCTCGTACGTCCCGTAATTGCTTGATGTGTAGAAGAATCCCTTTCGCATGCCACAGGCTTTAGGATTCGCATGGATATAGCGCAGAGTATTGAGTGCCCGTTGTTTATCGTCAATGTGAAAACCAGAACTATGATACCGTTGCTCCCAGAAATGTCCCTTTCTGTTGAGCATACGGTTGAAACACATGGCGCAATACCAGTTGAGCCAGTGCATTATCCTAGGTAATTCAAGTATTGACTGAATGGTTTTCCAATGGTCAGGATTGTGGTACGGTTCTGTCTTTCAACCGGCGCTGTGTTGGATACAGCCATCTCGGCTTTCAGCGTGGGAGAAGTCAATCTATTCCGCCGGCTGTTTGCCAACCTTCAAGCGGGTAGCCTCACTTTGGGAGACCGAATCTTCGGTACTTATGCCGACATCTGTTTGCTGAAGAACCGTTGTGTGGAAAGTGCCTTTCGCCTACACGGGGCGCGAAAGACAGACTTCCGTCGTGGCAAACGTCTTTCGAAATGGGACCACCTCGTCCATTGGGAAAAGCCTTCACGATGTCCGACAGGGCTGTCAAAAAAACAATTCGACCTGCTCCCAACGCAATTGCTCATGCGGGAAGTTCGGTTCTATATCCAACGTCGGGGATTCAGAACTGAAGATGTGACGTTGGTGACGACCTTACTCGACCCCAAAACCTATTCCAAACAAGCACTTGCTCAACTGTATGGGTACAGATGGCACGCGGAGTTGGATATTAGACATCTCAAAACAACGATGAAGATGGATTTCTTGCCGTCTAAAACACCGGAGATGGTCAGAAAGGACTTCTATGTCCACCTGCTCGCCTATAATCTCATCCGCCATCTGCAATGGGAAGCCGGATGTCAGTCATCCGTATTGACTTATTGGACTTCGGTTCGTAGTCAGGCAATTTCTGTTTGGGTAAAAAACGGCGATATCTGTTTTTAAATCAAAGTTTCGGTAATCGATTTCGGCAACCAAGATAACATAAGCCTCCGAACGATCCAAGCCGTTTGCAGCCTCCACAGTGGTCTCCCGAAATCCAGTCCCACCGCAAATCGAGATCCCAAGAAATGATGGGTTGGCCCAAGAGCGGGGAAATCGAGTCAATGTCGATGCGGTTTTCGCACCGGAGAAGATGGGGGGTCAAACCGCCCCTAACCCGCTTTCCACCTGGGTTTGCAGAGACCACTGTCCATGACCCCATCACCCCATTTATCTATCGTCTCCAGGCTCGACGATCCCCCGTACCCTTGCGGTGTGCGGACTCGAGAATTGCATTACCGATTTAAGTTTTTAAAAACAGAAATCGCCTCACTACGAACTGATGGCCCGATTTTCGAGGGTTTTAGGTTGGGTTCTTCGATAGATCGAAACTTGGGTTGGGTAAGTCTTCAGGTGCTTTCGGCTCAATGAGGTAATAAACGTGGTTGGACATGATGCACAGTTGGTTGGGTTGAGGCACGAAACCCAACGGGCAGAATCTTGCCTAACAATGCACCGCACGACTTATCTACCCAACAAGATGTACAAAGCCGGTTTGCTGTCACGCTCCGGCGAACTAAATCGTTTGGTCACAAGTTTGGCATGTACTTGATGCGCCGTATATCCGCGTCGGGCTGTTTTGTCCTTTCATTTTATCCGCACTCGATTCATCTTATCCCCCTTGCGAAGTTGCTCGACGACGTCAAGTCCAGCGGTCACCTTCCCAAAGGTCGTGTACTTACCGTTCAGGCTGAAATAGCGAGACGCATTTGAATCTAAGCAGATGTAGAATTGGCTTCCCGCCGAATCTGGGTCGCTGGTTCGTGCCATTGCCACAATCCCTTTTCGGTGTCGAGGCATTTTTGCGCGTAGCTTTGGATTACGGAACTCTCCTTCAATTGTCCAACCCGGACCACCCGAACCATTTCCGAGCGGATCGCCACCTTGAATCACGAAATTTTCCACGTAACGATGAAAGGTCAGGCCGTCATAAAACTCCTGTTTAATAAGTTTGATAAAATTGGCAACGGTTTTCGGGGCAACATTGGGATAGAGTTCCATTTCGATTGTGCCTTTGTCTGTTTCGATGAGGACAAGGGGTTGAAATATTCGCAGTCGAGCGAGAAGTGCCCGGTGATCTGATAGTTCTCCGACATCAATGATTTCGCATCTTTTTTCCGCTGCCACATCACGAAACTCTCCTCGCAAGCTGGGACTGAGAAGGATGTGATCGAGCAGATTTTTTTGCCCTTCGTAGATGTAAGTATACCTATCATTCGCCTCAACGGAATTGGCAGTTTGAATTAAGTTTCCCCAGATGTCATCGAAGCCGCGTACCCGTTTGACAACTGGCGTACCGGGGGTGTCGTTCATATCTCCCATAACGATGACGTTCATTTCATTAATCAACGCCTTGACGATCTGACGACGCACGACAGCCGCTTGCGCCAATCGCTTCGCATCATTCTGGTTTCGCCGGGAAATCAGGTGCGTGATGAGTACATAGAAATTCTCGGTGTCAACTTTCAATTCTACGCCGAGGATCTTTGAGGGATTGACGTCCCTTTCCTCACCTCCGACAAAGAAAATCTCGCGCTCCTCCGGGAAATTCGTCACACTCCCCGGCACAATTTCAAATTGCGTGAGGATGGCGACATCTTGCCCGGTGTATGAATCTCTCCCCTCATCGAAAGCAACCTCCCACTCGTCGGGAGTGGCGAGATAAGATTTCACTTTTTCGACAACGGCCTGATTTTCCACCTCAACCAACCCAACGAGATTTGCTTGATGTGTGTCAATTAACTCTGCGATCGCTTTGGCTTTGGCTTCATACGCCTCTGCTGTTGGGACAGCGCGTGAATTCCCAACAACCCTCCCATGTGGCTCTACGTTATCAAAGAAGAACTCGGTATTGAGTAATAAGATATTAATCTCAATATCTGCGATAACTCCGCCGATTGGGCGAAGCAGAAATAGAAAAATGATGATAAGGTAAGCTCGTTTTTTTAACATAGTTGTTTCTCCTAATGCTTGTTAAGATGCAGACTTTCCCATTGGCTGACTGTATCCTATCTCCTTTTTCAACTTGGTGGTCCGCTCCAATACCCCATGCCTGTCTTTAATCCAATCAATTGCCACACCGCGGTCATAAAGTATTCACCGACAATCAACCCGACGAAGAATCCTCGCGCCCGTCGATAGGTATTGAAACCACCAAAGCGTAAGATCGCCAATTTTAAGCCCCAGCCAATTAGTGTTGAAAACCAGAGTCGTGACGGTGCCCATGTCACACCGAGGGCATACCCAAGTGGATGCAATGGCCACCAGAGAAAACGACTCCGCATGAAGATCAACGCCCCCATGATGCTTCCACCCACGCCAGCACTCATCAGGCCGGGAACACCTACGGGCGACGGATTCAAAATCTCTCGTGATGCCCTTCTCAACACCGCCGGCCCTGTGTTAAAAATCCAGCGTGTCAGATTCAACGCACCCTGCCGATAGATCCAATTCATCGTTGAGAAGTAGGTCACAATCACGGCAAACACAACCGCAACCAGCATCCAAGCGGCAATGTGAATCCGGCGAGGTGAAATGCGGTGGACATCCGTCAGATGGAAGTTTTGAATCGAATATGCCATCAGCGATTGCGACGACCAATTTGGGATCGATGAACGGTCAAAGCTCAATAGAATGAGGTTATTCGATCCGAGCCGCCGTGCGCCGAAGACCATCGTAAAAAACTGGAATGGTGTAAAACCAACGTTGACCAGAAGGCAACCGGCGTTTGAAACGTGCCATGCCGCTGTCGTTGCCATAATCCACATCAAGATAATAAATAGTCCAACCAACCAGAGAGACATACCGATCAGGTACAACATTAACCCCAGCAGGATAAATCCGCCAGTCATTCCGAGCATGGCTGTGCGATACGACGTTGGTTCGTTCGAATCATCTATGCTTTCCATCGACGGATTTAGTGATTTCCGGATGACATCCATAAGATGACGCTTCGCTTGCCAGAGTGAAACGGCTGCTAAAACCAGCACCGCGCCCATCACTTGTTGCTGGGTGCTAATCCGTGTGATTGCGAATGCGGAAAAGGCAACCTGTTGAAGTTTATAAAAAATAAAGAAAAACCAGATGCTCATCGCCACATCAAGCGGCAAAAAATAGGTGACGCCAACAACTGAAAATCGGAGACGAAAGAGCAGGGGCCACCCGGTTATGAATGCGTTCCACGGCTTCGTGGGAAAGAACTGCCGGATGGGGTAGTCGAGTGGAATATCAGGAATGACGGGATAAAACCGGTGCATTCCACGCAAGAGGTGAATCAGAACCGCAACACCTGTTGCTATCCAGAAAAATGAACTGCGAAATGCCGGTTGTAGCTTTCGTCCCATCGGGTCGGCTTGTGTCAAGTCAGCCGCGAATTGGACGAGTGGGAAGGCGTAACGTACCCGCTCAACCCACTGTCGCCGCAAAATAATTGCCCAGCAAAACACGGAAAAAAAGAAGATCAGCCCGAAGGTGATTGCAAACGTCGCGGGCAAAGTCCATGCTGACCAAGGAATTGGGTCATGCGGTCCGATGCCTTTCCAGAAACCTTGTGCCGCTTGCGGGTCTTTGAGAAAAAGCCACGGCTTCAAATGTGGAAAGATGATCTCTGTCCATTGGTTTTCAGGCGTGGCAAAGTAGACCGGGGCAGCCAGATACGGAAAGATAAACTCCATCAAACCGTAACCCGGTACGGCTGCCGCCGCCGTCACCATCGCCCATGCGACTGTTAGCTCTGATGTTGTAAACGTCGCGTTCGGTCCCAACCGCGAGAGGATTGGGTTGAAAACGAAAACCAGAACGACAAGAAAGAAAACGCTACCGACTGGCAAGTGATTGGCAATGAATTGCCCCAACCCGTTGACGTGAATATAGCCGTAAAGCGC
The DNA here is from genome assembly GCA_022567695.1 of Candidatus Poribacteria bacterium. GTDB lineage: Bacteria > Poribacteria > WGA-4E > WGA-4E > PCPOR2b > JADFGN01. The sequence continues at coordinate 15,999 of JADFGN010000057.1, read as the reverse complement.
GCTTTGAATCGCTACCCAAAGTAGTGCCAACGGAATGATTCGGAGATATTGGTGCTGTGGTCTGCCCGGTTTCAATATGTGCATCCGATCGGTGAAAGGCCCTGCGATTCAGTGAAATATCTGAACTCGCTTAGATACTGATTATATCAAAGGTGAGATACACCGTCAACCACAAAACGCACACTTCTCCCATTGACATCCGGATGAAATTCTGCTAAACTTAATTCGCCGATGAAATCAGATGTGCTGATATCCTGTCTTGAAATTCTCGATGTCTGCTGTGATTATTCGACAAGTTTACTCCTGCTGCTTAACAACCAAGTGAAAGAGGAGTTAAAGGCACTTTTGGCGGAACACAAATTAATCTAATACGCATCACGGGGAAATAGATCATGATCGAAATTCAACCTATTGAAAAGAGAATCGACACAATCGTCACGGTTCCCGGATCAAAGAGCTATACCAACCGAGCACTGTTGGTTGCTGCGCTTGCTAAAGGGCATTCGCGGTTGATAGGCGCGTTGTTCAGCGATGATACGAGATACATGTTCGAAGCCTTGCGAAAACTCCGCGTCGCAATTGCGGCGAACGAAGAACGCTGTACGTTTGAAGTTGTGGGGAGTGGTGGCAAGATTTCCGTACATCGCGCCGAACTTTACATCGGTAACTCCGGGACAGCGGCGCGATCTCTTGTGAGTTACGTCGCGCTCGGTAATGGAGAATATGTCATTGACGGCGACGAACCAATGCGCCGTACACGACCGATTTCAGACCTACTTGATGCGCTTCAGCAGCTCGGCGTCGAGGCTAGAGCGCAATTTGACAACGGTTGCCTCCCCGTAATCGTTCGTGCAAAGGGCCTAAAAGGCGGAAGAACCCGGCTAAATGCAAGCAAAAGCAGTCAATTCCTCACGTCGCTGATGCTCGTTGCGCCCTACACAGAAAGCGGCATAGGAATCGAGATTGCAGGCGATCTCAAAACCCCTTACATCGACATCACCATGTCGGTGATGAAGGCATTTGGTGTAGAAGTGGTCAACGAAGACTACCGTTACTTCCATATCGCAGGTGGTCAGCGGTATCAACCTTGCGTATACACCATTGAGCCGGACGCCTCTAACGCCTCCTATTTCTTCGCTGCAGCAGCCCTTACCGGTGGAAGAATCCGTGTGAATAACCTCAATATGAACTCTTTACAGGGCGACATTCATTTTGTTAATGTATTGGAACAGATGGGCTGTCAAGTGAGTCAATACGAGAATTTGGATTCTCAAACTGGAATTGAGGTCATTGGTCCCCAGCGACTCAAAGGAATTGAGATAGATATGAAGGCGATCTCCGATACCGCCCTGACACTCGCGGCGATTGCCCCATTTGCGGATAGCAAAGTGATCATTCGTAACATTGAGCATACCCGCTGGCAGGAGACGGATCGGATTCACGCAATGGTCACGGGGCTACGAAAACTCGGTGTAAACGTCGTCGAGCGTCGGGATGGCGTGGAGATTGAGCCATCAAAAATCACTCCCGCGGAAATTGACACGTATGGCGATCACCGAGTTGCGATGAGCTTTTCTCTGATCGGATTGAAAGTGCCGGGAATTCGGATCAAAAATCCGGAGTGTGTAAGCAAGACCTTCCCGACCTTTTTTGATGTTTTGGAGACTTTACATTACTAACGCTCTGTTTGGATTGGCACATCCATCGGGAGCAATTACAGGAGGGAAGAAAAATGAAAGGCATAGCTACAAGTCCATTACAAGACAAAAAACCGCGTTCAACGAAAGAATTCGTCATGCAACGCATATCAGCGATCGTTGATGAATTGATCGGGGAGGAAGAGACAGGAACTTTTAAGGAAGAGTTCGATAAAACCGAGTTCATGGAACATTCATCAAAGTTGATTGGGGAAGACGGGGTTTCACCTGAAATGTTGACCTCAATCTCCTACGAAGAGCTCAAGGAGCGGGTCGAAGCGGTGATGTGGTCACAAATTGTGGCGGGTACGTTGAACGATTTATCCCCTGAGCAAATCAAAGCCTTTGACGAGTCTCTAAAAGAGAGGAGGAGACTTTGATGTATCTGCTCGATTCAAACATGATTAGTGCCTACTTGAAAAATATTGTGCGAGTCGTAGACAAGTTCGATGAGATATGGTATAAAAAGGAACCGATGTTCATCGATGGAATCATCTATTATGAAATCAAAGGAGGGCTTTTGCATGTGAATGCGACAGCGAAGTTGCGTCAATTTTATCAGCTTCTGCAACGCATCACGATTCTGTGGCTAAACCAAGATGTGGCTGACAAAGCATCAGAGATATACAGCAATCTCCGAAGGAGTGGTAGAACAATTCCAGACACCGACGTATTGATTGCCGCAACAGCATTGGCGCATAATCTTATCCTCGTCACAGATGATTCACACTTTCAGAGGGTTGAGGATATCACTGTAGAGAATTGGCTCAGAGCATAGAAATCCTGTCAGTGACAAGAAACAAGACAGATATTAACAATGTGCATTTCAAAGAGAGTGGTTCATAATAATATCAAGCGTTTAATATATAAGGAGGAGGGCGTCAAGCAACCCCATGAAAAAGTTTCATAGAACAATTATCTATCTCATTCTCTTGATTCTGGCAAGCAACGGATTGATTGGTTGCTCGGGGGCGTTAAGCAACGTCAACATCTTCACCGACAAGGAAGAGGTCAAACTCGGCAAGCAATTTTCTGGCGAAATCGAAAAAGATATCACGATTTACAATGACGCCGTCGTCACAGCATACATTGATGCACTCGGACAACGAATGGCGCGCGTGTCGAAGCGCAATAATATCACTTATCACTTCAAAGTGGTTGACACCGAAGTCGTCAATGCTTTCGCATTACCGGGCGGGTATCTCTACGTCAATCTCGGTCTCATCCGGGCGTCCGAGAACGAATCCGAATTGGCCGGCGTCATTGGGCATGAGATTGGTCACGTTGTCGGTAAGCATGGCGCGAAGCAGTTGACTAAGCAACTCGGCATTGTGGCGGTGATGCAATTGGTGCTCGGAAAAAATCCAAACAAAATGGCGGAACTCGCCGCAGGAGTGGTCGCAACCGGGACACTCATGAAGTACGGACGAGATGCTGAGACGGAAGCGGATGGATTTGCCGTCCAAGAAATGTACGCTGCTGGCATTGACCCTGAAGGGATGGCGACATTCTTCGAGAAGCTGTTCAAGCTGCAACAGCGGCAGCCCTCTCAACTTGAACAGCTCTTCTCGACGCACCCACCAACTACCGGGCGAATCTCTAATGTGCGAGCACAGATAGCGAGTTTGCCTCCCAAATCCAATCTGCAAAAAGACTCTCCGCGTTTCCGCGAGATTAAACGACGGCTTCCTCCACCGAAGAAGGAACAGAAAAAATGAGATAGAGAAAGGAACAAATTGTGGCAAAGTTGATTGAGTCCGCTACCACTGCCGAATTACTCAACAATCCGAATGTACAACAGGTACTCGATTCTGCTTGGGCAGATTCTCTGGCTTCCGATCCTGTCGAACGGCACGAAGAGGGCGGGTGGATCTATCAGAACACGATGACCAGAGGAATTACAACGCAACGTGCAAAAAGCGGTGGTCAAGCGAGTATCGATCTAAGTCAACCATCAATTGTTCCGGGTTCAGTTGTTGTTGCAACCTTTCATACACATCCGAATCCGACATCGGAGGGGTGGCAACCGGGCCCAAGCCGGGACGATATCCGATCCGCTCAGATACTTGGCGTACCATGCATTATTCAGGCTGACGATGGTATCTACACGGCGGGGCCAGACAGTCGGAGAGGTGGGCTTTCTGGTAGCCCCGGTTTTCCCGCATGAAAGCCGTGTCTGTTTGTCGTTCAGTTTGATGCGGAAGGAAAGACTAGGAGGAAACAATGATAGAAAACCGTGTGAAAAGCGTGTCGGGCGAACAGCACATTGCTTGTGATCTCGCATTGAAGATCGCCCGTTCTGATGCCGAAAAGGTTTACCGCGACCTTTCTGGCTATCGCATTATCATCGTTCTTGAACCGGATGGGTGGCATGTCGATTACGCTCTCAAAGATCCGCGATTCAAGGGAGGTGGGCCTCACTACGTGATTAATTCGATGAGTGGAGAGATATTGTCTAAGAGGTATGAGCAGTAATCAACACCAACTGGTGTCTACTCCTCAACTAGAAAGGAGAAGTGATGAAAGGCGTTGTTTTTTTAGGAGATCGAAAAGCGACCATCAAAGATTTTCCCGATCCGGAACCCGGATTTGGGGAGGTGCTTATTCGCATGAAAGCTACCGGAATCTGCGGTAGCGATTTGCACGTTTATCGCCGACAGGAAGGTCGGGAAGATCGGATTCCCGGTCATGAGCCGAGCGGAGTTATTGAGGCAATCGGCGAAGGTGTAGAGCGTATCAAAGTCGGAGATCGCGTTTGCATCAATCACTATCGCGGCTGCGGGCATTGTGTTCACTGCGCGGCAGGATATTTCCAATGGTGCCATCAAGCCAAAGGGTACGGCGGTCCGATTGACGGTTCACATGCTGATTTCGTTCTCTCCGATGAGCGCAACTGCGTCGTCATGCCGGAGTCAGTTAGCTTTACCGACGGTGCATTTATTGCCTGTGCAGGCGGCACGGCTTATTCCGCGATGCGAAAACTCGGTGCTTCCGGCAATACAACGCTCGCCGTTTTTGGGTTAGGTCCCGTCGGACTGAGCGGCGTGTTGATGGCAAAAGCGATGGGGGGCTATGTAATTGGTATCGATGTCATCGATGAGCGTGTCAATTTGGCGAAACAAATCGGTGCCGATGTCGTGATTAACGCGCAGAAAGAGGATGCGCTTGATGTCATTCGTCAGGTCGCCGGAGCCGACGGGACTGACCTAGCATTTGAGGCATCAGGCAGTTCAGCGGGGAGAATCAATGCTGTGAAATGCCTTCGACGCGGTGGTAAGGCTGCTTTCGTGGGCATTGGAAACAACGAACCCGTGATAAATCCAACGGAGATTATCGGTCGGGAATTGACGCTCATGGGGTCTTATGTCCTACCGCTTCAGCAATCCTATGACCTCGTCAATTTTTTAGATCGACGCAAGCTCTCCTTTGCGCCAATCGTGACACACGAGTTTTCCATTACGGACGGGGTGGAAGCCTATCAGGTCGCTGACGAATCACGCACGGGCAAGGTTGTGTTTACGTGGTAGGAGATCTAAGATGCAAAGATACAAGATGCAAAGAATCCTGAATTCCTGATTCATTTGAATCTTCACACACAAAATCCAAAAAATAATAAGGTGGACTATGTCACAATCCGAATTTGTTCATTTGCATAATCATAGCGACTACAGTTTGCTCGATGGCGCATGTCGAATTGAGGGCATGATTGATTGGGCGGTTGAAAATAGCGTTCCCGCTGTTGCGCTGACCGATCACGGCAACCTCTTTGGCGCGTGGGAATTTTACACGGCAGCAAAAGAAAAGGGCGTGAACCCGATTGTGGGTTGCGAGGTTTACGTTGCACCGGATAGCCGCCACACACGCGGCAAAGACCAAGGGAGTCCATATCACCTGACTTTGCTCTCGGAGAATATAACGGGCTATAAAAATCTCATGAGGCTCGTATCGCTCGGTTATACCGAGGGATTTTACTCAAAGCCTCGTATCGACATGGAGATCTTGCGTGAGCATCATGAAGGAATCATTGCGCTGACAGGGTGCATCCAAGGGTTTGTGCCCGCCCTTCTGGTGTCAAACAAACGCGACAAAGCACTGGAGAACTTTGCCCTGCTGAAGGAAATCATGGGTAAAGATAACCTGTATATCGAAGTTCAAAATCACGGCATCCCTGAAGAAAAGCATGCCTACGCTGTCATGAGTCAACTCGCCAAAGAACAGGGGCTGCCGCTTGTCGGGACAAATGACTGTCACTATCTTCGTAAAACCGATCATAAGATGCACGATGTGCTGTTATGTATCCAGATGAAGCGGACTGTGGGTGAAGAAGGACGCATGCGATTCCGCAACGAATTTTACTTCAAAAGCGTTGACGAAATGCGCGAAGCACTGGTGGACTTTCCGCCCGAGGCGATTAGCAACACGCTCGAAATCGCCAAGCGATGCCAGTTGGAACTCGATTACAACGAGAATATCATGCCGCAGTATGAGGTGCCTGAAGGCTATACCGACAATACCTTCCTTGAGAAATTGTGCTACGATGGGCTCAAGGAAAAGTACGGTGAACTCTCAACCGAACTTAAAAAACAACTCGACTACGAACTTGACGTCATCAAGCAGACCGGCTATTCCGGCTATTTTCTGTTTGTGTGGGACTACGTCAGCTATGCTCGGAAACAAGACATTCCCCTGATCGGCCGTGGATCGGCGGCGAGTAGTTTGGTGTTGTACGCGCTGGGTGTGATTACTTTCAACCCGATGGACTATGACTGCCTGTTTGAGCGTTTTCTGAACCTTGACCGTTTCGATCCCCCGGATATTGATATAGACTTTGCAGACGAACACCGGAAACTGGTTATCGATTATCTGGTGAAAAAGTATGGTGAAGAATCTGTCGGGAGTATCGCCGCATTTAACAGTTTAAGTGCAAGAGCCGCCATCAAAGATGTCGGGCGGGCATTGGATATTCCATTGCAGAACGTGGATCGGTTGACAAAGCTGATTCCAAATACACCGGGAATTACGATAGATGACGCATTGGAAGAGGTACCACAATTTAAGGAGATTGCCGACGAACCCGAAAATCAAGAGTTGATGGAACTCTCAAAAGCGGTAGAAGGGATGAAGCGGCATGTTTCAACGCACGCCTCTGGGATTGTTGTGGCAAATGGTCCCCTCACCGATTATGTTCCATTGTTTAAAGATAAACATGGAAGAATCGCTACGCAGTTTGAGGGGAAAGCGATCTCGCAGGTTGGCATGGTTAAGTTCGACTTCCTTGGCGTGCGAACTTTGTCGGAGACCTACGACTGTCTTGCCCGGATTAAAGAGGCACATGGGAAAGATCTCAAACTTGAAGATATTCCGTTTGATGATGACGAGACATACACGCTTATCAGTAAAGGACTTGTCGCGGGGCTCTTTCAATTAGAAAGCTCGCCGGGAATGCGCCGCATCATCATGCAAATTAAGCCCGATAATTTTGATGAATTCACGGCGATTCCAGCCTTGTATCGTCCCGGTCCGCTGGATAGCGGCATGATGGATAGTTTCATTCGTCGAAAGCTCAAACTTGAACCGGTGACGTATCTCCATCCGGTCTTGGAAGACGCGCTCAAAAACACTTACGGTGTGTGCGTTTACCAAGAACAGGTGATGCAGATTGCCCGAGATATGGCAGGGTATACGCTTGGAGAGGCGGATGTGCTTCGTTATGCGATGTCGAAGAAGCTAGCGGACAAGCTCAAAGAGCAACGGGTGAAGTTCATCGAAGGGGCATTAAAGAACGGAATCAAGGAAGAGAAAGCGGCGGAAGTTTTCGATCTGCTTGAACCGTTTGGTCGATACGCCTTCAACAAATCTCACACCGTCGCGTATGCAATTCTGTCGTATCAGATGGCGTATCTAAAGACCCACTATCCACGCGAGTTCATGGCATCAATGATGTCGGGGGAATCTGCGCACAGCGACAAAATCATGAAATACGTCGCTGAATGTCGCAAGTTGTCGGAATTTCTAGGGATCGAGATTAAGGTCTTGCCGCCGGACATTAACAGCAGTGAAATGGATTTCGCTGTCGTCGGCGATGACATTCGTTTTGGACTCGCGGCAGTGAAAAATGTGAGCGAAATGGCAATTGAGGAGATTGTCAAAGCCCGTGAAAAAGAAGGCTCGTTCAAATCGCTGGGTGACTTCTGTGAGCGTGTTGACACCAAAGTTGCCAAAAAGAATGCAATCGAGAGCCTGATTATGGCGGGGGCATTTGATTCCCTTGAAGGGCACCGAGCGCAACACGTGGCAAGTTTAGAGACAGTTGTGAAAGCGGCTCAAAGCACCCAAACCGATCGCGAGAAGGGACAAATGAACCTCTTCGGAGCGATTCAGGCAGATACCCCAATGACACAGATCGAATTGGCAGATGTACCCGAATGGCCCCAAGACGAACTGCTCAAAAATGAGAAAGAACAGCTTGGTTTTTATCTTTCCGGCCACCCGTTGGAACAGTATGAAGATGTACTTAAATACTACACAACGGCAAGTTCACAGACCCTTGCTGAACACGCCAACAGCACAGAGGTGTACGTCGCTGGACTAATTTCGTCAGTTCGCCCCGTCAAAACCAAAAGTAAGGGTGAAGCGATGGCAATTTTGGTGGTCGAAGATCTGGAGGGGCCAACCGATGTTGTCGTCTTCCCGGAAGCCTACAAGGTATCTATGGATGCCATCGAAGAAGGCGCAGTCGTGTGGATACGTGGAAATGTCAGCGAAAATAGAAGCAGAAATGGAGCGGAGGAAGGTGAGATAGAAGAGGATGTCCGTCAGATTCAGGCGGCGGAGGTTTTACCGATCACCCAAGTTGTGGATCGACTCACATCGGCCGTTGAGATCACTATCTCTGAAACCGACGTCGCCGACCAAGGGAAAATGGACGCACTCCAGAAAATCTGCCTGCAACGCCGTGGGGATTGCGATCTCATTCTGCGGTTGATAAGTCCGAAATATGGCGAGGTCATCGCACAATGCGGTTCACGCTACAACATCTCCTACGATTCAGCGTCCATTTCGCAAATCGAAGATCTTTTTGGCAGCGACTCCGCGAAACCAAGCAATCGCACCTCTCGCGTTTCGGAACGACCTCTATATTCGACGATTAACTATGCTTAAGAATGCTCATCAGAAGTCTATGTAGGGTTTCCGAAGTGCAAGTCAAGTTTCGGAAACCAAGCAGTGCCTTGAGGATAAGATGATTGACCAGAAAACCATCAATGAGATTCGATCTTTTATCGTTAAGGAATATCAGCCGGAGAAGATCATCCTTTTCGGATCTTATGCCAATGGTATTCCAACGGAGGACAGCGATCTGGATCTGCTGATTGTTTTAGACATTAACCTTCCCCAACCGAGAAGGAATCTTAAGATTAAAAAAGATCTACGCCGTTGGAAAATTGCAAAGGATCTGATTGTGAAAACTCCAGAAGAGTTTAATAATTATAAGGATATTGTCGGATCAATTATCCACACTGCATGCGTGGAGGGAAGAATCCTCTATGAGCGATGATAGAAAAATAGATCTTGTCAAACAGTGGGTGGCGAAGGCAGAGAGTGATTTCATTTCCGCCGACAGGTTATTACCCTATGAAGATCCAACCAATGACACGATTTGTTTTCATTATCAACAAGGTGCAGAAAAATATCTAAAAGCATATTCGGTGAGATACAGCATTCCCTTTCCCAAAACTCACGATTTAGGGCGACTGATTGAGATATGTAGTCAAAATGATGCGGCTTTTAATACGCTAATGGACGAGGCCGAATTACTTTCTAATTATGGGGTAGCAGTGCGCTATCCGGATGAATGGTACATCCCCTCAACCGAAGAAACCCAAGAAGCATGTGAAATTGCTAAAAAAATAAAAGCATTCGTACTGAGTCGAATCGATATTGACAGAGATAATGCATAATAGCAAAACCGGGAGGCATTAATGTCTGTAGATTCAGGGATAGTCGAAGAAGAACTGCGATTTAAGTTTTATAATAGTGGGGCATTTTTTCTCGCTTACAACAAAGGATGCACACGCTACGGCGACATGTATAAATCGCGTCCAGATTTTTATCCGGTTTACTCACCGAGCGGGCGAGAGGTGACGTCTACCTGTGCGTACCGCTTCAACCATCATAAATCGATTTTCATTGGACACGCCAACGTGAACGGCATCAATTTCTTTCACGACAACAACCCAACCCATACAAACTTGGGGGATGTTGTCTTGGAAAAAAGCGAATACGAGGTCGATGAAAACGGGGTTCACGTCATAACGCACAATGGCTGGATTACCAAGGCGGGCGATCGCCTGCTGGACGAAGAGCGCAACTTTACAGTCGTTGCCAATGAAGACGCGCATATCATTGATCTGACAAGCACGCTTATCGCGAGCCAGACCGATCTGACGTTTGAGCAAGACTCTCACTCGTTTTTGGGCGTGCGTGTTGCCGATACGATGGATGTAGAAGATGGAGGACTTATCCTTAACTCCAATGGGCAACGCAACGAGGAGGAAGCGATGCGTCAGTATGCGGATTGGACGGACTATAGCGGAGTAGTTGCCGGGAGAACGGTTGGCGTAACGTTAATGAATCATCCATCGAATCCGCCCTCGCCCTTTTTCACACGAAATTACGGCACATTCCTCACGAACTTTACGTTGCTTCAAAAATACGAACTTCCCTGCGGCGAACGCTTGACGCAACGGTTTCGTATTCTCATCCACGAAGGCGGCGCAGCTAACGCCAATATCGAAGATTACTACCAGCAATTTATTGACACACCTCCACGTTGGTAAGGATTGCAAGGCATCCTTGAGAATGTTTGGAACCTTCTCAAGGTTAAATGGCTAACCTTCAGCACAACAAGAAAGGAAACGAATGGCCGAATACAAGATTGCAGTAATTCGAGGCGACGGAATTGGGATTGAGGTGATTGAGGAAGGTATCAAAGTCCTTTTGGCCGTCGGCGAAGCGTATGACATCAAATGGAACTTTGTCGAATTTCCCTGGGGTTCAGACTACTACTTCAAGCACGGGAGCATGATGCCAACTGACGCGCTGGATACGTTGGCTGAATTTGACCAGATATATCTCGGTGCCGTCGGTCATCCAGAAATCCAGGACCATGTCACGCTCAACGGTCTTCTGCTACCCATCAGGCGCACCTTTGATCAGTACGTCTGTGAACGACCCAGCGTTTTGTATCCCGGCATCAACTCGCCGCTAAAGGGAGTCGAAGGCTGGGACATCGATCTGGTCGTGATACGAGAAAACACCGAGGGTGAGTATGCAAACGTCGGTGGGTTCCAGTACCAGGGATTTTCTCAAGAGATTGGACTACAGGTTGGCGTGTTTACCCGTCACGGAAGCGAGCGGGTTATCACTTACGCCTTTGAGATAGCTCGCAAGCGAGACAAGAAACGCAAAGTCACTTCAATCACCAAATCGAACGCTCAAGGCTACGGTATGATTGTATGGGACCAAGCCTTCGAACGGGTTGCCGCAAAGTATCCTGACATACAGACGGAATCGTTGTTGGTCGATGCGGCGTGTATGGATTTCGTTCGGCGGCCCCAGGACTTCGACGTCGTCGTCGCCAGCAACCTATTTGGAGACATCCTCACGGACATCGGCGCGATTATCACTGGAAGCATGGGCCTCGCTCCCAGTGGCAATATCGATCCGGAGCGCCGCTTTCCATCGATGTTCGAGCCAGTTCACGGAAGCGCACCAGATATTATGGGTAAAGGCATCGCCAATCCGCTAGCAGCTATCATGTCCGGTTCAATGATGCTCCGGTTTGTGGGTCAAGAACAAGCCGCAGAGACAATAGATAGTGCTGTGCTAAAGGTCGTTGAGGCGGGTGAAATGCTCACCCCTGATTTGGGTGGAAACGCCACCGCTTCACAGGTCGGTGATGCTGTGTTGCGTGCGATTAGTTCTTAAAGACCTGTTGATAGATTGCTTAAACTCTCCTCAATCCAACGTAATCCTGCCATGATAATCCTAATGTTTTTGCTCACAGTAAACTTCAGTCGATTACAATCGCTATCCCACACCGCTATCAGTGAACAGCAAAGGAGATCTCATCCAATGAACGAGGAACTTTTTGTGAGCCAACAATTCACAGAGCCCGATGGTTTTACTTCCGGTATCGAAGGCCCCGCCTGCGACGCAGAAGGAAACCTATACGCTGTCAACTTTGACCGTCAACACACGATTGGCAAGGTAACGCCGGAAGGGAAATCCAGTGTCTTTCTAGAGCTACCAAACGGCAGCATTGGCAACGGCATCCGATTTAACAGCGAAGGTTTCATGTTCATCGCCGACTACACGAATCACAACGTCCTTAAGGTCGATATGCAGACGCGAGAGATTAGCGTCTACGCCCATGAGCCGACCATGAATCAACCCAACGACATAGCAATTGGTGCTAACGATATCATCTACGCCAGCGATCCGAATTGGGGGAATTCAACCGGCCAGATCTGGCGTATTGATACCGATGGCACAGTGACCCGACTTGAAGCCGATATGGGAACGACTAACGGCATCGAAGTCAGCCCTGATGAACGTCTTCTCTATGTTAACGAAAGTGTCCAGCGCAATATTTGGGTATATGATCTTTCACCGGATGGGGAAATCAGTAACAAGCGGTTGCTCATCCAGTTTCCCGATTTTGGGATGGATGGCATGCGTTGTGATATCGAGGGGAATCTATACGTAACGCGTCACGGAAAAGGGACAGTTGCAAAAGTATCGCCAGAAGGGGAAGTACTGCTGGAAATCCAACTGTCAGGTAAGAGTTGCACAAATCTCGCCTTTGGCGGTTCTGATGGTCTCACCTGCTATGTCACAGTCGCCGATCGGGGGAATGTCGAGGTTTTTCGCGTCGATCAACCCGGGCGAAGTTGGCAACTTTTCACAAGGTAGGCAATGGTTATAGGCAAAGTGGAGGTCTATGTTGGACGGACATGAAAACGTCATCATCGAGTTGAGGAAAGCATTCGTCGAAGTCTGCAAATCGGTTTTTGGAGAAAGTCTTGTATCAATCATTACCAAAGGATCGAGCGTAAAAGGCGGCTTTATCCCCGGACTATCCGATGTCGATCTGCACGTCTATCTTGAGGATGATGTATTTATTTACAGCGATTTCCTTAAATTGGAATTCGGTTTGAGCATGCAGGAAAAGATGGACGAACTCATCGGGAAATACGATTTGGGTGGCGGACCCATCCAAGTCATTTTAATCAACGTTTCGCAGTCGCCAGATTGGTCGGGACCACTTCCCGGCACATACATTGTCTTGTATGGTGATGGCGATCCGTTTCCACCGCCGACAGTCGAAGGGATGCTCAAGCAAGACCTCGACGGCCTCAAAAACCCGACCTACGCCTATAAGCTAATCAGTTCGTTCCTCGATAAGGGCAATGATCAACTTCCGAATTATGTCCGCCGACTCAATCCTGCAGTGAATCCAGCCCTTTACCGCGTTCTTTCTTTGCTTACCCGAGATCCGGCCAAGGTCTGGAAAATGACGAAATTTGAGGTACTTGATGCGTTGGAACGTTTGGCGGATGAATCCGCTAAAGAGGTTACTCGGCTCGGACGGGAATTCTACGACATGGCTAGACAAAAGGAACGGCTAGGGAAAGATTTAGATTTCTGCCGAACGGCGATTCGGACGGGATACAAAGTTGTTGATTTAGGGCGGGAGATTGGGCTCAGATTAGACTACTGAAAAAAATTGTGATAGATTTTTGGATACAACCATGAATTTAACTAAATTTCTCTATTAAAGTATATATTTCAAACTACGGGACCCGCATGATAACTGATTTCTTTCGGGAACTTATTCATGAAAATTAGTTAAAATCAAAAAGGAGTGCCTTTTATGCCAATAGAAGATGAAGTTGGACAAGAGTCCAGCGAAGTTATCCCATTTCGATACGCGATCACCAGCTATGGAGCGGATTATCCTGTAGACAGCCTTGTCAAACGCTTAAAGAATGGGGCAATCTTTACGCCCACCTTTCAAAGGAAATATGTGTGGAAACTCCCGCAAGCATCAAAGTTTATTGAATCACTGCTGTTGGGGCTTCCGGTACCGGGTGTGTTTTTTGCCAGAGACGAGGAGACACAGAAACTTCTTATAATCGATGGGCAGCAACGTCTGCTAACACTCCAGTTTTTTTATGAGGGCATATTTGCGGCGACAGGTAGACAGTTTCAGTTAACAGGTGTGCAAGAGCAATTTAAGGGTTTAACATATAAAGCACTTTCTGGCGAAGATCGACTGAGATTGGATGACTCAATCATTCATGCGACAATTACCCAACAAGATGAGCCATCGGATGATAATAGCAGTATTTATCATATATTCGAGCGATTAAATACTGGTGGAACTCCGCTGTCATCGCAAGAAATACGGGCATGCATTTATCATGGGCCATTTAGTGATTTGCTCAAAGATCTGAACAAAGATTCATCATGGCGAGCGATATTAGGTCGTGAAAATACCAGAATGAAAGACCAAGAGTTAATCTTACGGTTTCTTGCACTTACTTCCGAATTGGGTTCTTATGCGAGACCTATGAAAGGTTTCCTCAACACATTTATGGGGCGTCATCGTTGGTTAAAAAAACAGGAAGCCAGCGAATTTCGAGAATGCTTTGAGAATACGATTGAAGTCATCTACTCTGCCATTGGTAAAAGGTCGTTCAAGCCATTTTCCAGTGTAAACGCTGCGGTTTTTGATGCTGTAATGGTCGGGGTTGCCCGTCGTCTTGAATCTGGGCATATAAAGGATGTTGATTCACTACGTTCTCGCTATGAAGAGTTGCTTTCAAACACGACTTTTCACGAAGCATATCAGCAAGGGACGGCCGATGAAACGAAACTTCAAACCAGAGCAGATCTGGCTATCAAAGCTTTTGGGCATATTCAATGAAAACTATCGAGATTGTTAAATATCATCAACGCCTATCAGCGTTGTTTGATCGGATTAAGGATATCGATGATCATGAGCTCAAGGCACATTGGGCTAGATACCTTTGCATACTGTCATCGGGATTTATAGAAACTTCAGTTCGATCTATATATAGTGCTTATACGCGTAATCTAGCCCACCCTAACATTAGAAATTATGTTGAAGCGCAACTACGACGCCTTCAGAATCCTAAAATGCAACAGATCTTGAACGTAACCCGCGCTTTCGATCCAACCTGGGCTGACAACTTGGCCTCAGAGACAGAAGGTGAAATCAAAGATTCGATAGATAGTATAGTAGCAAATCGAAACAATATAGCTCATGGCCGAGATGTAGGGGTCAGCTATTCGCAAGTTAAGTCATGGTATGACAATATAGTCAAATTGGTTGACACCCTGGAATCTCAGTGTGGCATTTGAATAGGAATCCTAGCATGAGCTCTTCAACTTTTTTCATGGAATTTTCAGATTATATATTCGAATATCTATTCTTGCTTAATGTCATCACAGAAGGGAAACACAATCATGTCAAAAGGTCGTTTGCTACTTATCAATCCGTGGATTTACGATTTCGCCGCTTTCAACTTATGGGTTGAACCGATTGGTTTGCTTTCCATTGCGAGTATTCTACGCGAATACGGGTATGAACTCGATTTTATCGATTGTCTCGATCGCTACAATCCAGACCTCCTCAAGTTGCAAGGGTTATCCGCGCCGAAAGGCAACGCTTACGGCACGGGGAAATATCACCGGGAGACAGTTGAAAGCCCAGAGGTTGTTAAACATATACCGCGCCGTTTTTGTCGATACGGGGTCACGCTGGACATTTTTGAGTCAGAATTGGACAAGTGCGAGAAGCCAGATGTGGTCTTGGTGACATCGAAAATGACCTATTGGTATCCGGGACCGCATGAGGTCATCCGACGGATTAAGCGGCGTTATCCAGATGTTCCGGTTGTGCTTGGTGGTACTTATGCATCGCTTTGCCACAAACACGCAACTGAGAAATCAGGAGCAGACTTCGTGGTCAAAGGGGAAGGCGAGTTTCCTGCCCTAAAACTTGTGGATGGGTTGACCGGAAACAGTTCCGATTATTCGCAATTCCCAACCCACATCAACGACTATCCCTTCCCTGCCCATGACCTTATCCGCAAGCTCGATTTTGCGGCAGTCCTGACCGCACGCGGTTGTCCGATGACATGTTCTTACTGCGCTGTCCGTTTGGTCAGCCCCGGCTTTCGCCAACGTGATCCGAATCAGGTTGTGGACGAAC
>JADFGN010000056.1 GCA_022567695.1 Candidatus Poribacteria bacterium | reverse complement strand
ATCTGTATCATCTCATGGATGACGTTGACGTTTGAAGTTTCCACAAAGCCTTGCATAACTTGAAAACTCCCACTTTCCGGTGCCAAAAGAATAGGTTGAACTTCTAAATAATTGTAGATGTTTAGCTCATCCGCCTCTTTCTTGACAGTGTATTTATGTTGATTATCGGTTATCAGCCATCTGCTGCCGCTCGCTTCGATCGAAACGGTGGCATTTTGGGAAAGTGGAGGGAGTCCCTTCTCTTGGAACGTCTGACGCAACTCCTCTGAGATTGCGCCATTGTCTAAATCACTTTGAAACGCCAATTTCATGCTAAACAGAAGTGATTTACTGATCTCAAAGAGATTTCCGCCGAGCTTTGATAGGGGGTATGGCTCTGAGAAATCAACGATCATTAAAGAGGCAACTTCCTTGTTATCTGCGAAGATCTGCCCTGTTGGCAGAATTGTTAATTGTTTAGCGTCAGTCGGTAATTGGATAGGCTGTCCGCGCCGATCTAAAACGGGTAGATTTTGCTGGTTGAGCAGATTCCCTTGAGCATCTGCCTTAAACGTGCCATCTCGTGTGTAGAAAGTAGAGCCGTCAATAGACTGAACACCAAAAAAGCCACGCCCAGTAATGGCGACATCCAGCTCGTTTCCAGTTTCTTTGAGCGTGCCCTCTGCAAAATCAATATCGTAGCGGGAAAACATCAGTTCAGGAAACTCATAGGGATTTGCGGAAGGCTTTGTTTCAACATAGCCTGATAGAATATTGTTGTAGTACGTCTTAAAGGAAGAGGTCACTTGCAGTCGGCTCTTTTTGTAGCCAGTCGAGTTCACATTTGCAAGATTATTTGCGAGAATGTCCGCTCGCAGTGACTCATAAACCATACCTTGGGCTACCTGGTAAATTCCTCTGAACATGATGTTTAGCTCCAAATCAAAATAGATAGACGGATATTTTCATCTTAGCAACTTACATACCAAAAGGGAAACAGAAGCGGCAGAATGTCGTGGGTAGGGTCGTTGAGGTAATTCTATGTCTTAGGAAACAAGAAGGTATAAGGAAAGGGGAAAAGCAGGATAGGGAAATTCGCATCGCATAATCTGTAACTATGCGATGCAGACGGAACAAAAGGGAAGGTCAAGCGAGAAATGGGAAAAATTTTCACCCTGAATCTAGCGAAGCGCAATGAGAATTACCAGTGGCCATTTTTGCGGATAGATTTCTGATATTCTGAATGTGCCTCTTCTTGCCCATGTACGCTATCCAATACGTTGCGCAACGCTTGAGCAATGCCGATCGGATTTTCCTCACCAAAAATTGAGCGTCCAAACAGGATGGCACGGCCACCGTAGCGAACAACATTATGAGCAAGCTGAAGTGTTTGACGAGCATTTTGACGCGGTCCGCCTAAAGCACCGATGACTAAGGTCGGATCAAACTCCGTTAGCTCCTGCCAAACTTGAGCAGTGGTATAAGCGGTCTTGATAAAGCGGGGACGCTGATGTTTGCGAAGATAGCTCATTGTCCGAATGATCGAGTCCGCGATGTACATTCCGCGTTTTTCATCATCTAAGCCGGGAAGTTTGACGTTTGGCAAAAAGACTTCCAAAATATGATCGAACCCTTCCATTTCGCCAACCGCGTGGGCAAACTGGATGTAGGCGTTAAGCATACGTTGATCGGCGCTCACATCGTTGTTGAGCGTGATAGAATATAGACCTAGACTTACCTTGCATTCTAGTGCGGGGGCAATCAACGACTCACAGTAAGCTCGCGTATCTTCTGGAAATACAGTCTGAAAGGGCATGGACTGCTGGTGTCGATAAACGCCGAAACGCGGATTCCAAATCCCAGTTTCCGAATTCATTCGCACAAGCGGTGTCACATGGGTGTCATCAAATAGACGCTCCTCCAGCGCGAGAACTTCCGCGTCGGCGGGAGTCATTAATAAACCATCGATGCTTCCATCAGCCACTAGGTCACGTTGAAGTTGGATAAATTCAGGATGGGTACGATAGTGGGGTTTGGGGTGTTGAACACGTCCGAGTCCTTGAATCCCTGCCGAAGCCAAGGGGTCAGCGGCGAATACAAAAATTGGGCTCTGATCAAGCTTTTCACGGTCGTCTAATTTTTCAAAGATACGGTCTCCCATAATTCCCTCCTATTCAAATTTGTACGTCAGATGAGTTTATACGGCAAGGACTGTTTACTCTCCTCTATCTCGATATCTTCCTGTTTTTGGCGTAGGTATTTCTCAGTGTTAAAGCCTGTTCCACGTAAGAACCCTTTTGCGGCAACGATTGCTTGTTCGTAATTATTTTTCTCAATCGGGGCCAATGATTTCTTCTTGGATGCCTTCAAGCTTTCCAATGCAGTAGTCGCCTGCGAATCAGAGTGAATTTTGAGAGTTTCCTGAATACTCTGGTACTCGGACGCACTCATCATAACAACATAAGGTTTTCCGTGTCGCGTAAGTGTCACTGTGTAGCCGAGTTCGCCAACTTGCTTTGTTAATTCTGACAGTTTTCGCTTTGCTTCTGTAACGGTGGCGATAATAGCCATTTGCATCTACCTCCTGTAGAACGTGCTGTCAACTTGTTGCATTTTTTAATCTCCTCTGTGGCAAATGTTTCCTATATCTAATCGAGTGCAGGAGCCTGTTTATGTGCGCTACAACACACTCATCGGATCGATATCCACGATCAGATCGATGCTCATGGGCGGCGTAGCATCAAGTGCCTGCCGAATAAGTCCGCGCAGGTTTTCAACGGATTTACTTCGTAATAAAAAGTGCCATCGGAATTTTCCCTTAATTTTCGCCAATGGTGCCGGCACTGGCCCCCGGATTTCAACCGCTGGAAATTGATCGGCTTGAATGAGTTCCAAATGACCAAGGAGAACATTCGCCTCTTGAATAACCTCCTCCTCCACTTCACCGCGTAGTAATATAGTGGCAGCGTGGCTGACAGGCGGATAGAGAAGGTCTTTGCGGTACTCAACTTCCTCTTGATAAAAACGGTGATAGTCGTGTCCTTGTGCCGCCTGAATGGCGTAGTGTTCAGGCGTGTAGGTCTGGATAATAACCTCGCCTCCTGCTTTGCCCCGTCCAGATCTCCCAGCCACCTGCGTGAGCAAATTAAACGCTCGCTCGCCGGTGCGGAAATCCGGCAGGTTGAGTGCCGTATCTGCGGAGATAACGCCCACGAGCGTGACGTTTGGAAAATCCAATCCTTTGGCAATCATTTGCGTTCCTAGCAGAATGTCGATTTCCCGCGCCTTAAAAGCATCTAAGATCTTCTGATGAGCGTCTTTTCGCGTCGTCGAATCGGTGTCCATCCGTTTCACTTTTGCCTCTGGAAACGCTTTGATAATTTCCTGCTCAACCTTTTCTGTACCTAAACCAAAGTAGCGGAAATACATGCTTCCGCATCGTGGACAAGCTTTAGAAGTTGGACGCTTATCGCCACAGTGGTGACATACCATCTGCTTCGTTTCAAAATGAAAGGTCAAGGAAATTGAGCAATTGCTACAACGTTCAACGTAGCCACAGGTCCGACAGAAGACGTAAGTCGAGTACCCACGTCGATTCAGGAACAATATAATCTGTTCCTTCTTGGCGAGTCGATCTTCAATCATTGCCCGCAGTTCCCTTGAAAAAATGGTGCGATTTCCCCGTTTCAACTCTTCGCGCATATCAACAATCTGAACAGGTGGCATTTTTATGTCAGCAATTCGCGAAGGGAGGCTGAGTAAATGGTATGCGCCGTGTTGGGCGTGGTAAAAACTTTCTAGTGATGGGGTCGCACTGCCAAGAACCACAGGGCAATTGGCGATTTTGGATCGTTTTATGGCAACTTCGCGGGCATGGTAGCGAGGTGAGGCGTCTTCCTGCTTGTACGTCGTTTCATGCTCTTCATCGATCACGATGATGCCAAGATTGGGGATAGGGGCGAAAACCGCCGATCTGGGCCCTACCACAATATTCGCTTGTCCTGTTCGTAGTCGATGCCACTGATCGTACCGTTCCCCATCCGAAAGCCTGCTGTGGAGAACAGCGACCTGCGATCCAAAACGTCCGACGAATCGAGAAACCGTTTGAGGGGTGAGGGCAATCTCCGGTACCAACACAATTGCCCCTTTTCCGCTTTCCAGCACCACAGCGATTGCCTGCATATAAACTTCTGTTTTGCCGCTTCCAGTCACACCGTGCAAGAGGAAAATCCTGTCGGAGCGCGAAGACGATGTTCCTGATAGCGATATTGCTTCGCGGATTGCCTCCAGCGCAGTCGCCTGAGCTGCATTGAGGGAAAGTGGCAGAGTCGGCGCAACGGGTTCGAGGCTAAGTGGGCTTCGTATAACCTGAACCGATGCCATCCGAATGAGCCCCTTACGTTCAAGCGATCGCAGGGACATCAAACTGGTGTTGGCACGTTTTGTCACATCCGTAGCATAAACCTGCGTTGTTTCCGATTCATCGATCAGCATTCGCAGGATTTCTGCTTGCTTAGGTGCTCGCTTAGATAGTGATTCAATTTCTTCTTCAATTTCGGCGAACGGTTTCGTTAAAGATATGACCGTAGCGTTTTGCGGAGTTGTCTTGGATTGGAAGCCCGACCTCAATTCAACCAACCCCTTTTCCTGCAAAGTGGAAAGCACCGGGCGAATCTTTGAATAACTGCGTCCCATTCGCCGTGCGATCTGATTTGGGGATAAGTCCCCACTGACTCGCAATATCACCAAGATCTGTGCCTGTACTGGCATCCGCTTCCTCATCTCCTCGATTTGTTCTCCCGTTGCAAGGAGATGTACGATACGGTGTTGCTGAGTCCGTACTGCGGCGGGAACCGCACATTGCAGTGCCTCCCCCCATGACGACATGTAATATTCGGCGATCCACTTCGTTAGGCTCAGGAGTTCATCCGAAAATGTCGGCGTCGTATCAAGGCAATCGGTTAGTTTTTTGATTTCAATGGACAGGTCAGGTAAATCCGATTCTTCCATTAACGCGACGATAACTCCTTCGCGGACACTTCTGCCCAACGGAGCAAGTACACGACAACCCGGCTGTGCAGTAGATTGCAAGCGATCTGGAATCAGGTATGTGAAGGCGAGTTCTTGAGGGAGTGGGAAAACAACGCGGGCATATTTCATTGGAATTGACTAAGTTCAGCCATGATCTTCTTCATATCCTCCCAGACATCGCGTTTCCCATGTGGGTTCCGAAGGAGGTAGGCGGGATGATAAGTCGGCATGACCTTGACACCGTGATAATCGTGAAACCGTCCCCGTAACATCGAAATTCGCTGATTGGTGCGGAGTAACGTCTGTGCAGCGAAAGCGCCGAGCGCACAAATGACTTTGGGTTTAATCAATTCGATTTGCTTCTGAAGAAACGGCTCACAGGTTTCGATTTCAAATGAACTCGGGTTCCGATTTCCGGGTGGACGACATTTGATAACGTTTGCGATGTAGACTTCATCGCGAGTCAGTTCCATGGCTTCAATAATCTTGGTGAGGAGTTGCCCTGCCCGACCGACAAACGCTTCGCCACTCCGATCTTCGTCAGCACCGGGGGCTTCACCGACGAACATGAGATCGGCATTTTCATTCCCCGTGCCAAAGACGACTGTTTTGCGAGTTTGGTGCAACTCACACCGCGTGCAGCCCAATGCTTCATCGCGCAATTTTTTCAGATCGAAATCCGCAAATGGTTGGGGTTCGAGTAACTCTGTAAAACCGAGTTGGATCTGTTCTTCCACGAATTCCCTCACTGTTCTAACAATTTGCAAATAGTCTTGAGTGGTTTTATCTGGACTAGACACAATTGGAAACTATCCGTTCGGTGGCAAGAGAAGATAATAATTCTGTGGGAGAGGCATCTCCCTCCCACAGCGAATTCAGCATCAATTAAATGGGATGGTTCATTTCAATGTTACCTTTGCCTTACTGTTGGATCTGTTCAAGGTCAGGCATCAGTGATCAACTTTCCATGAGAAGCAGTTAGAAAGGATTTACGCGAAGGATGTCAAACCACGTGATATACAAAAACAATCCGATGATGAGGACGATACTAACCTGTTGAATGAGAATCTGCTTACGAAGGCTCAAAGGTTTGCCACGCAATTTTTCAAGTACGAAGAAAAGAATGAGGCCGCCATCGGCAATCGGAATGGGTAATAGATTAATAATCGCAAGATTAACGCTGATGAATCCGACAAAAAATAGAAAGCTTGTGAAGCCAATCTGGATGACCTTTCTGGTAATGTCCACAATTCCGATCGGCCCCGAGAGGAATTTCGGGGATACCTCACGAGTTACGAGGCGTTGGAGCATTCTTGTAATGTTCTTGAAGATTAACCAATTGGTTGTGACCCCTTTCCCCATCGCCTCAATGAGGTTATATGTCGGGATTATAGGGGGTGGCACCGTGAACTCTAACCCACTCAATGACATCTTCCAATGTAATCCACGAAGGTCAAGTTGGTTTTCATCATCAATGATCTGAGGCGTTAGCATTGCGCTCACTTGTTCCCCATTGCGGCGTAAGTTGATTTCGATGGCTTGATTCGGTTGCGTCTGAGCCAATTCATATAGCCTCGGATGTAACTCGAAGTTCTCAATTGATTCGCCATTGACTCCAACGATTCGATCGCCGGTTTGAATCCCTGCTTGTTCGGCTTCGCTCTCCTCTTCAACGATAACACTATTCGTCCAGCCGATAGGAAGATTAAAGGCCAAAGATTCCTCACCACGCTTGACTTCAAGTACAATTTCTGGACTTTCTTTAATCTGTCTATAAAATTCCTGATGTGCCTTTCCAAGCCAGTCGGGAATTTGCCAGATCGGCGAGCCAAATTCGGGCACATGATAAATATCTTTGCCATTAATTTTTTCAATCAAGTCGCCAGACCGGATTCCAACATTTGCCGCTGAACTTCCTTCCTCGACAGCTCCAACCATAATTTCCTGTAAGGCGGAAACCTTGATTTGACCCACTCGACCAATGCCTTTTCGGTTATAACTTGCAGGCGTTACGTACAGTGTCTTTTGCTGACCATCGCGGGAAACAACAATTTCGAGTTCTTTTTCGGGTTTGTTGGTCAGAATCCGCATGTTGAAATCCTGCCAGCTTCTAATTTGTCGTCCGTTTATTGAAATAATCGTGTCACCCGGCTCAATGCCACCGGCTTTGGCAGGTCCGTCCTCGGCGACTAATCCGATCTGCGTTGGTTGCTTAGACTTCCCGATAGGCTCGTCTGTCAACATCTCTACAATTTGGACAGAGTTGGCATTCAACCCAATAATATAGACCAACGAAAATAAAACAGTTCCTAGCAGGATGTTCATTGCGGGACCTGCAACGGCCACAAAAATACGATGCCGAACAGGAGCAGTAGGAAATTCACCTGTCGGATTGTCTTCCGCAACGATGTAGTGCTCACCTTCTGGACGTTCTTCCGGATTTTCCCCTGCCATCTTTACGTAACCGCCAAACGGCACAAGCGAAATGCAATACTCTGTTTCGCCACGTGTGAAACCGATGAGGCTGGGGCCGAAGCCAATGGAAAATTTCTCAACGCGAATACCAGATCGTTTCGCAGCAAGAAAATGCCCAAGCTCATGAATAAAGATCAAAAAACCGAGTGACAAAATCGCGAGAATGATTCCTTGTATGGAACTAAACAGTGTGGAACTAAACATAAATATCACCCTCTTGTGTTCTCTGAAGTTTCAGGCGTGTTAAGGAATGGCGATTTAATAAATCGAACACACCTGCTCGACCCACAGCGTAGGGGCGAGGCATGCCTCGCCCGAAATGTAGGAGTTATTTCGTAGCCATTCCTAAGGAGATTTACCTTTAGCGAAGCATTGCGCAATATCCCCTACAACCCACTTTAAATTTCTGTTAAGTCAGTATCGCTTTGTGTTTATCAATTCACGAGTCGTTGATTTTGCCCACCCATCCGCAGCGAGAATATCATCGAAGCTCGGCTTGAGCTCCACGTCATGCCGATTCATCACCGCTTTGAGAATGACCGGAATCTCCATAAATCCAATTTGTTCATCCAAAAATGCCTTGACCAGCACTTCATCACTGCTACTGAGTACCGCAGGTAACGTTCCACCCACTTCAGCAGCCAGATACGCTAAAGAAAGACAAGGAAATTTGTCACGCGGAATAGGTTCAAAATGGAGTGCACAAATTTGAGAAAGATTGAGATACGGCGCAGGAGTTGGCAAACGCCGAGGATAAGTAAGCGCATATTGAATCGGTACGCGCATATCAGCGACACCAAGTTGAGCAAGCAGAGAACCATCGACAAATTCAACCATTGAGTGGATAATGCTTTCCGGATGGATGATGACTTCGATTTGTGACACATCCATATCAAATAGCCATTTTGCTTCAATGACCTCTAATCCCTTGTTCATCATGGTCGCTGAATCAATCGTAATCTTTGGCCCCATCTGCCATGTCGGATGCCGCAAAGCTTGCTTCGGGGTGACGTTCTGAAGCTGATCTCGGGGGGTTTGTCGGAAAGGACCACCGGAAGCAGTAAGGATCAATCGATGAATTTCACCGTGTTGCAGGGCTTCCTCATGACAATCCGAAAGACATTGAAAGATTGCGCTGATTTCACTATCCACAGGTAAAAGATCAACGCCATAATCTTTCGCTGCTTGCATAACTATTGGGCCACACATGACTAGCACTTCTTTATTGACAAAGGCAAGATTCTTGCCAACTTTGATTGCCTCTAGCGTGGGCAACAAACCAGCACTCCCGCCTATCGCTTCGAGCACTAGCTCCACCTCTTCCATAGTTGCGATCGCCAAAATGCCTTCTGGACCGGAAAGAATTTCAACCGACAAATCCTTTATTCGTTCCCTGAGTTCATCCGCCGCCGCTTTGTCGTTTAACGCAACCTGCCTTGGGCGGAAGTGGCGAATTTGACATTCCATCAGTTCAACGGATGCATTGGCTGCGAGTCCAGAGACGACAAATTCATCAGGATGAGCTTCTGCAACTGAAAGTGCATTTCTGCCGATTGAACCTGTAGAGCCAAGAATGGCGAGGTGTTTCATAGTGTCATCAAATATCGGAGATAATAATAAAGTGCTGGAGCAGAAAAAATCAGACTATCACATCGATCTAATAACCCACCATGTCCAGGGATTAGCGTTCCCGAATCTTTCACGCCAGCGTTCCGCTTAATGATAGATTCACTTAAGTCACTGATCTGGCTGACGCCGCCTAATAAAACGCCGAGGATGGACACATGAGTCAGACTCAGCGTTTCGCGTAGCAGAACAAACCAAATTGCTAATCCACCGAGTGTGGCGAAACACAAGCCAGCGATTGTTCCTTCAACGGTCTTACCGGGGCTAATCTGAGGGTTGAGTTTGTGCTTACCAAATCGTTTGCCGAAAAGATAAGCGGCAGTGTCTCCACACCAAATAACCACAAGAAGAAAGAAGATGAGTTCCCGACCAATCGATTTACCGGCGGCAGTGCTAATTTCCCGTACTAAAATCAGATGATAGCCAAACGCCCAGCCAATATAGATAGCACCTGTCAATGTACTCGCGACAGAGAAAAAAGCCCCCTCGACTCGACCTCCAAAGATCTGATCGACAAAAGCGATGAAAAGAGCGCAAGTCAAAGCGAGCTCAACAGGTAAATTGAATTTTGCCGACAAACAAAATAATAACCCGGATGAAATAATAGCAAAATAATGCCCTTTTGTTCCAATAGTCCGGGAGAGTTGGCAAAACTCCACCAGCATAAGAAATACAACGCAAAAAATTAGAGTTGAATAAAGAAACGACCCCCAGTGGATAATCAAGATAATCGCGGGAATCAATATGACAGCACTGACGGTTCGCTTCCAAAACATTGGTTATTAGTGGTTAACAATCTACTCTATTTTTTTATTGTAAAGATTGGATGAACAATTCAAGGGCTCGCTTATATGCATCACTAAAGTTCTAGCAGTTCATTTTCCTTAGATTGCAAGAGTTGACTAATCTGATCGATATACTTATCAGTCATCTGTTGTACCGGGTCGTCATCTCCCCTTGCCCGTTTCTTGTCTCCGCCTCTTCCCTTTGCTTTTCTCCCTCCTGAAGTTTCTGAACCTTCGAGTTTTCGGAGGGAGTTGTTGGCATCGCGCCGAATATTCCTTACTGCAATGCGTCCCTCCTCGGCCAATTTGCCGGCATGCTTAGTCAGATCTTCTCGGCGTTCTGTCGTCAATTCTGGGACTTGAATACGAATAACATTCCCGTCATTGTTTGGATTAAGGCCAAGGTCGGACAACGTAATGGCTTTTTCAATGTCCTTAATGATTGTTTTATCCCAAGGCTGGATGACAAGGAGTCGAGGTTCGGGAGTTGTAACTGTTGCAACCTGATTAAGTGGACTCTTTGTCCCATAGTAATTCACAGAAATACCGTCCAATAAAGCAGCAGAAGCGCGGCCAGTCTGCACACGTGCAAAATTATTAGCGGTAGTTTCCACAGCCTTTCTCATCCGTGCTTCTGCATCACGCAAAACATCTTGCATTTTAAAACTCCTCTTGTCAAAATCGAAATCGCATGGATACAAATCGTCAACGACTTTTCACAGTTTCACAACACTCAAAGCAGATTCGAGACGTGATAGGGAGAAACCGAAAGTGGTGAGCAGGCAAGCCGGGATGTCCACCGATTGTCCAATTTGCCCTGTAGAAAATCTCACCACTTGCTTCTCTAACTGCTGCCTTCTTGCCCTAGCACAAAAAGTGCAAAGCGTTTTACAATGATGTTCTCTCCAAGTTGTGCAATCGCCTCTTGGATAAGTTGTCTAATTGTCTTATCAGTGTCTCGGATATAAGGCTGCTCAAGCAAGCAAGCCTGAGAGTAGAAAAATTTGGAAAGCCTTCCCTCAACGATTTTTTCAGCGATATGATCTGGCTTGCCTTCTTTAAGGACCTCCGTTTTTAGGATGGCCTTTTCAGAGTTTAATACATCTTCGGGGATATCTTCTTTATCGACATATTTGGGTTTTGATGCAGCGACCTGCATGGCGATATTTTTCGCCAATTGTTGAAAATTCTCAGTTCGTGCCACAAAATCTGTTTCGCAATTTATTTCAACCATTGAACCAACACGGTTGCCGGGATGAATATACGAAACGACTAATCCTTCAGAAACCGTCCGTCCACTTTTAAGCTCTGAAGCCCGAAGCCCTTTTTCACGGAGAAGCTGGATTGCTGCATCTAAATCGCCGTCCGTTTCGACTAAAGCTTTTTTGCAATCCATGATTCCCGAACCTGTGCGGGAACGTAGTTCACTAACGAGTTTTGCTGTAATTTGCATTAAAGTTGATAACCTCCAATTCTGTCAGATTCTTCAGAAATTTATAAAGAATCTTCAGTCTCCGTTTCAGGTACAGTTGCTTCAGGTTGCCGATCTTCTCGTTGATGTCTTGAGCGAGGCCCCGTTCTCCGGGGACGCTCTTGAGTCTGCGTCGGCGAATTTTCATCGCTCGGAGCTTGGACTTGCTCTACTACGGATTCACTCTCGTCGGGAGGTTTTTCTCCCACCGTTTCGCCTTCAGCAGGTTGATCGGCTTTGACCGGTTCCTGTTCATCGAGCCCTTCTAGCGCACTTGCACGTCCTTCAATAACCGCGGTTGCCAGCACCGAACAGACGAGTCTAATCGCCCGAATGGCATCATCGTTTCCAGGGATCTGGTAGCTAATTGGATCTGGATCGCAATTCGTATCAACGATTGCAATGACTGGGATGCTAAGCTTGTTAGCTTCTAAAACAGCGGTGTGTTCCTTTCGAATATCGGTGATAATGACGGCTTCAGGAAGTCGCCTCATATCCCGAATCCCGGCAAGGGTATTGGTCAACTTTGATTTTTCACGGTTCAAACGAACCACTTCCTTTTTGGGAAGTTGATCAAAGACCTCGCTGGCTTCATCAGCTTCTATTTTTTCCAATCGTTGGATGCTGCGCCTGATGGTTTGGTAATTCGTCAACATACCACCTAACCAGCGATGGTTTACATAAAACATCTGGCATCTGGTTGCTTCGTCCATGACGGTGTCCTTGGACTGCTTCTTTGTACCTACAAAAAGTACGCTTCCATTTCGCGCGGCAATTTCCTGTACGAATTCACAGGCAGTCTGAAGGCTACGCAAAGTTTTTTGAAGATCAATGATATAGATGCCATTCCGCTCGGCGAAAATGTACTTCGCCATCTTAGGGTTCCAGCGTCGTGTCTGGTGACCGAAGTGAACTCCCGCTTCTAGGAGTTCTTTCATTGTAACTGGTGGGACCAAAAAAAACCTCCTTAACTTAACTTTCGGGTTTTGGCTTTCACTTCCTTCACATTTACATTAGACTCTCAAAAGCGGAGAGAACCCGCCGTGTAAATCAGGAAGTGTGTTTTTAACCAATGCACGTCAAATTCAATAACAGCAAGGACTTAGACTACAGAGACCAGTCGCCTAGGTCAATGCAAAAGTGGAGAAAGAATAACATATTTCACGAAAGGGTGTCAAGCATAGAAATCTTTGAGATCTAACATCATTCCCAATTCCGCATCGTTTTAGGGTAGACCTTCGAGGAGTTTTCTGCTATCATTATTTCAAACAAATCCTTAATTCAGTTAGAGGAAAATTGATGAAATATATAACGATTCCCGGCATAGAAAAGGGGATTTCACAGCTTGTTATTGGTAGTATGGTATTTTCCCCTGATGATAAGGAATTCAGCTATTCGATGCTGGACGAATTTTTCGCCGCCGGTGGGAATGCAATTGACACAGCACACGGCTACGGTGGTGGTGGCAGTGAAATGTTGATTGGGATGTGGATGAAAGCACGGAACAACCGATCCGATGTATTCCTGCTTGATAAGGGCGGACACCCAAATTCCAGGGTGCCTCGTCCACGTCTTTCGCCAGAAGAGCTTGAAAGAGACATTCGAGAAAGTATCGTCCGATTACGGACAGATTATATTGATCTTTACATGTTACATCGAGACGATCCGCGCATCCCCGTGAGTACAATTATCGATTTTCTGAATCAGGAGATCGGGGCTGGTAGGCTTCGGGCGATTGGTGCATCGAATTGGGAACACCAACGTCTCCAACAGGCAAATAATTACGCAGCGGAACGAGGTTTGAAGGGGTTTGTCGCCAGTAGTTCAAACCTGAGTCTTGCGGTTCCAAAAGAGCCGATGTGGTCCGGCGTTCTGTCTGTATCGAAAGCGGCGTGGGATTGGCATCTGGAAAGTCAATTTCCGTTGATGCCCTGGTCTTCGCAGGCACGCGGCTTCTTCAGCGGTAATTTTACACCTGACAATCGAACAGATGAAAATATGGTACGGGTATACTATAACGACGAGAATTTTGAGCGTCTGAGGCGGGCAGAGGTGTTGGGGGAGAAAACTGGCCACTCCGCAATTCAAATTTCGCTTGCCTATGTTTTGCATCAGCTGTTCCCGATCTTTCCGATTATCGGTCCCGGAAACCTTGAAGAATTGGCTTCATCTCTTGTTGCCTCGGCAATCGAGTTATCTGATGATGACATGCGTTGGTTGAATCTCGAAAATTGAAGATTCCCTTGATCACTCTTGGCGAATCGTTTCCGCAAGGACTTGAGCAACCAATCTGCCACCAGCGTCTGAGATATGTGAGTCATTGAACCAGTAGTATATTTGCCTAGATTGGAGGTAGCGCGTTCGATAGATTTCCCAAAAGTCGATAAAATCAATGTCCAGATTTTGAGCAAGTTCTTCGACCAAAGTTGCCATACCAGGACGTTTTACATCACGCTGGTACAGCGAGGCTTTGCACGGAAAGAAGATGAGAATCGTCCGAATCTGGCTCGCTTTGGCAAGTTGAATTCCTTCTGTTAAAGACGCTTTGAGAGGAGGCCAGCCGCGATTTTGAGAAACCTGATCGACACTTCCTGCAGGAGTGTATCCGAATTGCATCTTAGATGGCATGAAGATTCGTCGCAACGTTCTGAGGATAATTGAACGATTCAATAGTTGTTTGAAGGCAATCTTGTACTTCCGATGGGCTTTGCGGACAGCAGAATGCTGTTGCCCGTCTCGCCAATCTTGATAAGAGGCTGCCTCTTCCAAATCATTTCCCTCGAAGACCTGCCAGATCAGAACCTTCGGCTTAAGCGGCAAAGCATAACGGCGCAGAACTTCAAGTTCTTGCTGCGCTGAGTATGACCCTCGTCCGAGATTGGCGACGTCGTATTCGGTCAATTGGGACAGAGTGGCAGGATAGGTTCTCTCACCTCTCGAACCGGCAACAGTGAAGGAATCTCCGACGCACACGATATCAGCAGTTTGTAGGTCAGTTTTATTTCTGAAACCGTTGTGGTCCATTCGATACTGCACGAAACGCTTCTCACGGGTATCCCAGTGGGTCTGATCGCCGAGAAACCAGCCTTCCCACTGAACATAGGGCTTATATCGAAAGCGCAACGTTGCATCGCTTGTCCGCCACCCTTGCGGCGTTGTATAGGGCTGTACCATTTGGTTCAAGATGAAATCAACAACCGAGAGTAGGAATATCCCCCACAATACGATGGAACAAATCTGAAATGTGCGCTTGCGCCTGTGCTCTTCTGGCGCGCTCATGATTAACGTGCAAGCGCTTGCCAGTATTGAAAAGAGAATGAGTCCCAAAAAATGAGAGGGATGTTGATTTCCAATGAGGTGATAGAAACGATCGCTCACGCGCAACAAGATGAACGGGCAAATTGCCGCAATGCTGAAGATGAGCGGAAAAATGAAACGCGGGACGTAAAATATGGATTCCTTGTGACCTTTCATGAAAAGAATATATCACATTCAAAATCCTTTTCACAACCCATTTAGAAGAAATTGAACCGGACACGAATTTTATATATCATCGATTCTATGACGAGAGATGGCGCGGAAGGACAGTTGCTCAAGACCTTAGCACGACTGGATTCGGAAGAATTCGAAGCCTTCGTTGTGCTAAGCCGTCAAGCAGGCGAGCGTTATGATCGACTTGCAGCACTCCCGATTGTTCAGGGCGTTACCGTCCTAAAAAATGCCCGGCAATCTGTGATTGAGAAGGCCTTCAAGTTAGGTGGTATTGCGAAGGCAGTGCAGCCGGATATTATTCATAGTTGGCTGTGGTATTCCAACTTTCTTTGTGGGCTAGCCGATCGATTCGCGCTGTTATCACACCTTCCGCTGATTGTGTCACAACGTGGCGATTATCATGCGAGGTACGGAGGGTTAAGGCTTTGGCTAACTGAGAAAGTCATCTATGCCCGCGCAGATGTGATTTTAACTAACGCCCATTGCATCGCCGATAATCTTCGAGCGCATTATCCTAAAAAACGAATTTTAGCGATTCGGAATTTTATCGATCTGCCAGACCTCCTCTCCCCTCCCTGCTACGGCCTTCCCCCCTCTCTTCGTAGGAGAGGGGCAGGGGGAGAGGTTAAGCGAATTGTGAGCGCTGGTAGATTATCCCCTGAGAAAGGTCACAGGTTTCTCATTGAAGCGTTGAACGGACTCAACATAGAGTTCACAGCGACCATCCTCGGTGATGGGATGCTGAAAGAGGAATTATGTCGCCTCATTGATCAATATGATCTTTCAGATCTAATCGACCTTCCCGGCTTCAGCGAAGATGTGTTTCCCATCTTATCCAATGCCGATCTTTTCGTCTTGCCATCTCTCCACGAAGGTTCACCAAATGCCTTGATTGAAGCCATGGCGGTCGGACTTCCTTGTATTGCCTCTGCTGTCGGAGGTGTCTCGGATTTGATCGTGGATGGACAGAGCGGTTTGTTGGTTCCTCCCGCCGATTCAGAAGCACTGGAGGCGGCTATCCATCGCATCTTAACAGATCGAGTGCTTGCTGAGCATCTCGCCAAAAATGCACAGCTAAAGATTCGTGGGATGTTTAATAGCGACACATCCATTCAAGAATTAGAAGCGGTTTACCGAGAATGCCTACAAAGAAACAAGGAGTAAGGGAAATTCGGAAATTGTGTATTGATTAAATTGAACTGATAAGAAATTACGGAAAGGTGAAGCTCCTGCCAAACCTACCGTTTGGAGTTCGGCATCCCATTTTCAGTAGTCCGCAGAATGTCATTCTGAGGCTTTGCGAAGAATCTCTTCTCTATGTCTTGAAAAATCATGCAATAGAGAGATCTTTCGCTCGGCTCAGGCCTGTCCTTGAGCGCAGCGAAGGAATGACAAAATGTGTGAAATTGCGGACTACTGATTTTCACACAAAATGCACACATTGATCAAAGAAATCCTCGCCATTGCTATACGATTCTCAGGT
Source organism: Candidatus Poribacteria bacterium (assembly GCA_022567695.1). Classification (GTDB taxonomy): domain Bacteria; phylum Poribacteria; class WGA-4E; order WGA-4E; family PCPOR2b; genus JADFGN01. Next base: position 6,034 of record JADFGN010000056.1, on the reverse strand, counting down.
ATCCCCTTTTTGATTCGGGAAGTGTTTTGTCGGAACAAAGTAACGATTTTGATATACCATGACCCGCAACCAGACATCTTTGAAAAACACCTGAAGTATCTGTCGAAGCATTATAATTTTATTGCGTTGGACGAATTGGTTAACGCACTCCACAATGGCGATTGGTCGAACATTCCACCGAAAAGCCTTGTAATTACCATTGACGATGGACACGCCGGAAATTATAATCTTTTGCCAATTTTCAAAGCGCACAAGCTCATCCCTACAATTTACCTTTGCAGTCAGATTGTTAATACCAACAGGGGCTTGTGGTTCAAGGTGGATGGGATTCGAGAACGACGTGGCAAAAAAAATCGCGAGTTATTCAAGAGAATCCCCAATCGGGAGCGGTTAGCCCGTTTGAAAAAGGAATACGACTTTCACCCTCAAAAGGAGTTTTCCGATCGACAGGCATTGAACCGCCACGAACTCATCGAGATGGGACTTTATGTCGACTTTCAGGCGCACACGCAATTTCATCCGATCTTAACTACCTGCACCGATAGCGAATGTCAACAGGAAATCGAGGGAGGTAAGCGAGATTTAGAGGCATCATTAGATGTCACATGCAGTCATTTCTGCTATCCAAATGGCGATTATACTGAGCGGGAAATCAACATTGTCAAGGAGTGTGGCTACAAATCAGCGAGGACGTCCGATTGCGGTTGGAACGACGTCGCCACCCATCCGTACAAATTAAAAGCAATGGATATTACGAATGACGCCAGTATCAACCAATTGGTCGCGCAGATGAGCGGAGCATTTCAGTATTTGAAATATGCGCTTGAAGGCAGTTTCAATGGCACTCACCCGACGATAGTTATGGACGAAAAGGATGGAAAACAATAATCTGCCTGCTTTGACGAAGTGGCAAGCGGCGTACATTGAAAACGCCTATCGAGAGTTAGAAACAGGAATTACGAGAAAGCGGATCGAGGAGTTAGGACTAGATGCTCGTGGTAAAGCTGTCCTTGATGTCGGTTGTGGCCCCGGCAACTTCCTCGTAGCGGTATCAGAGGATAAGCCGAAGTTGCTCGTCGGCGTTGATTTAGACGATCAATTCTTAACGGTTGCCCAAGCTGAACTCAGTCGTAGGTCTGTAAAGAATCTCATGTTGGTCAAAGCCAGCGGAATACATCTGCCTTTCCCGGATGGCTTTTTTGACATCGTGACCTGCTTCCTTGTCCTTCCGCACGTTCCTGACGACAGAACGGCGTTAGCAGAATTGGGACGGGTTCTGAAAGCAAACGGTGTCCTCGCTATCTCTGGCCACGATAAAGGCTTTCCGCTTCGTTACCTCAAACGCCTGAAATTCAAACCGTTATTGATGTACCTTTGGAGCCTGCTCTATGCTGTAACAGGAAAGAAGTGGATTCGGAACACGCTTCAGGATTACAGAAAAATATGTGCATGTCTCGTTGAAATGGGCTTCATCGTCGATCAGATAGCCCTGCCGCGAAAAAGCTTCGGCTTGGTTGAAACCTATCGGATCAAGGCGATTAAGGCGAAATGAATTAGATTCCTTCTTAATCGCCTTCTTCATAAAGGCTTAATTTTTCTTGACAGTGATGCGCTTTGTTATTATAATTTGACTTTGCCACATTTTCTTCTGATACGTATACCGCCTGAATTCTTGGGACTTCAGCTACAAAATCCGCCGTAGAATTCGAGGCTGGCCTAATTTTCTCTTTCCTGTTTCATTTTCCATTCCGCATTGGAGCGGTCTGAAATGAAGACAACACAGAATGTATTTCATGCAATATCGCTGATGCTAGTTCTTGTTTCTTCAGCTATTGTGGTTTCAGCCGACACATTACCCAACGACAATTCCTCCTATCACTCGCAAGCCCAGCCCTCTCGAATTCTCAAAATTCATCCGCGTATTGAGATGAGGGATTCCGACAAGTTACAACCAGTTTGGATCTTGTTCACAGACAAGGGATCTTCGACGAAGGTGGATTCGCGAACCAACGAAACAGATTTGTCCGTTGAACCGCGTTACATTGATGCTGTGCTTCAAATTGGAGGGAGGCTGCGAAGCAAAAGTCGATGGTTGAATGCCATTGGCCTCGAGGCAAAGCCCGTAGAAATCCGAGCAATTGCCCGCTTGCCATTCGTCCGTGAGATACATCCAATTCTGAAATACACGGATAGGTTTGAACTTCCTGTAGCGCAATCGCCAACGGCCCCCCCCGCGATTGCGCCGCTGAACTATGGAACATCTCGCACACAAGTGACGCAGATGAAAGCCGATTTTCTGCATCAGGAAGGATTCTTTGGAGAAGGAATGGTCGTTGGGTTGCTAGATACCGGGTTTAGTCTAGCGCATACGGCACTTCAACACATCAACGTTATTGCTCAACATGATTTCGTCAACGATGACGATAACCCGGCTGATGAAATTGGCCAAGACGACTCCGATCAGGATGATCACGGTTCAATCGTCTTGGGTATCCTTGCCGGAAATGCGCCCGGAAATCTCATCGGTGTCGCCTACCGCGCCAGTTATCTGCTTGCCAAAACAGAAAAGGTCTCGGAGAACGGACAACATTTCGAGCGGTTGATTGAAGAGGATTGGTGGATCGAAGGGCTTGAGTGGATCGAGGAAATGGGGGCGGATGTTGTCATTAGCTCGCTTGGCTATTCAGATTGGTATCGCTTTAAGGACCTCGATGGTAAAACTTCAAAGCTCACAATCGCTGCCAACCTCGCTGTGGAAAAAGGTATGGCGGTCGTTGTCGCCGCAGGAAATCAGGGGAATCTACCTCCAGGTGACTTCGGGTTGCCAGGGCGAATTACGGTTCCTGCAGACGGCATCGACGTGCTTGCTATCGGTGCCGTCGATGCCGCTGGGAGAGTGCCTCGTTTCAACTCACGCGGCCCAACCTTCGATGGGCGAATTAAGCCAGATTTGATGGCAATGGGTAGTGGTGTGACAAGTATCAATTCCCTGACGCGCACACGATTTTCTAGCATACATCGCGGAACTTCAGTTGCGACGCCGCTTGCCGCCGGAGTCGTGACACTGTTGTTGCAAGCATTTCCCCTCGCCACACCGCAAGACATCGCTCACGCACTTCGATCGACTGCTTCTCAATCCCACAAGCCAGATAATGTGGCAGGCTACGGAATCATTAACGCGAGAGCCGCTTACGAAATGTTACTCGATCAATTCGGGCAAACCGGGATACCGGAACCGGTTGGAGTCGAAACGCCGACGAATTCTTTGCCAGTTACGTTGGGAAATCTGAAACGGGGCCTCCTGCTTCAGAATTACCCCAATCCCTTTAACGCCGAAACTTGGATTCCTTTCAGACTTTTCTCGCAGAGCCAGGTGACAATTCGGATTTATGACCTACATGGCAGTTTGATTAACGCCATTGTGCTTGGCGATCTCATCGCAGGCGACTATTCATCAAAACGGAGAGCAGTGTATTGGAACGGACGTAATTTTTACGGCGAGCAGATTTCAAGCGGCAGCTATTTTTATACATTGGAACTCTTGGGCGAAACGCACACGCAGAAGATGATTGTGTTGGAATAGTGAAGATGCAAATTATTCCAGGTCGAATTAATTCTATCATCGAGATGAACTAGACAGGGCATTTGATGCATCCTAATTCTATGCAAAAGATTTTGGATCGCTACTTTGGTGTGCCGCTCTGTCTTCTCGTGGGCGGTTTCCAATCACGTTGTCATGGGGAAACCCATTCCCACATTCGATTATCTTCACCCAAGCGAATTCTTCTGATTCAACTCTCCGCCATCGGCGACACCATCCTCGCAATCCCCACAATTCGGGCTATCCGCCATCATTTTCCACATGCACACCTGGCGATGGTCGCTTCATCGATTAACCTACAATACCTTGAGCACTGTCCTTATATCGATCAACATATCCCATGTCGCCTAGAGGAGTTGGTTAGATCGCCGCGACGTTTAGCGCAATTCCTCACCTCTTTGCAACACCAGCGGTTCGATTGGGCGATAGATTTTGAGCATTGGTCGAGGTTCAGCGTGTTGATCGCTGCCCTCAGCGGTGCTCAGAGACGAATCGGCTTTTATGCCGCTGGCCAGCATCGGCACTATCCTTTCACGGACATCGTCAATCATGTGCCGGGCCGTCATGAGGTCATCAATTTTTTGGAGATTGCAAAACTGTTGCGTTGCCCGATTAACGGAACACATCTGGAGGTTTGGTTGGGAAAAGAAGACCGGGAGTGGGCGACCCAGTTCCTTGAGGCTTCGGGCGTGGATGGGAATCGGCCAGTCGTGATTTTTCATCCAGAAGCTGGCAGGCGTGGGGAGCCGCGCAGGCGTTGGCCCCGCGATCGATTTGTCCAGGTCGCGGATGCCCTCGCTGAACGCTATCAAGCACAAATCATTCTGACGGGAGCATCGTCGGAAATTGAACTTTCACAGCAGATTGCTTCCCAAACACAATCTGTCTGTGTCGTCGCCACAAGCAAAACTACGCTCAATCAACTGGCTGCTCTGTTTGCAAAGGCAAAGCTTGTTATCAGCGGAAACTGTGGGCCAATGCATCTCGCTGCTGCCACAGGCGCCCCGGTTATTGCGCTGCATGGACCGACTAATTCGTCACAGTGGGGCCCATGGTCGCCAAATTGTAGCGTCATCAGCGTGGATGTACCGTGCAGCCCGTGCCTCAATCTCGGCTTTGAGTATGGTTGTGAAGCTCTCGCCGACGGGACCTCCCCTTGCATGTATACCATTCAGGTTCGTGAGGTACTTAAAGCCTGTGAGAAATATCTTTAAGCAATATTGAAGATTGAAGATTTGCGGCGCCTCGACCATTGAAAACCCACGTCAATACTGGATTCTCGGAATTCAAAAGTTCAAGGTTGATCTCATTCCGAAACTGTGATACAATTCCATTGTTGTAACAAACCAACTAAACTCAGCTTATTTCATAGGAGGAATTAACTCGTGAAAACTCTATGTTTTATCCTACTCATCAGTGCGATGATTATGACAACGGCTTTTGGCCAAATCCCTAATGACAAGGATATACTACCTTGGATTGGGGAAGGAAAGGGAAAAACAGCCACGGACGCCACCGGAAATGGCAATGATGGGATTTTTGACGCAGGAGCTAAATGGGTCGCAGGAGGAAAGTACGGTGCTGGTATTTCTCTTGAGGCGAAGGGGAGCTATCTTGAAGTTCCTAACGTAATCAAAGAGGAAGGGAGCCTAGTATTATGGTTCAAACCGAATTGGGATGGGTCTGATAAATCGGACTACAGAATCTTTGATGCCAGCTTGGGGGGCATATATTTCTTTATCGGGAAGGGATCTGCTCATGTAGACATCACCCCGGCAGAATTCGGATTTTATTTCGAGGCTGCCGATGACGCCGACTGGCAGGATGTTGAATTTGACCCCAAAGGCGTGATCAAGAAAGGCAAGTGGTTTCACGTCGTCGCCACTTGGGATTTTAGTGGTGGAGCAACCCCATTTCTGTATATTGACGGGAAGGAGCTAGGTACAAGCCCGAAGAAGATAGAAGGTGGCTTCCCTGCACTGAACGAAAAACCCCGTTTTGGTACGGAGACTATCAAGTATATTCCGATAACCAATGGGGCAGAGGGCATCATAGACGAAATTGCGTTCTACGCCAAAGTCTTGGAGGAAAAAGAAATCCAGGGAATTATGGATGCCTCCGCTCCTGTTGAACCTTCAGGCAAGTTTACAACCACCTGGGGGGACATAAAATACAGGTATTAAGAATCAAAAATTGGATTGCTTTCTTTGGAGTGGGAGAGTCGTCTTGGATTCAATAAGTTGCAGTGAATCCAGAACGGCTTCCCACATCTGGCATTATGAAATTTTTGCTAATTTCCCTGCGCTACATTTCTGATTACCTTCCAGTGCCGCTTGTATTTTGGATTGTCAGGTGCAAGTTGAATCACTTTTGACATTTCCTGTAATGCCTCACCATATCGTCTCTGCTTGTAATAGAGCTGTGCGAGCGTGT
>JADFGN010000547.1 GCA_022567695.1 Candidatus Poribacteria bacterium | reverse complement strand
TTTCCAAATCTGCTAAAATAACGGTGTGGCTGGACAGCATGTTTGGCAAGAGTGAAAATTGAAGAGAAGAGTGAAAAACCACGTCAGTGCCTCCGCAGATTCAAAAGTTGATAACCTTTATTGAAAAATGCTTCAAAGATTGCTCGGCACTTTGACTTGAAATTGCATCTTGAATCTTGAATCTTGCATCTCGTATTTTACATCTTGTATATCTTGCATGTTTACAGAAACTGTAACCGTTCAGGTAGTTTGGGAGGGCGAACTCGTCTCCGGGCTCGACTCCCCTGCCTAGCTTTCAATTCGGTTCGGCGGGAGCCTCACCCTCCCAGATATTGACTGCATCTGGATATCCCTTTGTTTTGGACCTGAACGGTGACCTTATTCATAGGAGTGAAGAATTCTATGGCACAACACGTAAAGGCGTCTATCTATCCATCGGAGCTTCGGGAATTTGAAGATAGTCAGACCGGAGCACACATCTACCAACTCACCAACCATCAATCAATTAACCACAACCTCTACTTTCTGACCCCATCTTTCACTGTCGATCAGAAACATCTCGTTTTTACATCTTACCGTTCCGGAAAACCAAACTTTTACAGGCTGAAGTTTCCGGATGGGGAAATCGTCCAATTAACTAACGCGGACGGGATTCACGGATATTCCGGGATTATCTCCAATGATGGAAGTGAACTCTTTTACACCCAAACGGATACAATCAAGGCGATTGATATCGAGTCGTTGGAGGAGCGCACATTAGAAAAGTTTGATGAAGGCAATCTCGGTGAATGCAGCCTCAGTTGCGACGGAAAGTACATCGTTACGGCAATGAAACAGTCTGACAAGTCGCATGTCACCGTCACAGCAACGGATGGTTCAGGTGGCCGTGTGATTCATACGTCCCAAAATCAGACCATTATTCACCCACAGTTTCATCCTAACCACCCCGACCTCATCGCCTACTCCGGCGATCCGGCCCCCCGAATGTGGACGATCAAACGCGATGGTTCCGAAAATAGGATTCTCTATCAGCACGACAATAATGAGTTCCTTGTTCATGAAACTTTTTTGGGAGAACGCGATGAAATGATTGTCACGCATTGGCCCTATTCACTACGACGCATCTCGCTGGATACGCTGGAGATGAACACGATTTCTGACTTCAACGCATGGCATATTGCCAGTAATCGCGATGGAACGAAGGTACTCTGCGACACGGTTCATCCCGATATCGGGTTGCGTTTGGTTGATGTCGAAACAGGAAAACACCATCCAATCTGTTTTCCGCAGAGTTCATGTCAGGGGAGTCAGTGGAAGAAAGATCGCTATGCCGTGGCAGAGGACTGGGCAGCCGCGCAGCAAGCCGGAGACCGTGAAAAAGCGTTAAGTTGGATGGAAATGAAGGTGGATACGGTTTACGGGCCACAGTGGACACATCCTCATCCCTCTTTCAGCCCTGATGAGAGGATGGTCGTTTACACCTCAGATGTTTCGGGGCATCCTCAAGTTTATGCGGCTGTGATTCCGTAATATGAGGTCCATGATGGAGATTACCAGTTTCAGCAATCCGCTTGTCAAACGCATTAAACGGCTACAACGAAAAAAACATCGCCAAAAAGAAGGGGTATTTTACATTGATGGGTTGCCCCAGGTACTTACAGCGATTGAGCATCGCGCATCCATCGAAGTGGTTATGTTCTGTGAGAAGCTGTTGACGAGTGAGGCTGGCTGGTTGGCCATAGCGCAACAACGGGCGAAAGGCGTGCCTTGTACCGCGCTGTCTGAGGATATCTTTCATCGCATTTCCCATCTCAATACACGACTTGGACACTGCTACCATACAGACCGCAAATCAATTCGTAACCATCCCGATGCAAGGTGCTGCTTCATCACTCAATGTCTCGATTGCTGCGAGCTTGATCCTCTACGAACTCAGACGCATTGGTCCAAAACCAGTACACTGAGTTATCTGGCGAGCGCAACTTGAATAAGGTTCTTAGTGACACGAGTTTTTCACTTGTGGTTGAAGTAGAGCAGGCGCTCATCCAGCTTGTTTTGGCGAGTTAACCGTACACGGAACGAGCAAGCTGCTCGCTCTACGACGCTAACTGAAAAACTCGTATTAGTGACAAAAGATAACTTCTGGGAGATACAATGAAAAAAATTGGTTGGTTTATTCTTTTTTTATCTGTGATGTGGGCGATTTCGGTACAGTCTGGAATCGCTCAAGTTCAGCCGCTCGTCGAAGACCAGAATGCTGCGGGAGTCTGGCAAGCACTTCTTCGGCTACAAACAACGGCAACTGTGCTTCATACGACAGCGCATCCCGACGACGAGGACGGCGCTTTGCTCACATGGCTGAGTCGTGGTCACGGGGTTCGCACAGGACTATTTTCGCTGACTCGCGGCGAAGGCGGAGCGAATCTCATAGGCCCCGAGTTGTTTGATGCACTTGGCATCGTGAGAACGGAGGAATTGCTCGTCGCCACACGTCATTACAGCGTTGACCTTTTCTATTCACGAGCCGTGGATTTCGGTTACTCCAAGCGCCTTGACGAAGCACTGGAAAAATGGGACCGTGAAATCCTGCTCGCGGATGCCGTCCACATGATTCGGAAGTACCGCCCAGACGTTATTATCTCGCGGTTTCGAGGTAACCAACGAGATGGTCATGGTCATCATCAAACATCTGGCGTGATTACGCTTGAAGCGTTTCGTGCGGCTGCTGACCCCGCTCGCTTTCCAGAACAGATTGCGGCAGGGCTTCAAGCATGGCAGGCAAAAAAACTGTATATTGCGCCTTTCGTGAGGCGTGGTGCCGCAGACCCATCATTGCTGAAGATTGATACCGGTGCCTATGACCCGCTGCTAGGACGCTCTTATTTAGAGATGGCACGTAAGGGATTGAGCTATCAGCGTTCTCAAGGGGCCGGGTCGCGTCGTGGGTCAAGAGGCGCGTGGTTCTCACATCTGCAATTGATAGATACCGCTATCCCAAAACTGGAACGCGAAGAAAGTCTGTTCGACGGTCTGGACACAACGATTGTGGGCATGGCGAAGCTCAGCGGTTTGAAGGAACTCATCGCCGATTTCGCTGAACTTCAGGCACAAGTGGAAGGTGCGTTGGCAGCTTATGATGCGCGGCGACCATGGTTTGTGATGCCCTACCTCGCAAGGGGATTGCGAAAAACTCGCGGTCTGATTGAAAAGATTCGAGACGCAAACATTGGCGCGGCGAATAAAGACCACCTGCTTTTCCTACTCAGAAACAAAGAACTAGAATTTATGGATGCCGCTAACAAAGCACTCGGTCTGTCGATGGAAGTGTTGGTCGATCCGCCCGCTCCGCCTCCCGGCATGCCCGCGTTCTTTAGGTCACGCGAAACTTTTGCCGTTGCGATTCCGGGACAGTATTTTACGCTCACAACCTCGGTGGTCAATCCGAGTCCCTTACGAATCGAACCGATTGAAGTGACGCTTCGGACTCCGGAAGGCTGGAAGGTGAGTCAACACGAGATTGATTTAAAACCGCTTGGTTATAACGAACGCATGGAGATGCAGTTTGGGTTGACCGTTCCTGAAGATGCGGAATATTCCCAACCCTACTGGTCTCGCGGCTCAGAATACCACGATGATATTTACACCATTCACAGACCAGAATTCCTCTTTCTTCCTTTTGCGCCTCCCGAAGTTGTCGGTGAATTTACCTATCGGGTTGAAGGCATGACATTTGCCATGGCTCAACCCGTTCAGACTGTACAAATGAATCGACCTTGGGGCGAGCAACGACGTTTGCTGACAGTTGCCCCGGCAATCAGCGTGACGGTTTCAACACGAGTCGGCGTGATTCCGGTTAATGCTGTGGAACCTACTTTTACCGTCCGTGTGGAGGTGCGGAATAACGTAAAAGGTGCCGCACAAGGACAGCTACGTCTCCGTTTACCGGAAGGCTGGACATCTACCCCCGCAACAACGAAGTTCACTTTTACGCATGAAGGTGAAATCCAAACCTTTCCATTTCGCCTATCCATACCACAGGAGGTGGAAGCCGGAGCCAATTACATCATACAAGCTATCGGCGAATACAACGGCAAGACATACACCGAAGGGTATCAAGTCATTGCCCATCCCGACCTGGAACCAAGGCATCTCTATCGTCCGGCCTCTATTGAATTGCGCGGAATCGAAGTGAAAATCGCGCCCGACCTGAAGGTGGGGTATATCATGGGCGTTGGCGATAAAGTGCCAGAAGCGTTGGAACAGATCGGCATCAAAGTGCAGATGCTTGATTCGTCAGGGCTGGCAACGGGCAACCTCAATGAATTCGACACGATTCTTATCGGCATTCGCGCGTATGCCGTGCGCGAAGACCTGAAGGCGTATAACCGCCGCCTCCTAGACTACGTGAAGCAGGGAGGAAATCTCATCGTTCAGTATCAAACGCCGGAGTTCGATGCGGCACCGTTTGGTCCATATCCATATAAACTTGGACGCCGGCCGGAGGAAGTTTCTGAGGAAGCGGCGTCTGTGGCGATCTTAGATACGACACACGCCATTTTCACCACCCCGAATCTAATCACGCCATCTGACTTTGATGGATGGGTTGAGGAACGTGGCTCCAAGTTTATGACCGAATGGGATTCCAATTATAAACCGCTTCTCATGTGTAATGACCGTGACCAAGAGCCGCAGCGAGGTGGATTGCTTCAGGCGAAATACGGGCAAGGCACCTATACCTATGCGGCTTACGCTTTTTATCGCCAACTCCCCGCAGGCGTTGCCGGGGCATATCGGCTGTTTGCCAATATGATTAGCATCGGAAAAGGTGGGGAGAATTGAATGTTTTCTGTTGCTATTGAAAATTAGTTAAGCTTCGGCCTATTCCTCAAAAGCATGAGGGTCACAAAAAGCAACTTGCTATTGAGAAGGAAACAGCGGATGGGTTCTCAGATTATCAAACGCGCTTTCCTCTTGTGCAAACTTTCTTATTTCCGTACTCAAGTCGAGGGCCCTTTTAAGAGATTCGATTGCAGGT
>JADFGN010000055.1:17014-22452 GCA_022567695.1 Candidatus Poribacteria bacterium | reverse complement strand
AATACACCACTTGATAATCGAGCTAATCACTAGACATGACCAGATATAATCAATGCCGAAATTGGTCGAGAGGGCGTAGCCTGCCGGATGCAGGGGCCACCACAGAAATCGCATTCGCATAAACATCAGCAGAAATGTGAGAGCAAGCCCAATTCCCATAAAGGTTGTCGCGGCAGGGTCGCCGTCGCGGAGATGGCTCAACCGCGATTCCAACAGCCGAAACACTCCCGAATCGTGCCCAATCGGGATGAGGTCTAAGCCCTCGCGGAATGAGAGATGGATGAGTGCCCAAAATGATGACAGACTGCCGACGACCATCGCAATAATCATTGCCAGCGATAATCGCTTCACATTCATGCGCGTCTGCTCGGCCATCTTAAAGCTCTCAAGCTGATGTGGCATCAGGTGTCCGCGATAGCCACGCCCTGCGAAGTGCCAGAACAGTGGAAAGATTGCAAGATTATTCACACCGATTCGACGTGTGCCGATGATGTCCACCATCATGTTTCCCGAATTCATGCCGACAAGCTCATGCGTCGGTGGGCCAAGCTCGGCGCGGACACGGGTAATCGCCGTTGAAAGCGCGAAGAAGATGATGAAAAACGGGGGGATAATCCAGAGCGACATGCCTGCGTGATAGCAAAATAGCGTGATTAACCCAATGCCGATTACAATACCCCAAAAGGCTGTCCGATACCGGAGAGGTTCTGCGCTGTCATCGACATGACTCGTGTTGAAAACAATCTTGCGGAAAACCACTTTCAGGTGCGATCTGCTTGTCCACATCACAACGAGAAATAGCCCAATCCACGCGCCTGTCGATTGTTGATTGAGATAGGGAAATCTCGGCAAGGATTTCAGACCGATGGCGGCGCCGAACACCTGTTGCGCTTTACGGAAGAGGTAGAAGAACCATGTTGAGAATGCCAAATCGAGTGGTAGAAAAAATCCAAGTCCGATAACGAACGGATACAATGGTATAGGGAAACTTCCAATTGCGCTCCACGGTTTCGTTGTGAAATATTGCCCCAAATTGTGGTCGAGGTAGGTAACAGGGAGGTGTGGCAAAGCGGGAAAGAAAAAGTGGATTCCATTGATGAGATCGACGCCCCCGCCAATTGCAAAGCCCAACCACAGCAGTCGATTCCGAAAGAACTTGGATGTGCCACCGCCTTCGGTAATCGCTAACGGCAATTGGATGATCGGGTAACTCAGCCTTTCGTTTTGCGTCCACTGCTTCCGCACCAGTACGTTGATGCAGATCATGACGAAGCCGAGCACGACAATAAACAGTGTCCACCAGATGACAGGCGGCAGAAACTGGAAGAAGTGCTCTCGCGTGTAGAGGGTCGATTCGCCATGATAGAACTCTCGCAAGATGTCTCGATCTCTGACCGTCAGCCATTTTGGGAGGTATCGGTGAAAAAGCTGTTCCCATTCGTTTTCGGGGGTCGCAGACCAGAATGCCCACCCCATGACTGGCACAAGGATCTGGTATGAATCACGCCCGGCAATACCTCCCGCAAGGGTCATCATGGCGTAGATCGTGATGAACTCCCCTTGCGTTAGGGCAGCGTTTGGGAAGAAGCGTTTGATCAGAAAGGTGTTGATGAGGATAAGAACAAGAAGATTGACAACGACATGCCACATCAACGAAAGACAGGTAGAATGTCCTGTATTCCAAACGCCCTCGACCTGCATGATCCAATAGCTATTGAACGGAATCAACAGGGCACCGATAAGAATCGCTCGCATGGTCGCGGCGTTCCGTGGATCGTAATCGTGTTCAGTTGTATCTTTGACGATTAGGGCTTCTCCATAAAATGATGACAAGCGACTTTAAGCCGTTTGTGGGTTTTGATTCCTCTGAAATTGGGTCACACAGTCACCCTTCTTGGTCGATGTAGCCGCAACCGTCCCGATTGATAGACCGCAATCAGTGGCGGTGTCCAATCCACTTCCATATCGAGTAAGTCTTGCAAATCGGTAATCACTTGCGCCGATGGACGGTCGCCGGGACGCAAGTAGAGGATACCCGTTATCGGCTGACCATGATGGATTGCTAGGTTTCCAAAGTCCGAGTCATGTGTCAGCACGAATCGGTTCATCGCATGCGCCCGGTTCAAGATTTCGGTATCCGTTAGATTGTGCCAGTCCTGTTCGTCGGTATAGATGACATCAACGTCGGAATCTCGGAGGAACTGCACCACACTCGCTGCAATGTTCATGTCAGCAACAAGGGCAGGAAACATGATTAAACTCCAGACCTGTGTGACTTCACATCAATGAGAATCTCGTTCCTAACGGCAGTTTGAGCAAATTCAAGGGCAGCTTTGATGCTGTCTTCAGTCAAAGAGGAATGTTCTTTGATAATCTCCGTCTGAGTCACGCCGTTTGCCAGCAGCCCTAAGATGTGGTCTACACTGATCCGAGTGCCTGCGATAATCGGCTTGCCGCCAAGAATGTCAGGGTGTGCCGTGATGTGGTTCATGGTTGTCTCCTTAAATTGAGTCTATGCCAAGTAAATCCATCTAGTAAAATTGAGCAACTATAGCATGCTCGAAGGTTTCTGTCATAAGAATTTGGAAAACCAATCTGGTTAGCTTCTGACCTGCGCCAGGCACTCCTCCAAGATATCGAGCGCGCTCTCCATTTCCGCTTTCGTGATTGTCAATGGCGGTGTCAGTGTGAGGATGTTACCCATAGTGACCTTAAAATTCAGTCCTCTGGATAACGCATCATACATTACCTGCTCTGCCTCATCTCTTGCAGGCTCCCGCGTTTCCCTGCTTTTGACAAGCTCGACTCCCATGAGGAGTCCCAAACCGCGAACCTCACCAATAATCTCATAAGTATCCATCATCGTCTGCAAACGCCCCAAGGCATATGCCCCGAGGTCCCTTGCGTTTTCAACCAAACCTTCCTGCTCAATGTATTCGATGGCTGCCAGTGCTGCCGCACACGCAACCGGGTTCTTTTCATGTGTGTAGTGGCCAAGTGCCGTATCCGGTGCGACATCCAGCTCTTCACGAGCGATCAGGGCAGCGAGTGGAAAAATGCCACCTCCCAGCCCTTTACCGATGACCAACATATCGGGAACGACATCGTAATTTTCGCAGGTGAACATTGCCCCCGTTCTGCCCAGACAATGTGGAATCTCGTCGAGGATGAGTAGCGCACCATGCCGATCGCAGGCTTCACGAATCGTCTCCCAATACCCCGGCGGTGGAACTAAAGATGTGCTCCGTACCGTTTCAGCGATGACAGCACCCACATCGCCTTCCTTGTCCATAACGTACTCAATGTAGCGGGCGCATCTCAGATTGCATTCCCCACCGCAATCCCATAAGCAGCGATATGCATCCGGTGGAGGCACATGTTCTGTACCGGGGAGGAGGGGGCCTACGCCGGATCGAAAAATGGCTTCCCCTCCGATAGAGACGGCGTCGAGGGAAGCACCATGGAACGAATCCCACATCGAAATCGTTTTGAATTTGCCCGTAGCGACCCGCGCTAACTTCAAGGCAATCCCGATAGCTGATGTGCCCCCTGGGGTGAATAACACTTTATTTAAATCACCGGGGGCAAGTTCAGCAAGTTTTTGAGCGAGTTTGATGGCGGGAATATTGGTGTAACGGCGAGTGCAAAAAGAAAGGGTTTCCATCTGCGCTTTGATGGCTTCAATAACGCGGGGATTGCTGAATCCGACTTGATGGACGTTGTTACCATGAAAATCCATGAATCGTCTGCCCTGGAGATCTTCGATAAAAATTCCGTCGCAGTGGGCAAGCACATTCAGGCAGGGAGTTGAGAGGGATTGATGAATGAAAAAGTTAGCGTCTTCGTTCAGCCAATGCTGCGTTTCCGCATTTATGTGTTCTCGTGTCCATGCGGTCCGTCGTGGGGAAATATTCAGATCGCCTTCCGACTGGAGATTTTTGAGCTCACCCTGTTTTTTATCCATTTGAATTGCCCCTATTTCAAAGCGCGTTTGCCAGGCGACTCAGCGTTTCTCCAGTCACGCGGTAAACCGTCCATTCGTCCATTGGGACCGCACCGAGGTTTTTGTAGAAGTTAATCGCGGGTTCGTTCCAATCTAATGCCGACCACTCAAAACGCCCGCATCCACGTTCCTTTGCCAACCTCGCCAAATACAATAGCAGGACACGACCATACCCTCTGCGACGAAACTCGGGCTTGACGTAGAGATCTTCGAGATATATCCCCGGCTTACTCAAGAAGGTCGAAAAGTTGTAGAAAAAGAGGGCGAAACCAACGGGTTCATTCCCGTAGTACCCGATGACGACTTCGGCAAATCGACGTTCTCCAAAAAGACACTCGCGTAATGTGTCTTCCGTGGCGATGACTTCGTGGCTGAGACGTTCATATTCAGCAAGCTCCTTGATGAAGGAAAGAATAATTGGCACGTCATCTTCAGATGCAGGTCGAATTTCAAAGTCGGGAATTTCAGTTGAGATTTTCATCTTTCAACTCCATTGAAAATTTACGGACGTTCTCCATGCGACAGGCGCGCGTTAATCTCATCCAGAAGTGGAGGCACATCCGAAATCGCATCCACCACATAGTGAGCACCCGTTTGGTACATCCGCTTGTAAGCACGCTCGAGTTTCGCTTTCAGTTCGTCGGCGGGGAGTTCAGCGATTTCCTGCTCGTTTAATCCTATTTCGTTGCCTGTTTTAGCGAGGCCAATGGTCCACATGCCCGCGTTAAGCCCTTCATCAATATCCGGGAGGGTATCGCCGACTTTGACAATTGCCTCCATCGGATAGATCTGGAGATTCATTGCGTTCTGCAGACACATCCACGGCTCAGGGCGTCCCGCAGGTACATCGCCTGCACAAACACTTGAGTCCGGCTCATAACCACGTTTCGTCGCTTCTTCCAACAGTATTTTCATCATTTCGGGCAAGTAACCTGTCGTGGAACCAATCTTCAACCCTCGGCGACGGAATTCTTCGATTGTCTCCAGAGTGCCGGGAATGAGGTCTGCGTAATCCGCCAGACAATCCAGTTGCAGTGGCACAAAGTCTTGAAACATCGCTGCGACATCTTCCTCTGTGGGCTTTCGGGCATGTACCTCCTCCCATCGTTGAGCGACCGCTTCCATTTGAGAAATCTGGCGAATGTGTACTTTTTTATGAGCTCCCATGGGAACACGCGCCTCACCCATGCTGATCGGCACGCCCTTTCGCGTATAGACTTCTACAAAAACGACTGCAGGAGCATAGCAACCGTAGTCTATTGTCGTTCCCGCCCAATCTAAGATGACCGCTTTTAGAGGACCACGGTAAGATCTGTGAAACACGAAATTCATAGAAACCCTCCTTTCTTTTAACTAATTTTCAGGAATAAGTTTCCGCAAGAATTCAGTTATAATGCGGGTCCTGTGGTTTGAAATATATAGTTTAATAGTGAAA
>JADFGN010000055.1:0-17005 GCA_022567695.1 Candidatus Poribacteria bacterium | reverse complement strand
TCTTTTAAGCAGTTATCCGCCAATTTTGAGACGTGTCTGCACGCGGTCTAGTGTCGGAATACTCGTCGCGCCCTTTCCTTCGACGGCAAACGAGGCAACGCAGTGAGCAAAATTAAGGGCTTCTCGCGTCGATCTGGTTTCGCTATATTTGATCAGAAACGCCGCCGCAAAAACATCACCCGCGCCAGTCGGATCGGCTTCATTGGCCGGATAGGCAATGGATTTCAGAAAATGACCGTTCTCGTAGAGTATTGCGCCATGCTTCCCTTTAGTCAAGATAACAATCCGTGTCAGTTGAATATACCTTTCAAGGTCATCAGGATAAGCGAGAATATCTTCATCGCTCAGAATCAGCACATCCACATGCGGCAAGATTTCTGGCGCAGAATCCCACCGCTTTGCACGCACCCGGCGATTTTCATCCCACTGTCGCATCCAGCCTTGTGGCGTTACACCGATTAGCGCATTATTAAAACTGTGGACCAGTTCAGGATGGACTTCATTGGCAATTGGACAGAGGTAAGCAACTTCTACATCTTTCCAGTCGTGCGGCACATGGTGCGGCTTCAGCGTTCCGCCAACTCCTAAAATTAACTGTTCACGATGCCCGTCTGCGTCATAGCGGTTATCGAAAATAGTGGTCTCCGGTGATTCGTGGTAGACCACCTCAACGCCATCTAAAATTGATTTTTCTCGATCGAAATTAGCTCCCACAGCAGTCACTGCTCCGGCGCGATATCCTAGATTTCGTGCAGTGATGGTCGAGTAAGCCGCCGATCCTCCGATGATGTACCCGTTCGGTGCAACATCATAGCAAAAGTGACCAACGGCGAGAAAGGTAGGTATTGTCATGTGTGTTCCTTATCGATATTTCGTTTTCGCCCATTGTACAGATCCATCCCCCAAAAGTCAAGGGAGTATTTTAGCGTTGCATTCTGATTCCACCTGATATATTATAGGCAATCAATTTATCTTGCAAAGGAGTTGTCTATGAAAATCACGGTTCTCGGTTCAGGGACTTCAACGGGGGTTCCCGAATATAAGTGCGATTGTGATACATGTGAAGACGCTCGAACGTTCGGATCAAGAAATTACCGGACGCGCCCATCGATTCATATCGAAAAGGATGAAAAGCACTTACAGTTTGATCTCGGTCCCAACTTCATCGATCAGATCGATCGAAATAAGATCGAATGGATTGATGCCGTCGTGTTTACCCACTGCCACGCCGATCACATAAGTGGTACAAACGATATTGTCATGCCGTGCCGAAAACAGAAGATGGACATGCCGATCTATGGCCCTGAGGAGACAATGCTTATTTTGCAGCGTAATTTCGATTATATGTTCAGCAAGGACACATTTCAAGGTGGAGGCGTCGGGCATCTGATCCCCAATGTTGTTGAAGCCAAATTTGAGTTGCATGGGTTTGAAATTACGCCGATTCCTGTTGAACACGGTTCGGTGAACACCTACGGCTATCGGATCGGCAACTTCGGCTACCTTCCTGATGTCAAGCGTTTACCCGATTCTTCCAAGGAATTACTGCACGGAATTGAAGTTCTGATTATTGATGCGCTGAGTTTCAATCCACGCCATCCAACTCACCTCTCTGTTGGGGAGTCGATCGAGATCAGTGAAGATCTGAAACCCAAGGAGACTTATTTTACGCATATCATGCACCGACTGGACCATCGTTATTTTCGTGAACAGTGCGAGGAACAAGACATCGAGCTGCCTGAGAATGTTTATCTGGCGTATGATGGACAGGTGATTGAAATCGAGTAGAGCGCATGATGTGTATAGCAGTATAAACCCGTGGGAAATTTAATTGAATTTTTAATCCAAGACAACCGTCTGATAAGGCAAACTTCATGCCGGCGAAAACGCTTCAAAACGCCATCCCCATAAAAATCATTCTGTTTGTACTGTTTCTAGCGATGCTCTGGGGTGGCAACGCTGTTTCTCTCAAGATCGGACTTCAAGAATTTGCGCCACTTGCTTCAGCCGCGCTACGCTTTTCAATTGCGCTCGTCCTAATCACCGGATGGGCATTGGCAAACCGTATTCCGCTCAAGCCACAATCGGTCGAGTATCTCCCGCTATTCCTACTCGGCATTCTGTTTACTATCCAGATTGCCTGCTTCAATTGGGGCACAAACTTGACGCGTGCCAGTCGAGCTGCGGTCATGATTAATACCTACCCGTTATTCGTTGGTGCCATTGCACACTTCGTCGTCCCCGGCGATCGGCTGACGCGGCGCAAGACAGTCGGATTGATTACCGCATTCGGCGGAATTCTCATTGTGTTTCGAGACAACCTCATCGGTGGAGGGAGTGGAAATCTGGCTGGGGATGTGCTGACATTATGTAGTGGATTTCAACTCGGCTTGCTGATTGTCATTGTCAATCGCCTTATTCAGCGAATTAATTTGTATCAGGTTCTGATTGCACAGATGATCATCGGCGTGCCAATCTTCTTCATCCTCAGTGCGATTTTCGAGGGGAAAGCAGGTTATGGCTTTTCTTATCTTGCTCTATTTGCGATTCTGTATCAAGGCGCCGTGGTAGCGGGATTCTGTTTTGTAGCCTGGACGCTCATTTTGAAGCACTATTCGCCAAGTCGGCTTGCAGTATTATTTTTTACGACGCCAATTTGGGGTATCACGCTCAGTCATTTCTTTCTCGCAGAGCCAGTTACCATTGGACTCGGGGCAGGATCTGTTTTGGTTGCGATCGGTATCTACACGGTTAACCAATCGCCGAGAAAATCCAAATGACATCTGTCGCTGTGCTGAAAGCCTGTCCTCGAGCGTAGCGAAGGAATGACAGAAACCATCGACCGCTACGGAGAATTAAACAGTTCTAAGCTTTTCAGAATTCCGGTTGATTTTCATATTAAAACCTGTTAAAATAGCCCGGATTTCATATTTGTCCATTTCAACTAATTTGGCTTTATCATGAAAAATCTGTCAATCGAGATGCGATTCCAACTGCTATAGCAGTGGAATTAGATCGCGATTTCACAATCACAACTGTGAACCAAGCTAATATCTCAACGTGTTTAAGGAGAATCTCATGGGATCAGCGTATTCCCCCACTATCGCTAAAATTGTCCAAAAACTTGAAGCGCGTCAGCCACTACCCGCCCTCACGCCGGAAAATGAATGGGATAGTACGCTCGCAAGCCAACTTCAAAATGCGTCCTCCACTGAATTCTTTGATGGCAAAACCATTAAAGGCGAGGCGTTCGGAAATGCCGTAAAAAGTGGATTGTTGCTCTGGAACGATGCACTGGATGCTTCTCACACAATCTCACAGGGCATTAACAATAAAACAGGCAGCTATTGGCATGGCATCATGCATCGGCGGGAGCCTGACTATAGCAATGCCAAATATTGGTTTGGTCGAGTCGGTAGCCATCTAATCTTTCCATCGCTTCGGAAACGGGTGCTCGACATCCTCGATGGTCATTCAAGTCAATCCAGTCAACTTTCTGGATATGCCACAGAAATCGAGGAAAAGGCGAATTGGGATGCCTTCCAATTTATAGATTGGTGCCAAGCCTCAGAGGCGAATGCTGATGAGGAGATCATTGCTTTTTTGCAAGAAGTGCAAGTTGAAGAAATCAAACTTCTGCTTGATTACTCTTATCAAAATGCGGTTTCGTAAAGCGCACCACTTCGTTTGCAATAAGCTGGTAATCATGAGAATGAGGTACTACAATGCGTGCTAAAAGTGTGTTCCCCCCTGACTTATTGCTCATCGTAACTGGCTGTGTATTCACGGTGATGATTGGTATTTGCTCAATTGATGCCGCTCCAATCAATGCCGGTTATGAGTATCAAGAAATCAAGCAGCTTTATAAAAAAAGCCTCAAGGGCTATGAATCAACGGAGCTAGAGGTACTGATTGAAACATCCCGTACCTTTATCGACAAACATCCCAAGTATAAGAAAACCGATCATGTTTACTATATCCTCGGCAACGCACTGATTCGCGCTGACCGTACTGACGAAGGGATTCAGATCTTTCAACGGCTCGCGAAGGATAATCCAGTGGCACCTTACGTCGCGCCAGCACTACTGGAGCTAGGATTGGCCTACGATAAGCTCAATCAGCATGACAAGGCGAATGTGGCGTATCAGAAACTCATTAAGCATCCGAAGTACGGTTCAAGGTCTTTTGCAAAAAGAGCGCAGGAATTATTTGCGTTGGACAAAGCACAGCGCACAGGTTCGATGTCACCGAGTAGCTCTCAGGGAAACCAGCCCTCTGCACTTGTTGGTCAAAAAGCCATTGATTTCCATGTCACAGATTTAAACGGTGCCGAGCTTTCGTTGGAGAAATATCGCAACAAAGTTGTCCTGCTCGATTTCTGGGCGATCTGGTGTGGGCCATGTCTCGCTGAAATGCCAAATGTCAAGCGGGTTTATGAGAAATATAAAGATCGGAATTTTCAGATAATTGGAATCAATCTTGATCAAAATCGTTCCAAGCTACAGGATTATTTGAAGAAAGAGGAAATCAGATGGCCCCAGTTTTTCGATGGGAAAGGCTGGAAAAATGAGGTCGCCCAGATGTATCAGGTCAACAGCATTCCAAGCATGTACCTTATTGACGGCAGCGGCGTCGTTCGCAAAGCGAATCTGCGTGGTCCTGCCCTTGAATCGGCAATTGGCGAACTCATCCGAGAAAACAACGCAAAGACGCCGTCCTCGAAAAGCGACCCAAATTGAAAAACGAATGTACCTATTTCCGTTTGGAGAGGGGTTAAATTAGATTTTTTAACTTGGCGAGATTAAACGAAAGGAGTACACGGCTTCCCTCTAAGAAGCCGCGAAATTTCTATGGCAGAAGTGCGCTTAAAAAATATCACCAAAATATACAGCGGTGACATTGTCGCTGTTAAGGACACCAGTTTTGAAGTTCCAGATCAAACATTCACGGTTCTTGTTGGACCGTCGGGGTGTGGAAAATCAACGATTCTGAGAATGATCGCTGGACTTGAAGAGGTCACTGAAGGCACCCTTTATATCGATGATCAAAAGGTGAACGACGTTCCTCCTAAAGATCGCGATATAGCGATGGTTTTCCAAAACTACGCGCTCTACCCTCACATGTCGGTTTACAAGAATATGGCGTTCGGCTTGAAACTCCGCAAATATCCCAAAACGGAGATTGATCAGCGCGTCAAAGACGCGGCGGAAATTCTGAGCATTTCACACCTGTTGGATCGAAAGCCCAAACATCTTTCCGGTGGCGAACGGCAACGTGTTGCTGTCGGACGCGCAATTGTGCGCCATCCCAAAGTGTTTTTATTTGATGAGCCGTTGAGTAACCTTGACGCAAAACTGCGGGTACAGATGCGGATGGAGATCAGTAAGCTACACGACCGCTTACAGGCAACGATGATCTATGTCACGCATGATCAGGTCGAAGCAATGACAATGGGCGATCAGATCGTTGTTCTGAATCAGGGCGAGATTCAACAAATGGCAGATCCTGCCACGCTTTACCATAAACCCACAAACGAATTTGTTGCCGGTTTTATCGGTACACCGCCCATGAATTTCATTGACGCTCAAATTGCCAACAGTAACGGCAAATTTAAGCTTAACTTTGAAAACTTTGAACTTAATCTGAGTGACAGAATGCAAGCTGAAGTCGGGAAACTTTCAGGTTCGGAGGTGAAACTTGGTATTCGACCGGAGGATATTTCAGTCCATTACGCATCCCCTCTGCCCGCAAATAGTGCAAATCTTGTCTCGACGACGGTTGAGTTGGTTGAACCACTTGGCAATACCGCTCTCCTCTACCTCAGCACGCCCTCAAATAACTTTATTGCACAAGCCAGCGGAACAATCCTTCCAGAACACAACTCATCCCTTGATGTCACTTTCAATATGGAAAAGGCGCACCTATTTGCTCCCGACACCGGAAACTCACTGACGGTATACTAAGCACCGCTGTAGCAACATACGCCAACGGAATCAACCCTCATGATTTTTCTTGCATTGCGCTATCCCATATCATCTTGGGGCCGTCCCCAAGTCCGCGAATCTGACCCCGCTCTCGTTCGCGTGGGTAGCCGAGACAATGCGAAACATAAAGCACACTGTCAATTAGCCGATGGCGGTTGCGGTGCTGATGCCCATAAACATGGACAGAAGAACCGAGTCGCCGAATCTGCTCCTCTAACCCCGCGCAACCCGCGACCCGACTAAAATTGAAACTTGGATTTGGGTCCCTCACAGTCATGCCTGTTGCTTCTGTTTGTGTGCTAAAAATGAGATCTCTTCTTGGCAAAAAATGACTAAAAGTGATGATTGGTGCATCATAATGCTTGCCAAGGTGTTTTTCGTTCATGCGAAGGAAAAACGCCGCGACCGTGGTGTTTTCTTCCAACGCCATCCACTTGGTGAAGTAATCATCGCTCCACATCTTCAAGGTTGGGTCATCCCCCTCTTTCGGCGTAAACAAGCTATCGCTTCCTTCTTCAGGTTTTACATACCATGAGAAAAGTGGTATTATCCATACCGCTTCACCGACTTTGGTAGGCTGCGTCTGAACGCCTAGCGATGTGCATAAATCTAGCACGCGCCAAAACTTTGCGATGGAATCAATGCACTCCCCACGTCTAACCCATAAATCGTGATTCCCAGGCACGAAAAAGACATGGGCAAATTTATTCCTCAAGAACGACAGAACCCTCCGAAGCTTTTCCAAGTCTTCGCTGATGTCTCCCGCAAGGATGAGCACGTCATCTGTGTAATCGATCGAGGAGAGCTTTTCAAGCCACAACACATTGCCATTGTAGTCCATGTGGATATCCGACAACGCAAACACACGCATGCTTATTTTTCTTCCTTTCATTGACAGAACCTTAGTTCGGCGGGGGAGTCGAGCCCGGAGACGAGTTCACCCTTCCACCTAAACGGTTACAAGGGCAAAGAAACTTGGGAGGAAGGAGTGGAGACAGAAAATGATTGAAAACGATACCCCATCCTAATATAATCGTTGGACAAGTCATAGCGTCCACATTTTCACATTTCATGCGCGAGGTTCTCAACATTCATGGATCTGGAAACTCAAACCCAACAATTCCGCGACAACTTTCGTCGCATAAAGGATGAAGTACAGAAACGCATCGTCGGTCAAGACGAAATCATCGAGGGGGTACTGTTCTGTCTGCTCGCCAACGGTCATGCGTTGCTCGAAGGTGTTCCCGGCTTAGGCAAGACACAGTTGGTTCACACCTTAAGTGACGTGTTGAGTTTGTCATTCAACCGGATTCAATTCACGCCGGATATGATGCCATCGGATGTCACAGGCACGATGCTTCTTATCGAGGATGTGCAAGGGGGCAAGCGATTTGAGTTTCAGCAGGGACCAATCTTCGCACAGATTGTCCTCGCCGATGAGATCAACCGCGCAACTCCGCGTACCCAATCTGCCTTGCTTGAAGCAATGCAAGAGCACACAGTGAGTATCTCACGCACAAGCCATAAACTAGAAGAACCTTTTTGTGTCCTCGCAACGCAAAACCCTTTGGATATGGAAGGAACATATCCCTTACCCGAAGCGCAGTTAGATCGGTTTCTCTTCAAACTTCACGTCGAATTTCCGAGCGAGGACGAAATTCTTGGTATCTTGCGACGGACAACGTCAGACATGGAAATTACCATTGAAAAGATCGCCGATGCGAAAGCGATCATACGGATGCGTCAGTTAGTTCGTCGTGTGCCGATTGCTGAACATGTTGAACGCTACATCATTCGGCTGATTCGCGCAACGCATCCGGGCACTCCTGATGCCCCGGAGATGATCAAGCGGTACGTAGAATTAGGCGCGGGCATTCGTGGGGTGCAAGCGATTACATTGACAGCAAAAATCAAGGCATTGCTTGATAGACGTTACAATGTTGCCTTTGCGGATGTGCGATCTGTTGCGCTACCCGCATTGCGCCATCGTATCCTTCTAAATTTTGAAGGGGAAGGGGAAGGCATAAAAACGGATGAGATTATCAAGCATGTTTTGGAATGTGTGCCAGAAAT
The DNA here is from genome assembly GCA_022567695.1 of Candidatus Poribacteria bacterium. Taxonomy (GTDB): domain Bacteria; phylum Poribacteria; class WGA-4E; order WGA-4E; family PCPOR2b; genus JADFGN01. Next base: position 8,948 of record JADFGN010000055.1, on the reverse strand, counting down.
GTGAACCATGATGCGGGGATACAGGATTCAAGGGAGCTGCATCCTGCATCTTGTCTACTCTATTCTAACCCTGTTCCGCCATCTCATCTAAACTACCCAGCAGTGCATCCATATCGATTCGTAGATTGCGCAATTCTTCTGATACGTCATCGCTTTCAAAACGGGCATTACTGACTTCAGTTGTTTTGATCCGAACAATCTTGGCGAGGGTGTTATCCAGTGAAACCCGGATTGTTGTCAACTGCGCATGAATCTGTGCCGCCAGGGTTTCGAGTTGTTCATGATTGGCAATCCGCTCTTCTATCGCTTTTAGTGCTTCTTCATATTGCAAAATCACCTTTACGTTGGATGCCGTTGCTACCTTCGACTGAATCTCGCTTTTTTCGCTACGAAGATCTCCTGAGTCGGTGGTTTGCAGATAGCTTTCAATATCTTGAAGACGTCGAATGAGATCAGCCGCCTTTGAAAAAACGCCATCAATGTGCTCAACCGACGGCTCTAACAACGGTTTGACACTTTCATTCGCCGCATCAATTTCCTCGAAAATCCGATTCCGAAGCTCACGAATCCGTGAGATGGGACCAATGTATTGGGCTTTGAGTTTGAAGGGGTATTCCTGCCAAGGTCCAGTTGTTTCCGCTTGAAAAGCCTCTTCGGGTTTAAATATGTCACGGTAGGCAATCACTTGGGCACAAACTGTGAATGGAAGGGTGATGAGTAGACCAAAGAAGAATCCGACGATTCCAATGCAGGAGATGAAGGTCAAGGCCAGCCCATACAGCCAAAACCGCCAAAAGTTCCGCCATGTCAAGACGGTTTTGAGTGCGGTAGAAAAGGCAGTTGAGACGCCTAACTTTTGGTCGATTAGCAGAGGAAATGCTAACATGGATATTGCCCAGAGCAGTGGAACAAGCAAGATGCCAATCCCGGTTGCAGCGAGGAGAATTGTTCCGCCAATGGGAAAAATGAGCCATAGGAAGAATGCACCCCAATACCGCTCAAATCCTTTGAAGATGTCGCGAATACGAGGGTTTTCTCCGCGCATTGATTTTAACGCCATATAATATAAGCCAGCGTAAAGTGGGGCAAAGAAAAAGAAACAAAAAGGTGGGATACAGATTAAAGCAGCTAGCAGGCTTGCAAAGAAAAAAGTGAAGCGATTCTGTTTGTACAGGTTCCATCCATCAGTAAGCCATTTTTCAATAGTGACCATTGGTTGATTCTCCGGCTGATTCACCATCTCCAGTTTCTCCTATTGTCCTTATTTGATTGGGGAATTTCAATAAAGGTGCATAAATGCAAGATATTAGCCGTTTGCAAATTTAGGCACCGGCCGCAACATAAATTTTTTCGTAATTGGCAAAACACCGATAGATGTAAGACCACACTAAACATGAGTCTATACGACTGTTTCACTTAGCCGATCCTAAAACCTCTCCCCCGGCCCCTCTCCTGCGAGGAGAGGGGAGTATCTCCCATTGGAGCAAATGTCGGTCATCACCCAAGCAGTCCTTTACCTCTTTAAGAATTCTGTAAGCCCCATGCCGAATCACTCGACAGGTATTGCGTCGTTGAAGACCTGTGTTCTTTTCATGATACGCCGTTCAGTGGGCGGAAACAAAATCTCTTTGATGAGGCGAGGCTGCTGCTTGCGAACGTGCTCAACCGCTCTGCCGAAGTCGTTTGTAAAACGGACCTGGTCTTCTTCTCTAATCTTCTGATTGCGGAAGAAAATGACACCGTGCTCAAGCAACGCTTGGCGAATACGTCTCACAACGCCGGAAGGCAGTGGCTGTGCCAGATTTAGCCCTTTGATCTCCGCGCCAAGCGCGCCGCCAGTCGGGACAATTTTCATCTCATCAATTGTGTTTACAACGATAAGCATCTCGACCTCCTCCCACTCTCGGGAAATTCATAGGGCATAAATTATCAATTCTACCACGACTTTGTCAGATTAGAAATTGGGATCGAGAATGGCGGGCATTCCAACCTTGAGAAGGTTTCAAACCTTCTCAAGGTTACGCTGCCATCAACAGACCTTGCGGAAATGTGACAAAGTCAAGCTACTAGCTCAGACTTAACGGATGCGATATTTCTCGACGGCATCCGTATCGAGGCGGATTCCTAATCCGGGCGCATCTGATAGTGTAATCGCACCGTCAGAGAGATTCATACTGCCACCCGATAAATCATCAACACGGATGTGCGGGAGTTCATCAATTGGCATCGTGCAGTTTGGAAGTGTACAGGCGATGTGTGCCGCAAAGGTTGAAGCCACGCAGGAACCGAAAGCGAATATCTGAACCCAAATCGGCAAGCCAGCGGCTTCGGCGACAGCGGCACTTTTGCGGATACCGGCGACATTCCCGCCCATGTTGACGGCGTCTATCGCGTCAGCACGAATATTCTCTAAAATCCCTGGTGGTGCACCGAGATGCCGTGCGACAGGGACTTCTACCTCTTCCCGAAGCTGACGATACAAAGATAAATCCTCAAATCGAATTGGGTCTTCGTAGACTTCGATGTTATATGGACGTAACTCTTGCGCGAGGCGAAGCCCAGTCTCCAAATCCCCAAACTCAGTATTCGGATCCACACGAATCTGAAAGTCAGCCCCACACGCTTCGGTGATTAACCGTGCGGTTTCGACGATATTCCAACTTCGCGCTTTAAGTTTGTGTACGCGAAAGCCCATTTTGGCTGCCCTTTCCGCTTCGGCGGCTGTTGCTTCAGCCGGCATCGGCGGCGACCAATAGGCGAGTTCAACGCGGTCTCTGTATTTTTCGCCAATTAATTTATGTGCTGGCACACCTAACGCTTGTCCTGCCAAATCATAAAATGCACACTGAAAGGGAAACGACTCGGAAGCAATATCAATCTCCCAGAGGTTTGCCCCCACGTATTTTGCCGCAATTGCCTCCGCTTGGTCGGTTATGTTGCTATTGAGAGAGTTGCTTTCGCCTAATCCCGTTAACCCTTTGTCTGTGTGTACCCAGATTAAGGTCGTTGGATAATCCATGCCCCAATGCTCCTGTATCGCGGGAACAAACGGAATGGACACGGTTCGGTATTCGATATTTGTAATTTTTATATTGAGACTCATTGAGGTCCTCCTTTCTAGTGAGGCACCGGAAGCCCGCCTAAACAGAGCCACGATTTCTTTCGACGGGTTGGTTCTGCTCTACTCCATGATTGTCTTCTGTTCCCCAATTTTCGGTCAAAAGGGAATCCGCTCAGATCTCGGATACAATAACACGGTTTTCTGAAGAAATCAACCGATTTATGGCGTTAGCCCCTGAAATGGTGTTAATTCAACAGACTGTCATTTTTTGTTGCCCTGACAACTGAATCCAAATCATGAAAATCGGTACAAACCCCTGTCCTGACTGGCTTCTGGCGATCTCAGCTCCAGTTCGGATGGGGGTTTTACCTTGAACTGCGTGATTACAAGTGTTATTATAACAGCTAGTCAGATTTTTATATCTGATAATCCGGTAACTAAAGGTTAGAAATTGAAAAATCAACTCATTCAAGAGCAGTGGGAATGACAGAAAACATTTGGTTTGTGACAAATTCCTGCCATCTTTTCCTGCCAATCTCCTGCCTGATGAACGGCTGATTTAGCCGTTGTTTCTATTCTCTATATTTTCCAGAAAACTATCTCCTAAAGCCACCTAATTATAACCAAGGCGATGAGGTGCTTGTTTATGACAACGGGTTTGACCAAGCTATTGGTGGTGGGAACATCAAGATACACAATGGCAATGGCAATGCGGCGCCCTCTGCCAGACCGAATGCTTTGAGCGTTCAAGGAACGCTTGTCAAAGACCCCGGCCAAATTGGTGTTGCCAAAACACTTGCAGATATGGGATTGCAAGTCACCGTGAAAAACCTTTCCACTGCTGTGACACTCAGTACCTTCGCAAGTCAAACCGATACAAACGGCACATTCCGATTGAGCTTTGACTTGACTCAAAGTCAGCCGGTGAAAGTTGGGGATATTCTACAGGTCACGGCGCAATCGCCAACTCCTTTCATCAGCGTCGAACCGTTGCATTATACGGTAACAACCGATGACATCTTAGCGGGTCAAATTCTGCTGCCAGATTTGGTGGTTTATGAGATTCCACAGACGACTGAGTTGCTGGCTAACTACCCCAATCCATTCAATCCAGAAACGTGGATTGCGTATCGCTTGGCGAAAGCCGCCAATGTGACCTTAACAATTTACGCCATGAGCGGTGAAGCCGTGCGAACTATCAGTGTTGGACATCAACGCGCTGCGGTGTACGAGTCCAAGCAGAAGTCTATCTACTGGGACGGTCGAAGTAATACCGGCGAACGGGTCGCAAGTGGCGTGTACTTCTACCAGTTGAAAGCGGGTGACTTTTTTGCCACTCGGAAAATGACGATACTCAAGTAGGTTCACGCAAGAGAAAAGCCCCATACATCACATGTGGGGCTTTTCCACAAATCATCCCGCTATGTCAATTACTCGGCGGGAGACGTCGCGATTGTGTGCCGGCTTACACCTCCACGCTTTTCCGCGATGTTCCTGACGCCAACGCTGAGGCCGCCCGTGGTTTTCACGCAGTAAAGTTCAGTTGAGGGTGTTCGGCGAAGACTCGATGCGCGACGTGGAAATCCTCGCCGCCATTCGCGAGGCACTTGGACCTTTGAGATTGAAGGCGTGATTGTTTTGCCCGATCACATGCACTTCCTTTGGACACTACCTCCCGGCGATACCGACTATTCCAAGCGCGTTGGACAAGCCCTGGCAAGAGGGAGAACTGTTCTCCTCATTATCGAAAGGATGGCGTAGCGGTGGGGGAGGTGCTATACTTTGCAATAAAAGGAATCGTTGATGAGAGGAGAGAAGTTTGCTATGTCTCGACAAAAGAAACCAAAATCCCCAACAATCAAGGGTAAACGTGATGGGCACAACAAGCGCAGGGTGACATTAGACAACCATCCATCGCAGGTATCTGGCATGTTTAAGGATGACCCGACGTTTGAAGAATTCCGCGAAATCTTGCGTCAGCAGCGCGAAGATGACTTAAGGTTCGCGAACGAAGAGATTGATGCAACCATCCGCAAGGAAGAAGAGGCAAAGGGATGTTCATCCTCGATACCGACGCCATCACGCACGACCAAAACGGGCACCCAATCCTCACCGCAAAAGTGAGAAGCACGCCGCTCGACCGACTCTTCACCACATCTTTAGCTCTGTTTGCCATCTTGATTCTTGATGAGTTGTTTGAGCTTTTCTAGGGTTTCTGGAGAAAGTCCATGCAGTATGTCTTCCGGATCCAGCCCGCCCACCCTGGCCAACGTCGCGCTTTAAGGAACACTTTCTCCAAAGTGGCTGGCAACCAAAACCAGATCTAAGATGTCCACAACTTCATCGCCGTTAAGGTCTGGATTCATATCTAGTGGCTGGGTGATTGTCTCTCCGAAGTGACTGGCAACCAGCACCAGATCGAGGATATCCACAATACCGTCTCGGTTCAAGTCGGGCCCTGCAGGCTTGCTGATGAAGATACCGGGCGTAATTTCGCTCCAATTTCGGTTCAACAGATTTGATCCGTTTTCTGCCTTAATCCGTGCGTAGTACATTCCATCCACCGCCACGTCAAAAGTATAGCGCGTCACGTTTCCATCGACGGCCTGATCGATCAACAGATCGGACTGAAAATTGGAGTCCATATCGATCTGAATGTGATAGGCCGCGATGTCGCTTATGTCCTCGACGGCATCCCATTCCAGAGCGATCGCCGCTGTATCTGTCACCCACCGCACATTGACGACCAGTGGTGGTGGCGTCCGATCAATCTGAATTGCAAAATGACTGGTATCTGTCCAGTAACCGAGTTCGTCACGCAGACGAATATGCACCCACCAGATACCATCGCCTAATCCCGAAAAAGCGATCTGGTTGTTCCTGATGATGGCATCCGGAATGGTATCAGGCACACTTGCGGGATCTCCATCCAGGATGAAGCTGTATTGACGACCATTGATAATTTGAGGTGCGGAAGTCACGTCGAGTCGGGGAGAGTTGTCGGCATACCATTGAGTGGGGTCTGGATGCGTTTTGGACGTAATCTGTGGGGGATGGAGCGGGGTGTGATCGACGATAACGGCTCCATCGCTGTAGACTTCAAATGTTGCATTCCGTGAATCCTTAGCGACTGCATGAAGATAATATTGCCCTTCAGAGATAGAACTGGTGCTCCAGGTCCATTGGGAGAGGTCGGCGGAGAGTTGAGATCGGATGCGCGTGTCGCCACCCTGATTCCGGTCAATGTCATAAAACAGGTCTATTGTGATGTCATCGCCATCCGGATCGGTGGCGTCCCAGGTGATTTGAAAGAATTTGTCTGCCACAGCCCCATCAGAGGTCGGAGCGGTAAATTGAAAAGACGGGGCTGTATTCGGGCGAGAAAGGGTATGATGGGTCGCGTAAATCTTCTCCAATTCCTCTAACATTGGGAATCCGTGCGCCCGCCACGCGGTAGCAACTTCCGTGATATTCTGAGGCCTCTCACTCACGAGGATTTCCCAAAGCAGATCGAATCGATCCGGAATGTCATCATCATCGCCCCCCGGTTGGTCATCGATGGAATCCGCCGTATCGAAGATGTCCCATAAAATGCTGGCAATCGCCCCCTCAACTTTCTCTCCAGCGGTGTTTGAGCCTTCACCATCCACATGCCCTGTCCACCACTGATTCGATTCGATATTTGGAATCTCCTGATCAATTTGTCCCGTGACATTTAGGGCGCGGTTATCCACCGCCGCTTCCATAAACTCCGCCCAACCTTCATTAAACGCAAAGCCCGCATCCGACACTGTTTCCAGGCGATGGTTGCCTAGATATGTGCCTCTCGGCACGGCATTATAGTCGTATCCGTAAGCCCCTGTCATGACTGCATGACCGTATTCGTGGAACATCGTGATGCGCCTCCACGCCTCTTCACCCTGTGCAATTGTAACTGTTTCGCTTGTTACCTGGTTACCAAACTGATTCGCCTGATAGAAGGAAACATGGCTCCTGCCGGGCCATATGACTTGCACGGGGCGATTGCGCTCCCACCCCAATCGGTCAATAAGGAAAGCGTGTACAAGCTGAACCGTATTAAATATGTGGCCGAGGACGCGATTCGGGTGAGCGGCATCAAGGGATAGATCGACAGTCGTCTCACCGTCCGGGACATCACGAACTATCTCCGATTCCAGTTCGTAAATCTTTCTGCGCCGATCTTCGATCGATAGCACCTTGTTATCAAATCTCACGACCACGTACAGATTGCGAGGTTCACCGTCGTTAAGCGCTGGATGCGTCAGATTTTCAAAAACGTAATCCCCGTTTTCATCGGCGACGGTTTGAGAAATTTCGATATCCGCGCCAATCGGATTCTCTTGATAGAGGCTCACTTCTGGATGAATGACGGGCAATTCCAAACGCTCGTTGTCATCGAAATAGACAATCGATCCGCGGATGGTCACAGCACCAACCTGCTGTCTGCGGAATGCTCGAAACTGGACCTGTGTTTCCAAAAATAGAGGGCGAACTTCCTCATCAAAAGGTTCAGATCTGGTTTCGACACGGTTTGGCGTCACCAAAAGATAGGTGTAGAAATGTTGGATGACCTTTTTGCCGCCAGCAAGCGTTGCGTAAACCGTTACTTGCAAAGGGTAGTTCCCCGATTCATCGACGTGGATGAGCGTACTATACTGTTGATACGCGGTGCGTGGTGGAAGGTAGACCTGATCAAAGCGATCGAGGGAACGAGACGTCACGCCACGTGGTAGGCGAAACCAGATCTGCGCTTGAGCGGCGTCGGGAAGGTTGGATCGGATTGACAAGATTAGCGTGGCATCACCACCAATCCGCGGCGCATCTGTTAAATGTAATGTTCCTTCAAAGGCCTTCGGCTGGAAGCGTTGATGTGCAAACGTCTCTGCGCAAAAAATCGAAATGGATAGAAAAACGAAAAGAAGCGATACATAGCAACGTTCCCACGCAGAGCATAGGAACGGGCCGCGAAGACGTGAAATGCGAAACGGATGGGGGTTGCTTGCGTTCTTTCCTTCCATTCTTCCGTCTCCTCATCTCCGCTTGATTGATGCCCACGTTGTTGCTAATTTACCGTTCGGCTGCACAGCAGTTTCTGGCTCATTCTGGGCGATATCCAATTGAATCAGTTCAAAGACCACAGCGTCCGTATTCGTGGATTTTACTAAGCCAACTTCTGGAGCCAACCACATTATGCTAGTTTGTCCGAGTTCAGCGATTGTCAATTTGATGGTTATATCCTGAACGATCTTTAGGCAATTTCGGAATGTGCCTGCTGGCACGGTGACATCTTCGATGGCAACGACCTCTGCACGATTGGTCACGGCAATCTTCCCGGCAAGCGGTATTGTTGCTTCACTTTCAACAGTCCATTCCGACCCCAGATCGATTCGAGCTGGCAGGAAGACTTGTGGCGGCGAGTAATCAAACGTGATCGCACCCAACAGGGGAAGCGAAACGACCGATCGAAATAGCATGACGCCATCCGGTCCCGTTCTAATAAAAAGTTGGCTGACATTGCCATTTGTCTCATCCTCAATGATTTTGAGTTCGTCGCCGTTGAGGATTTCAGGCCCTTTGATTGTTACCGTCCGTACATCGATTTTATCCGTGCTTTCCAAAATCCACCGGTTTCCGATGTCATCTGGATAGAAACTTTGGGAATAACCAAGTGAAGCGGCACCACATGTAGTCACGACGATGAGCATTACAATCAACGGTGAGGGTTTCATAAATGCGTATTTTCTCCTGTTCATTTTTTTAACTTGCAAACCAATATCCGAGCAAAATACCTATTCCAACCAGGACGGTGATTGTCCCAATAACGCCTAGTGCAAGTTTCCATGTTAGCATGATTAATCCTTTTTCC
>JADFGN010000546.1 GCA_022567695.1 Candidatus Poribacteria bacterium | reverse complement strand
GGAAATTCGCAAAACGTCTTGCCAAAATTCCTCGCATTTCTCCCTTCATCTTAGGAACCTTTCCTCAAATTCAGAGGAGGGAGACATGGGATATCAGCCATCCAAATTTCGATTGAAGAAGTTCTACCGATATGTACAGCGGGTTTTTTCCTTTCAGAAACACATCAAAACACTCAATGATTACCGAATTGCCCCGGATATTCCGACCGAACCGATGTTCGAGGCCTTATTTCTGTGCCTGCTGTTGCGGCTTTTAGTTTCCGAGCCCTTGAGTTTGAAATGACTCACGGTCAGGCGCTTTAGTCATCCGACAGCCCGCCGATTTCTGTATCAACGCGCTTCGTTATGGACTTCAGTTCTTTGAAATCAAACCCCTTAATGAGATGCTCGTTTCTACCATGAAACAGATCAAACGCAGCGGTATGATCGCCGATACTATCAAGGGCTACCATCTGGCGGCTCTCGATGGCACCGAATTTTTCCGTTCGGCGGTGATTCACTGTAAGGATGGTATGGCGGTACACCTTTTAACGGCGTCACCCACTATATCCACCGAGCGGTGTGACTCCACCATGTCGGGGCTGCACTCAAACCCTTTATCGCTGCTTTTCCGATTCTGCCCAAAGATCCTCACTCCGGCGATCGGGAAGCCGGCCATGAGGGAGAACTGACAGCGAATCCGGTGTCTAACTCTTCCACTGTTGAAAGCGGTACGGCATCCCATACCCCGTCCATATATCTTGGCGAGCCACCTATGGCATAGATTCTCGCTTTGACCGAACTGGTCGAAATCCAGCCACGTGGTCTTCGCATATCACTCTCCTTTGTCCATCTGCGCGTTGCGGGGTTATAGATTTCGACTCTTTTTAACGTTGTCCACTTCTTTACCATTGAAGATTTTTCCAGATTTTTTTAGGAGATGATAACAACACTCTTATTCTCGCATGAGCACTATATGTGAGCAACAAAAAAGCCTCGTATAACGATGCTACACGAGGCTGCGATTCAAGTTGTCATCAGTCATGGCGCGGTTTTCACTCACCCACATGATTTTGCACGCTTACGGTGTATTGATATGCGTGCGATATCGTGTGGGTGACCGACACCACTGGATTCGGCGATACTGGCAACCCGCATCAAACCTGGATTTTGACTTCACGATTTGTGGTGTTTTATTGGGGCTGAAAACTTACCCACACGGTTTCGCACACTTACCAACGAAGCCAACCGTGAGTTCATCATGTAGGTGCAGATGCCGAATACGAGTTGTGTCAGCTGTTTGCTGGTGAACTGCTCACTCATCGCGGTAAGCGTTGCTTGTGTGGGTCGTCCGTCTACTACAACCTCGGTCGTGAATTGAAGAACAAGCTTTTGGGTCTCATCGAACACATCAGACTTCGGATAACCCGCCACAAGCGCGTCGTACTGCGCCTGTGGCGCACCCCGGCGTAACATACCGACCCCGTGATTTGTGCATTCGTAGGATGAGTTGCCGAGTACGGAGCCGTGGACGACCGCCATTTCCTTCAGCAACAGGGGCATGCCGTCCTCTTCTTCTTCCCACACCGTACCGTTAAACGCAAGCCACTTCGCGAATGTGTTAGATGCATGAGCTGTAACGTGAAATATAGCGAGGTCGAATCTCATCCCGTCCCATACTTTTTTGACTTCTGGATGGGCATCTTCTTTAGGTGAAAGTGGAATATGTTTCATTGGTGACTCCTTGATATTTGGTCCCAAGCTCTTGTTATTGGGGGAATTGCCGGTCAAAGGCATATAATAACATGCCTTGTGATCGGCGTTTGATCATGTCTCGTGATTCAACACCGTCGCAGAAAATATAAAATTCATTGGTCTGAATGGCTCGCAGGACCTGTTCACCTACCACCTCTGGCTTCACAGCGAGCTTATCGAACCACGCCCCCATCGCCTGCTTTCTTTTAGCGATGCCCTCTGTGTCATCGTCATCGAGATCCGGATAGAAAATCGGTGTATCGACGACAAAAGGACAAAGGACGGAGATGGAAACATCCTCATTGTTCATGTCTGCACTCGCTCCCGTGCCCCGCTAAAAACACATGGCAAAGCTACCGAAGCGGTCAAAGTCGCGGTGCTCAAAAAACACCGAGAAACTCCTCTCTTGGGCAGCTGGCGACTATCACTCTTTGAGTATGAGGACGTGTCGCTGAGTGACACGACTATCTGGCGGATTCTCACAGAAGCTCAGAGTCCCTTGTTACCCCCGCAGATTCCGTATATCCTCACTCATCCTTTTCAGATTTGGTTTGTGGGTCACATGCATCTGCGGACGCTTAAAAATGGGGAAAAGGTCTATAGCCTGATTGTACTCGATGGTTGGTCTCGCGTGCGGGTATCAGATGAGATAGTTCTCTCCAAAGGGGCACGGGATGCCTGTTTGATTTTGCTTTCTGCGTTTGCCAAATGGGGAATGCCAGAACAAATCCTGTCTGATAATGCCAAAGCATTTGCCTCGATGCTTTACCGGCTCTTATTGGGAGTTCTGAGGGTGAAGGTTCGCTATATCACACCCGGCTGTCCGTGGGAAAGCTTGGAAAAGCTTTGGGCCGTCCTCTCCCAAAGGACTTCGAATTGGGGTAGTTGCGACCGGCAAGCGATTTACCCGAACCGTCGATGGTCAAGGCCGAATCTCGATAAAACGCTACCGACTGTTCGTCTCAGTTGACCTGTCAAAACAGCGGGTAGAAATCCGGGAGTTCTTTGATTCATTGGTGGTGACTTATCGAAGTGGAACGGTCGTCTCGTATCCCTGCTTCCACGAACAGAGCAAAATGGCCTCGATTGCCAATGCGCCGATATTTCATAATCATCCGGGCATAGAAGTTTCGCGGCAACTTCAGTTGTTTGATATCAGCGAGTTCAAACTCCGCTATGTCAGTCGTCGTCCTGAAAACCAGAAGCGAAAATGAATAGAAATTGCTATAAAGGAGGGGATCTCTCTTGAGGGAAAAACTGACCTGAAGACCAAAGTAATGATTGCCTTGTTTGGTCTATTCGCTGAAATCTCAAGAGATCTGATTTCACAACGAACCGTAAGTGCGAGTGCAGAGGACTGTACGTGGGTAAGCTAACCGTCAGAAGCCGATGCCGGTTTTCCTTTCGTATACGGCCACAACATCGGGGTGGTATGCTTCGAGGCATTATCCCATCCCACAAAGCAGAAACTCGAATCGCCCATCTGTAGCAGATGGGTCAGGTGTTGGGAGACTTCCTCGTTCCGCTTGTGGGCATAGAGTTCGTAAAGCCCCTCGCCGGTTGGATATTCGACACTCCCAAGCAAGTAACGGACTTATGAGTCGCCATTCATCAAGATTTGGTATTAGAAAATGGGGACGAGGCATAGGTTGGATAATGGGGTGGGGCCGAAATAAAGTGTGGAATTTGCCCCATTGTAGAATTTGGAACACCTGATTTGTCGTCTGTTCACCTGGACTTTCCTGATGGGATAGGGGTTTGGGGCCCTACCTATTATGGCATCGTTCTTGCGCATTTATTCGTGCAAGTGTCTGACGAGTTTTGGGCTCGATTAACTTGACAATAGACCTTCGCTGCTGACTTGATTTTGCCTCGCTTGGCAATTCCCATCGTTGAGGATTAAATACAGATGCTTCAAAGGCTGAAAAACATTGTGAGGCAACTCATTGCAAATGGGTCACGGTCTCCCTCGACCTTTCGACCCAAAAAGAACGTACCCTTTTCAAGGGATTCCATGCGACGTATTCACCCAATGGGCGGTGGATTGCTTTCACCGCCAATGACAATAGCAATTGGGAAGTCTTTAAGACAGCAGCAGACCGCTTTGCTCCAATTAATCTCAGCCATCACCGGGCAATGGATGCGTACCCGAATTTCTCCCTTGATGGGAAATGGATTGCTTTTTCCTCCGAAAGACACGGTGGACCGAGGCTCCTGGACATTTACAAAATGCGCGCCGATGGGTCAGAAGTAAGCCGACTGACAAACGGTCTCGGTGCGGAGTTATTAAAGCCTGTTTGGTCGCCGGATGGAAAGCAAATTCTCTTTTACAGCAATTTACACAAGATTTACCAGATCGATTCGGACGGAAAAGACCTGAAAATGGTCGCTGAAGATGCGGGCGTGCCGGCTTGGTTTGACCCGAAATTTCCCGCATCCTTTGCGGTTTCCCCTGTCAGCAAGCTATGACTTGGGGGGATCTGAAGCGGCAATAGAGACCCAAACGACGGTTCGACGACTTTGGTCGAAATAATGCGACAAGATCACACCCGATTAAAAATCACCCTAATAGTCCTTCTTATTCTGGTTTTTAACTTCCTCCATTACCAGCTCTCTGCGCCGCTGACCAATCTGCACTATATTATCTTTCGCCTGAACTACCTACCGATTGTCATGGCAGCTTTCTGGTTTGGCTGGCGTGGTGGCGTTGGCGCGGCACTGCTCATCACACTGATTTTGTTGCCGGATCTGTTTCTCTTTCATTGGAAGGTACCTTCAGATCTGAATAGTTTCTTGGAGATTTTCCTTTATAACGCCGTGGGACTTGTCACGGGGGGGTTATCGTCAGCGGAGATGCGCCAACGCCAGAGATATAACGAAATGGTCGTGCAACTGGCAAAGGCGGAACATCTGGCGCAACTCGGTGAGATGGCGGCTTCGTTGGCACATGAAATCCGTAATCCGCTTCAGTCTCTTAAACCAATATCTTCCATGTTGGAAACGGATCTGAAAACAGAAAGTCGAAGGAAAGAGCTTGCCGCCATTCTACGCGAAGAGGTCGAGCGATTGAACAGGCTGGTCACCGATTTTCTGCAATTTGCAAGGCCCAAGCCCCTACTGTTGGTGGAAACTGATCTGAATCATCTGGTGGAAAAAACCGTCGAGATTATCCAGTTACAATTATCTTCTCAGAGAATGGATAAGCCCCGTTTCACGGGATGTAAACACCTGCTCCTTGAGCCCTCCACGAAGCTCCGTTCCGAGAGTCCGCAAAGCGGACCTGCCCTCGAGCGCAGCCCTTCGCTTCGCTCGAGG
>JADFGN010000545.1 GCA_022567695.1 Candidatus Poribacteria bacterium | reverse complement strand
ATGACAGACTATTCGACCGCCCACCATCTTGTCGATTGTGGTGAGGAGAATCGGCACAACTACCGACGTGGTGGGATGGCATACGGCCACATTATGCTCCTGCGTATCAGGAATTTGGTCCATCCGGTCAGCCGGGGAGACCTCGTGAATGACTACGATCCGGACTATCCACCGCTATGTTACGCCTGCGATGACACAAAGCGACAAGGCGGAATTGTCCTGTGGTGCCACAACGGCATCGGGATGGAGGCTCCCGTGGCAGCGGCGTTGGGTAAGTTGGACGCATTCAATCTGTTCGATCCCTTCTGGATGGATCCAGAATATGATATCTGGTATCACCTGCTCAACTGCGGCATTCCACTTCCGGCGTCAACGGGCACGGATTGGTTCATCTGTTCAAACAACCGTGTCTACGTCCAGACCGATCAGGAGTTTACGTATGAAAACTGGCTAGCGGGTTTGCAGGCCGGGCGAACATTTATCACAAACGGACCAGCACTCTTTTTCGAGGTTGATGGAGTGGCGCCCGGTGGTAGAATCCAGTCTCCGAATGGGGTGCCACGAGCAATATCCGGGCAGGTTCGGTGGGATTCGCATTATCCGATTAACCGCGTTGATTTGGTGCAAAACGGCGGTGTCGTAAAAAGTAAGACACTTGATGCGCGAACCGAAGGCCGGCATGGGCTGTGGGAATTCGATGTCCAAGTCGAAACCGACGGCTGGTTGGCTGCCCGTGCCTACGGCGATGCGCGTGATAGTTTTGCGCAAGCCATCTACGCTCACACAAGCCCGGTCTACATCGGCACTGGACGCCCTGATAATATCGCGAAAGAATCGGCGGCGTTCTTTGTTCGCTCGATTGATGATTCTATTGATTGGGTGCGCCGAGTGGGAAGATTTACAAAGGATGAGCAACGAGAGGAGGTTTTGCATCTGTTTAATGAAGGACGGAAGGTTTATGCAGATTTAGCAGAGCATCCTTGAGAAGGTTCTGAGCCTTCGCAAGGTTAAATGAATTTATTTCCGCCACGCCTAATAAAAGGAGAAACACCATGACCACATCTAAAACCAAAGTCGGACTTGCTCGAACCGAGAGTCGTCGCGAGAACGTCCTCACGGCACTAGACCTTGTCCGCGACGACGTCATCCCGAAGCTGCGGGAGCAGGTGATGTTGAAGCCTAACTTCCTTTCAAGTTCAAACCAGCTTGCATCCACGCACGTCGATGCGATTCGCGGGGCAATTGATTTCTTGCTGACAACCCCGAATCCGCCAAAGGAAATCATAGTTGCAGAGGGGGCCAACGAGAAATTTTCTGGACAAGCTTTTCAGAACTTCGGTTATACCGCGCTGCCCGATGAGTACGACATTCCGATTCGACTCGTAGATTTGCATCAGGAAACGAACTGGGAGGACACCAAAATTGTTCTCGCCGATCGCAGCGAGGTACGAGTGCGCATGCCCAAGACGGTATTGGATTGCCCTTGCACGATTTCCATTGCCGTCGCTAAAACGCACGACACCGGCGTGGTTACACTTGCGCTCAAAAACATGATTATGGGGACACTCCATAAACAGGACCGTGTCAAGATACACGGCTACAACAGTCATGCCGAGCGAGAGTTGCCGCGCGAGGCACAGACGCTGAATATCAATCTCATTCGCCTGTCACGCTATCTTAAACCGGATATTGGTGTCATTGATGGCACTGTCGGCTTGCAGGGGAATGGGCCCGGTGGTACGGATGCCATCGAGCTTGGAATCGCCGTTGCTAGCGCAGATGTATTCGCTGCCGACGCTGTCACCTCGAAGGCGATGGGATTTGAACCGCTGGAGATTGGCCTATTACATTACGCTAACGAGATGGGATACGGCGTAGCAGACCTTGAACGAATCGAGATTTGCGGAACGCCGATCGAAAA
The DNA here is from genome assembly GCA_022567695.1 of Candidatus Poribacteria bacterium. Lineage (GTDB taxonomy): Bacteria > Poribacteria > WGA-4E > WGA-4E > PCPOR2b > JADFGN01. Next base: position 3,150 of record JADFGN010000545.1, on the reverse strand, counting down.
GGCAGTCATGGCATTTAAGCCGCACGAAACGGTAACGCTTCAATTTCAGTGGCGCGAAGCGAATGCAGGAAATTATCTACCCGCGTACTGAAAACACGCTATTTTTGCGATTAGGCCTTGATGGGGCGACCTTGCAAAAGGGAGCTCTGAATCAAAAGGAAACAATAGAAATGAGCTACCAGAGGGAATTTGAGAGAAGATTAAGTGTCGGAATTGTTGGCGTCGGTTCACACGCTTATCGGAATATCTTGCCGACGATGAACTTTCTTCCCATTAAACTTTCGGCGATCTGTGACATTAACCTTGAACGTGCGCGTGTGACTGCAGCTCAATACGGCGTCAGAACGTGTTATAAAAATGCGGCGGAGATGTACAATAATGAAGAACTTGAGGCCGTTTTTCTCTGTGCGCCTCCACGGCTTCATCCGCAGTTGACGTGTGAGGCACTTGATGCTGGACTACATGTCTGGTTAGAGAAGCCTCCCGGTATGTATGCAAGAGAGGTCGAGGAAATGATCCGCCACCGAGGAAATCGAGTCGTGGTGGTCGGTTTTAAGAAAGCGTTTATGCCTTCGACGCAGAAGGTCATTGAAATCTTCTCAACAGAAGGTTACGGTCCCTTGCGAACAATGCTCGCAGTGTATCCAATGGACATCCCTAGCGATGGCGCAAAAATCCTGCGGGAAGGCACGCATGTCAACTGGCTGCAAAACGGCTGTCATCCACTCTCACTACTCTTGGCGGTTGGTGGCAAAGTGTCTGCTGTGACGGTTCATCGCGGTCGGCATGGCGGTGGCGTTTGCGTACTGGAATTCGCTTCAGGTGCGATTGGAAACTTCCACCTTGCCGAGGGAGGCAGACATGGTCAACCGATTGAGCGTTTCAGCTTCTTCGGAGATGGATGTCACATGACCATCGACAATGGTCTCCGTGTGACGCTCCAACGGGGAGTCCCTTTTCAATACGGGGGAACCACCAGCTTCATTCCTGAAGGAGTCGACAGCGGTGCGGTGGTTTGGGAGCCGCAAAACAGCTTGGCGACGCTTGAGAATAAAGCCCTTTTCACGCAGGGATTCTATCAAGAAACACGCTATTTTTGCGATCAGGTCTTGACGGGTCAACCCGCCGAAAAGGGCTCTCTGGAATTTGCGCTCGAAGTGATGAAGGTTTACGAAGCGGGACTTTTATCCGAAGGAAATACAGTGGAGATCACATAAAGAATGGAGATATGGATTACATCTAGATCTCTCTTTAGTTTTGGACCTGAACGGTTACGAATGGAGATAGTATGCCTAAATCAAGATGTTTGAGCAAGCCTGACGTCGTTCAGAAATGAGTTGACATACCCACTCGATTTTGTTATGATAAATCGTGATATGACATGGTTGCTTAAGTCAGTTAGTAGACTCGGTTACTGTATCAGAATGGTCAGTTGATAGACACAATGGGAACTAGCTTTTATACAAAATTCGTTGCTGCCCAATTGACGCTGAATCTGGATGACAGCAGTAATTTACTGACAGATATTATCGGGACAAAACTGTCAAGCCCAAGGTGGAAAGCCTCCGATTGGACGGGGCAGAGGAAGACGGGGCGGTAGAGGAGGACGATGATGGAGTCGTTAGTTGAAGGAAAAGGAACAATTACTAATTTCAGAGAGGAAATCACCCATTCAGCAGAAGATCTTTGAATGAGTCGTGGAGAAGATTCGCATGGCTGAACCCAAGCCAGTCGAAGTTTTACAACAGGACATAAGAGATCGCCACGTCACGGTTGGAAGTGGGCATCCATGGACAGGTCGTGGAAAGGAGCCACAGTGGAGCAATCCTAAATCGGCAAAAGCCTATGATCATATCGAGCGTCATCATGGACCGAAGAAGAAACCAGAAGACTTAAAGGGGAGGGCGACTCGCACTGATAACCCTCAAGGACAGTGGCTGAATGAACAGGGCTGGATAATCGCTGAACAGTTGACACCCAAGCATCCTGGAAATTATGTAATCGACCTTAAACATCCCATTGGCCGGGTTTATCACCCTGATGGTGCTCTGACCGATAATGTAACTCGTGCATTTGTTCAAAGGAGACCTGATGGGACAATTAGTTCAGCCTACCCTGTAACTGATGGCTTTGTGATGATGTGAGGAGCGGTATAATGAACGGCATTGAAAGATTCAATATCCAATTAGAAAAACCTTGGGTATGGGAGGGTCTCGCGCCCCCCGAGGATACACTTGGAGAACTCTCCGATTTTGAAATGGGATTACGACGTTTCTGCTTTGAATGCAACCATTGCGTGTCAATAGAGATTGGAGGTGAAAAGTTCGATATTTTTCTCGATCCGGATATAATCCTTATTCTGGATAGCCTCCCCAAAAAGGTCTCAGAACTCTCACGCGGTGAAAAGATTCAGATAGAGATTCCTGAAAGTTATCGTGAAATCGAGTTTATGCCTGTCGGGGGTGAAATTCGTTGCACTCTGAGCAAGTTTGGGCAAGTGGCTAAAAATGAGCACTTTTTACTTGAGCGGACTCAAGTGTTAGGCGTGTTAAGGTGTTTCCTAAATGAACTAATTTGTCTTGCTGTGGATGGCGGTTACATCAGTCCAGAGCAGGGACATGAGTTCCTTACGCAGGTGAGGACTAATGCGCCTCTGTCCGGATTCGAGCATAAGGGTTTGCCGAAAGAGTCAATCGATCCAAGTGCCGTCCATAACAGGTAAGTCTGTATCTCAAGCGAAGTGACTGTTGACGAACTCAAAAGAATGTAGCCGTAGTCCAAACTCGTCTCCGGGCCTCGACTCCCTAACTTGGTCTTGGTAATGAACCAAGATAGAATCTTGGTCTACAGAAGGAAGAAATCATGCCAAACAAATTCCGTTTCACACAACTGTTTATCGCACTCGCGTTGCTATTGTATGCAAGCACCAGCTTTAGTCAACAACGGTATGCAACAATCTATCGCGAAAATGGCGATCGCATAACGGGGCGCTGGCTAGGTGCTGACGGGCAGTACGCTCGAATCGAGTATGAAGGGCAACAAATACGCTTCCCTTTGAATAACATCACCATTCGCTTTGCGACGGACTTGAGTCTCGTCCCCGATGTCCAAGCGGAGAAATACTTCCGCAACGGAGAAGCGCTGTTGGAT
>JADFGN010000544.1 GCA_022567695.1 Candidatus Poribacteria bacterium | reverse complement strand
AACGCACTGTGACACCGACAACTCAATTGAAATTTTTCAATGTCTTGCGGTACCGCTTCCCCGATGAAGGGGATTGACGATTCTCAGTTCGCTGAACCGCACGATTACGTTGAAAGGAACAGGTGTTCAAATGGTTTGGTCACGAGAAATTACAAGCAATGGAAGTTTCTCGGTTCAGGTTCGTGCCCAAGGAAATCTTATGTCACCAGACGAAGCGCGAAAAATTGTGAATATCGAACTCCAGAGAAAGCGTGTGGGGGATTGTGTACTGACCGGCTCTGCTGGTATGCTCATTGACGAGTTAAGCGGGGTTTATTGGAAAGTCCCCTTGTTGCTGCAGATGTCAGTGGATGGAAGCGATAATCGTCCGCTAAACCAATACGCGCTCGTTAACGCTGTGGATGGTGAGTATTCTTTAGATGAATCTGCTATCGCGGCTATCAAAGATGCGGCGCGACGCGTCGCACTCGAACTAGGCGGATAAACATTGATTCGCGTTCCTCACCTTCGTCAAAAACCCGGCAGTAAGTCGTGTTTGGTTATCAGTGTGAAGATGGTATTGGATGGCTACGGTGTCTACCGCACTGAGGAGGAGATCGGTACAGTTATCGAGTACGACCCCGTGCTAGGAGCAAGTATCATGAACATTGACCTCCTGCCTGAAGCGTGGGGCGTAATGACCGAATCCGGCGAAATCGAGCTCGAGCGCGTTAAACAGGAAATCGATTGCGATACGCCTGTCATCGTCGTTGTAGAGGCTCACTATCTCCCCTACCGTGAGGCATCGATTCGTGCAAACCATACGCTTGTGGTTGTTGGCTACGACGATGACAATATCTATGTCAATGACGCCCTCCTGCCTGAAGCACCCACAGCGATACCCGTAGGCGACTTCTTAAAAGCTTGGGATGGATTAGGAAAATTCGGGGGAATTATCACCAAGCACTAGGTGTAATGAATCGTTTGATGTTCTTTATCTGACAGCCCTCCCGATGAGGGGGATTGAAACGAATTTTGTCCTTGAGGTGAGAGTTACTGATTTCGGGCATAAAAAAAGCCCATTCGCTGTTGAGCGACTGGGCTTTTCTGAATTTAAGCGTTGACAAAAAACGGTTTAATCAAGTATGATATAGATGAATTCCCCCTATGGTTTTGCCATCGGGTTGACCCTTCCACTTAGCCGGAAGGGGTTTTTTTTGCCCAAAATCATGAGAACCTACATTTACATTGACGGTTTCAATCTATATTATGGAGCGGTAAAGAGTACGCCCTATAGGTGGCTTGACTTGATGTCTCTCTCCCGGATACTGCTTCAGCCCCACCATCAGATCCGGCGTATCAAATATTTCACCGCTCGCGTTTCCGGGACTTCTACCGACCGGTCAAAACCAGATCGCCAGGACGCTTATCTAAGAGCGTTAAAAGCACACATCCCGGAAATCGAAATCTACTATGGGCATTTCTTGCAGAACCTGAAGACGGTTTGGCTTTCTCCGCCAATAGCTGGACACCAGAGCGCGACGGCAATCCGTACGGAAGAGAAAGGTTCAGACGTGAATCTCGCGGTTCACCTGCTCAATGACGCATGGAAAAACGAATACGATTGCGCCGTACTTGTATCTAATGATAGCGATTTGGCCGAAGCCTTGCGAATCGTCAAAAGCGAGCAGAATAAAATGATCGGCTTAGTCACGCCGACACGCTTTCGTGTCTCATCGGAACTCCATCAATATGCGACTTTCGCAAAACAAATACGACAGACTGCGCTTGCCGCCTCCCAACTTCCCGACCCCATTCCAAATACCAAAATTTATAAACCCCCCGCTTGGTAAGTCCAAGATCTCATTGGCTTCCCCCCTGTCTTAGGGGGGATTGAGGGGGGTTGGTTCGACCCCGATGGGAAGCTACCCCCTCTAACTCCCCCTAGGATAAGGGGGAGAACCCCAGATTCGGTACATCATTGGTCTCCCGGTTGTGAAAACAAAAAACGCCCCGTCCTCTCCAATCCATCAGGAGAAGAACGAGGCGTTTTTTGTTTCGGTTAGCCGCATTACGCAGCCCAATCCCGAATTTGAGACATCGGCAAAGTGGAATCGGGCGAATAGGTGAGCAGATCACCAATCGTGATATCGCCACTTTCACCCACCGGCGCATCCAGCGAACAGGGAGGGGTTTCAAAATATCCCCACCTTCGCAAGTCAAGAAGGATCCGGAGAAGCGCCCGCTCGCTATCGGCAACGGAAAGCCCTTCCTCGATCTGCTCATCGGTGGGTTCCTCACCGTGTTTAGCGAAGAAACGACTCACAAACGCTTCAATCTGGCGGAGCAGTGAATGCGCTTGTTGAGGCAGACGAAGGAATTCGTAATCGCGGATGGCTTTGCGAATAGTGCGATCAATGATCGATGTCGCGTAGGTACTGAACTTGAACCCACGCGAGGAATCGAATCCGTCATGGGCACACAAGAGCGCGAGGGTCCCCTCTTGCATCAGATCTTCCATCTCAAGACCGACCCCTGCGCCCCTCGCACGATACCTACCAGCAACCGTTCTCACAAGCCCTCCGTGCGTCCGCAGGACTTCCTCACGTGCATCGCTTCCTGAAAAACCACAATTCCCGGTCTGTTTGGTCTTATTCATGACTCTCTCCTTTTGGTTTAAGTTGTTTAGAAATTCCACTGGTAGCCAATGGAATAAGACCAAAGGCGATGAGGTTTCTAAACACGCCAAAATGAGATTGACAATCGACAGGACCACGAACTGTTTTGCTGTGGTTTCCTATATTATAGCACGAATTCTACGATCGTGTCTCAAAAAAGATGACAGAAAAATGACCCACCCAAAAAGAAAAAAACTCTGAGACACTTCATGCGAGTTCACACAATAATCTGGGCAGATACATCGTTCAACCAACCACTTATTCAACAAGGAGGATTCAACAATGGCTCTCTTCCAGCAAAACGTCATCAAGCGCGTCACCACCGAATACGTCAACCAACCTCAGCACCCGGGCCCCCGACGCCCGAATTCCCGTCGCTTCAAACAGCGTCACTTTGCTCCATCGCGGCAAAACGGTCCAGTCAAATGGATGGAAAATCTCGACCTGCTCTGCCACAACGACCCCGTCCACCCTCTGCCGTTGAAGATGGTCCACATCGGCACAGTGGCGGATGATACGGTGGCAGGCGGCTTCCGGTACATCTACGCCTGTCCCTTCGGTCGTCACAACGGGGTCGCCTGTCAGATGCGCGAATACTGGGTGTTGATACGACTTTTTCAGTTAGCGATACAAGGTTTTTGAATCGTTGACACTTCGGACTCTTGGATGTGGATTGAAAACAGGGATCAAGTCGAGAAGGAAAATCAACGCTAACAGGCATGTTGAGATCATATTTCCTATGAAAGTTATCAGTCAAACCCATACGAAACCCATACGACTTGATCCAAATCTTTGGGGTTGTGCAACCGACATGAAACCCAAAGGTTCATCTTGTAAACAGTGTCCCGCTAGCCACGTTTTATACTCATCCACAACCCTTTTCTTTTTCCATTCGCCGTGTGTAAATGTTAGAATGTCACTTTCCTAACTAAATTTCTCTATTAAAGTATATATTTTAAACCACGGGACCCGCATGATAACTGATTTCTTTCGGGAACTTATTCACGAAAATTAGTTAGCCTGAAAATGAGGAAAGTGTAATGATTGTTCCCATTGTTAAGATCCCAAAGGCTATTGCCGATGGGTTGTCCATCTACAGAAACCTGTTCCCACGAAGTGAAACGTATCGTCACATTTTCAATACTGTACCGGCTTGGTCGTGCTTGACAAACCATCAATCCAGCGGATGTCACAGTGCTTGGTTAATGGTTGTTGCCAAAGCTCACTGAACAAAGCGATAACCAGTTCCCCTTGGTCAGAAGAACGGATAAATCACAAACGACTGGAGTCGATTGTGCCCTTTCACCAAAACGGCTTTACCGTTGGTATTGTGGATACCACCTTTAGCCACCACCCGCGAGGGCAGAATATCTATGGAGTTTACAAGTATTTCGATTATGTAGAAAACCAATATACCTACGCCATTCAACTGGTGACGTCCGCGATTTCGACCGGTGATCGACTCGATGCCTTTAACTATCGGATTTATCATCGGAGTTTTGAGGCCCAAGAGAAACGCTACTTGCAACACACCGCCATTTCAGATTCTCAGCCGGATAAAATCGCTTTGGGCAGGCGATTGGCAGAACTGCTCTGTTTCGAGCGAAATCGACGACAAGCCAAAACCAAGAGCGAGCTCGGGGTAGAACTTATCGATGAAATGGAGCAAAGCCCTCTCGCGCCAAACGCTTACGCGGTCGATAGTGGTCTATTCACGCCTACCATCATTGGCTGTATTGAGCAGTACAATAAGCCCTGGGTCGCCGATAGCGAGAAGAATCGTATCCTCTTTTACAAGGGCAACCGGTACAACTGTCAAACTTTTAATGCAACGCTTCCTACCACGGTTTTCAAAGCCACCACGGTCCTTATCGGTCAGCAGGAAAAAACGCGCTGGGTGTTTAGTTGTACGGTGCGAATCCGTCGTTATGGCAAAGTGAGGATGGCCATTATCTATCAACACCCGGACAAAGAAGGTACGCCCATTTTTGTCTTCACCAATATGCTCGTGTGGAATGCGACAAAGCTGATTTCCGTGCGATTACATCGCTGGGACATCGAACCCTTTCATGAACAGATCAAGCAGTTCCTTGGCGCAGAGAGTAGCCAATTACGAACGGAAAATGGTGTCAGAAAACATCTGACACTGGTGTTTGTGGTGAACTCACTTCTCAAGTCCATAGACCTGTCAGCTCCAATTGGCAATCTGTCGATGAAACGGGATATATCCGAGATACCCACGTTTGGCCAGAGATGTCGCCGAGTGATCTTGGAAGTCTTCTACGACATTATTGAGCAAGTTCACCAATGGATAACTACACAAACACGCACGGTGGCTGAGATTTTTCAAACCCTATTTCGTCGTCTTCTACATGTTTAAATCGGCTAACTGAAAAAGTCGTATTAGTAATACAATTC
>JADFGN010000054.1 GCA_022567695.1 Candidatus Poribacteria bacterium | reverse complement strand
ACACAAGAACCGAGAACACAGTGATCAATACTACAGTCAATTTTGCTAATTTCATTTTCGCCTTCTCCATTTTTTAGTTTTGGTAATAATGAACTTTTCTTTCGAGAGATTTGACACTGACCCACAAAAAACGATGCGGATAGCCGAAAGCGGCTTTGTCTTACTCGATGCCGACAAGTTTAGCCATCCGCTCGTAGGCCTGGAAATCCAATTTCGCATTTTCGCCTTCATTCGGTTTGCCGATCTCGAAAATAAAAGGATATTGTTGATTGCGTATTTGGTTCATGATACCCCATGATGCACCAGCCTCGAAGGCGTTTGTCAATTTCTCCACAGCATCACCAATCCGGCGGGTATCGTCGGAAAAACACCAATCTTCGTTAAAGACAATCGGTTTGTTGTAGTGCTTTAGTGCGTTGACCTTGCCCTCGTATTCATCGGGGTCGGATGTATTGCCGTGGATGAGGATAAAATCAGCGGCATTTGCCAAACTCGAATGGAACTCAGCGTCTCCCATTCCACTCGTTGATACCAGCAGATTCGGGGCGGTTTGGCGAACAAGATTCATCAACTCAACTTCTCCATCTTCGTCTGTTATAATCTGATGGTCGAAACCGGGATGCCTATACTCATTCGCAATCTCTACGATGACGTTCGTGTAGCCTTGATCGCAAATCCACGTGGTGGCGTTCACTGTTGCCTGACGAACAGCATTAACGTCTTGCAAAATTCCATCTTGACGTTGATAGAAGAACCCAAGAATAATAATCAGCCCACGTGCATCCGCCGCTTCAATAACGCGACGTACCCGGTCCATGTAATTCGGTTTGAGGCCGCCGTCTGAACGGAACGCGGAGTTAATTGCGCCTTCATAGCCCGGCATGCCGCCTTGCAGGTTAATCGTAAATGCCAAGATGCCTTTGGCCTTGTAGTCATTCATCAATTCGATAAATCGATCGGTATTGGTGTCAGGGTTGAAATCAGACGGACAAGTTGCGGGATTCTCGTCGTCGAACACGGCGTTGACCATCCGAACGTTCATTAATCTGCCATGCGCTTCCCGCTTATAATCTGCGTATGTCAGCCGATCGTTGATATAAAAGTGCATGCCATTGATGGCAAGCTTCGTCTGCGGCACGAATGTAGTCGCTGAACAAGCAGCAATCAGAAACTGGCTCAGAATTTCCATCGATTGTTGTCCTCCATTTTCTCAGTCCGTCGGTTTGGGAAGGCACAGATGCCCACGCTCAATTTACATTATATTGTTATTGATGAAAAATGTCCAGTCTGTTATCATAGGGCCATCGTGAGCTATAAGTCCTACAAATTGTCATTCTGAGGAACGCTGTGACGAAGAATCTACAACAGACTCTTCGCTCTCGCTCAGGGTGACAGAATACCGAAGTGATTTAGTTGCCATTCCTTAACCAACAAGGAGATTTAGAATGCCCGACAAACGCCCGAACATCCTTTTCGCTTTTGCCGACGACTGGGGACGATACGCCAGTGCGTATCGACAAGTCGAAGGGGATACGACCCCCAACGCCCTGCTTGACACGCCCAACTTTGACCGGGTGGCACGCGAGGGCGCACTTTTTACCAACGCCTTCGTACCTGCGCCTTCATGCACACCGTGCCGGAGTTCTCTGCTCACGGGTCGATACTTCTGGCAGACCGGACGTGGCGCAATTCTCCAAGGGGCCGTCTGGGATTCGTCCATCCCCTCATACCCCTTGATGCTGGAAGAGGCTGGCTACCATATCGGCTACACCTACAAAGCGTGGTCGCCGGGGACACCACGCGATGCGCCTTACGGTGGAGAGAGAACACGGTATGCACCGGCAGGAACGAAGTTTGGCCAGTTTTCGTTCGTTGCCACGGAGAACGTCTCGGAACATGGCGTCGAAGGTGCTAAAAAGATTCTCTACGACGAAACCCGCCAAAATTTCGAGGCATTTTTAAAAGCACGTCCACGAGATACACCCTTCTGCTACTGGTGGGGCCCCACAAACACACATCGCAAATGGCAGCGTGGTTCCGGGGTGGCACTTTGGGGATTAGACCCGGACGACTTGAAGGGACGCCTTCCCGCTTTCCTACCCGATGTGCACGATGTGCGCGAAGACGTCGCTGACTACCTCGGTGAATGTCTGGCAGTCGATGCTGGACTCGGTGTGCTCTTGGCTCGTCTGGAGGAAGAAGGCGAATTGAACAATACGCTGGTCGTCGTTAGCGGTGACCACGGCATTCCGGGGTTCCCACGCGGCAAGTGCAACCTGTACAATCTCGGCTGTGAGGTCGCGCTGGCGGCACGTTGGCCGGGACACATCCCTGAAGGCCGAACGGTGGACGACTTCGTCAATCTCATGGATTTAGCACCGACTTTCCTTGAAGCCGCCGGGGTCAAACCACACAATGATATGACCGCCCGAAGCCTGTTGGATGTCCTCACATCGCCACGGAGTGGACAAGTGGATGCGGAAAGGACGTTCGTCGTGACGGGGCGAGAGCGACACGTCGGCGGCGCACGAGAGGGCAACCTGCCCTACCCGCAGCGAGCCATCCGCACGAAGGACTTTCTCTACATCCGCAACTTCGCCCCTGACCGATGGCCGATGGGTGACCCTGCGGGCTTAGACGATTTCAACGCAAAGCCACCTTCCTTCGATGATTTATGCAACGACACGATGATCGCTTACCCTGACATGGATGCCAGCCCGACTAAGGCATGGATGATTTACCACCGTTCGGAAGCGCAGGTTCGTAAACTGTTCGAGATGGGATTTGGGAAGTTCCCGGCCGAGGAACTCTACGACCTGCGCAAAGATCCGCACTACCTGAACAACGTAGTGGGGGATGCGGCTTACGAGGCAGTCCGACAGCGACTCTCCGACCAACTCATGGCAGTTCTGAGAGAACAACGCGATCCGCGGGTTGTTGAGCCTGACTGCCGTTTCGAGCGGTCTCCATTCACGGACGGTTGAGAAGGAGGGAAAAATGACCCAACACATAAGTCAAGAAATAAGCGGCGTCGGAGCATATTCTGTCGTCGAGATTAAGTTTCGCGGGCAAGCGCAAAATCCGACCGATAATTTGGGGGTTATCTGAGTTCAAACAGGTTCTGTTTGAGTCGTATGAGGGTTGCTAAAATCCTCGAAGTCCGAACGACTTGACGAGAATTTTAGCCAAATTTTGAAATACCAGTCAGGGAAAGGAGCAAACAATGAATCCGACCTGTTTAGATTACTGCTTAACCGAAGCAGAACATCAGCAATTCGAGAAAGACGGTTACTTTATTCTTGAGGATGTGTTGTCCTCAGATCAGATACAACGGCTGTCCGAGGCGGCAGACCGAGTTGACGCCGAAGAACGTGCCAAACGTGGACTTGAACCGCATGCGCGACTCAGTGTCCGGGACTTCATCGCCAGAGACGCTGCCTTCATGGAACTCGTCGATTGGCACAAAACCTTCCCCAAAGTTTGGGGCATTCTCGGATGGAACCTCCAGATCTATCACTCGCACCTCACGATGACTCCACCACAACCTACCACAAATGGGCGGGACCTGAAGTTCAGTTGGCATCAGGACAGCGGTCGATTGAACGCAGAAATGGAAACGAACCCACGCCCGCGCGTCTCGTTGAAAGTCGCCTATTTCCTCACCAGCACAAGCGAGACAGGGCGCGGGAACTTTTACATCATCCCCGGCAGCCAACTGCAAAATCAAATCGACTTTCCAAACGGCGACAGAAAGTCTGAGGTAAAAGAAAGTGTCCCCGTGCTTGCGCCAAAAGGGTCGGCGGTATTTTTCGATCGGCGGCTATGGCATTCGGCAAGTGCGAATTATTGGACACAACCCCGTAAAGTGCTGTTCTACGGATACAGCTACCGCTGGCTACGTCCCAGGGATGAGGTCAGTTCGGGGAAATTCTGGAATGACTTTGATCCGATTCGTCGGCAACTGTTCGGCTATTCGGCTCAAGGTGGCTACGGTTACACTTCACCCAAAGATGAGGACGTGCCGTTAAGGACGTGGATTGCAGAACATCTCGGTGAGGAAGCACTGATTCCGTAAGGTGTCTCGCTTGAGAGATCACATCGGGCGTTTTGACAACGTCCGGTGTGGCTTATAATACCATTCTCGGTTGAATTTGAGCCCATTGTCATTCCTTCGCTGCGCTCGAGGACAGGCCTGAACGGGAGTCGAGCCCGGAGACGAGTAAAGGATCTCACTGCACGAGATTCTTCGGCGGACCTCAGAATGACAGAAAAGGCTCATTTCCAGGTTAAAATGGTATAATACGCTTGCTTACAGCTCAAATAAATGGCATAACCAGCCTTCGTCTCAACTCAACCGTGAAATGAACCATCCCTGTCTGCATTCGTTTTATAAACAACTGGCTAAATTACCGTCCTCGTTTGATAGTTGCCCACGTTGTTGCAAGTTTTTCCACCGGAGCAACAGCGAGTGATGCATCGCCCAACGTGATGCCAAAAAGCCCCGGCACTGCGCTTGTTTCCAGCGAGACAAAATCGATTGTTCCAATGCGTGTCTGCGGGCGCGTATTTTCCCATTTGGTGGCGATGAGTGCCACATTTCCACAAGTTTGACCAGTTTCTTGCCACGCCCATGCAGAATTATCATCTTTGAGGGCGGCAGGGACATGACACCAGTCATCTGAGTTAATTCCGCTTTGCATCTCCAACTCTTCCTGATTCCCATCCTCATAATTCATTACAAACTTGTAACTGGGTTGACCGTTATCTTCCCAGCCGGTCATGTGAAGGAAATAAATCGCTTTCGCGGTTCCACCGACCTCAATTCCGGTGATTTCTTTCGGATTCGCTCCAGCGTTCGTTCCAAAGATCCGGAGATTCGCATCTTTCACTTCAAACGGAACTTTCTCGCCGCCGGGACCATCGAATTCTTCACCCTTGGCAGAGGCTTCTATCGCTTCTTCGAGATCTGAATTACCGGGATTTCCTGTCCACCACTGCGTGTTGATGATTTTCGCGTTGGCATAGGGCTCAAGGTCGATAAAGATCCACTCTTCGGAAAAAGCAGGCGTGATCGCCATCGTATACATAAACCATGCAATGGCAGTTGCCACAATCCATCTTGATTTCATAATATACAACTCCTATCATTATGTCGACAAGATCGACACGACGGCTTTTGACGGTGGTTAGGAGCCACGATTAAATAACTCGTACATTTTCGCGTTCCTTCGCTCTCTTGATGCAAAGCATCACCCCTCCTAACCTCCCCTTACCAAGGGGAGGAACTTTCGGAGCAAATTAACGCGGCTGGGTGTGTGAGGTTTGCGTGAGGTGCGCTGAATTATTCCCACCACCCGTAGGGTTCTTCCTCCCACTCGAAGTGGTTCTCCCCCTCTATATCCGTCAGTGTCGGCTATCTTACCAACTTTTGTCTTGATAATATTTCAGGAATATAAACCTTTTTCACGCACAAGTCAAGATAAAATTTGCAGGTTTATTGAACCCATAAGGTAACTGCTTTTTTACTTATGCATTCACACAAATTTTTAATAGAATTTTGAAACCCATTCCCATGTCCCGCGTTAGGGACAATATGACTACTATGACGACATCCATATCCCTCATGACGACATCCCAGGCCGCCAAGCACTTTGGAGTATCTCAAAAAACCATCCAACGCTGGATAGCGGCAGGCAAGCTGAAAGCCGATAAAATCGATGGTAGATGGCTGATTCACCTCGATGTCCCAGATGAAGGACAGGATGTTCCAAATACAAAACATAATAACCCGAGTACAGGACATGACCGTGAATCACTCGCCCGTGCAGATATCGAAATCGCTCATCTTCGTAGCCAACTTAATCGCCGTAATGAGCAGATTGAAACGTTCGCCCCCTGCGGGTGGGAGGAAGGACCTCACGCACAGCAAATGGCTAAACTGACCCAACAAATTGACCATTTAGCTCAGGTTGTCGCCATGTCCCAAAAGAACATTGGCGCATTGGCAGAACAACTTAACAACTCAAGACAGGTGATTGAGAATATGCGGAATTGGTCGTGGTGGAAACGACTATTCGACGCAACGGATGATAACGTAAAACCCCGCTGACCAATCGACCTAACATTTCAATTAGGAAGAAAATCAAGCTGGCGACAACTGCCTTAAACAGGTGGCCAACCTTCTCACTGGGACCATCAGTCGAGGGAGCGATCTCGTTGCCCGTTACGGGGGAGAGGAATTTGCGGTGGTCTTAGCCAATACCGGTGCAGAAGATGCCGCATTTTTAGCAGAGAAATTGCGAAGCAGAGTCGAAGCACTTTCTGTCCTTCACAAAAATTCCCCGATCAGCACCTGTATCACTATCAGTGTTGGGGTTGCCACTATGCAACTGAATCAGAATGACTCTCCTGACTCACTCACTGCCGCCGCCGATGTTGCGCTCTATGAGGCCAAAGGGGCGGGACGAAATTGTGTCAAAAGTGCTTGTTCCTTCGAAGGCAACGACCCAAAACGCCGGTGTCAAATCGTCCAAAGCATTCGTCCGTCTCTGTCTATGTAGCAGAATTTGATATAGCACAGCATTCGCTTTTGCTCGAAAGCGTTCATGATTGGAGCAGGTTTGGAGACGTTGAGAACCTAACTGCGCTGGAGGTTATTCCTCCAGTGGCGGATTTTATGACGAAAGAAATTTGGCTTCCAACTCCTGACGAGGATTCAACAGATAATTCGCCGCCCATCAACTCCACCTGCCTTGTGGAGATTGCCAATCCCAGACTAACGCCCTCCTTTTTATTTTCTTGGGCACCTTGCCAGAATGGCTCAAAGATTTTCACTTTCGCTTCCTCAGAGATACACCCCCGTGTCAATGACCTCAAAGCAATAAGTATCTCCGGCGTCGGGGAAAAACGTTAATCTGACCTCGCCCGTGTCAGTGAATTTACGGGCATTGCCCAAGAGGTTAATCAGGATCTGCTCGAGCTTTCCTCCATCCCCGTGAACCCAAATCGGTTTTTCACCCATGCCATAGACTTGCCAAGTGAGTCCTTTTTTTGCCAACGAATCTCAAGCATCGCACTGAGCTCTTTTATCAAGCCTTGATGATCGAAGTTGATTTCATCTAACTCCATGCGTCCTGCCTCAATCTTGGAGAGGTCGAGGATGTCGTTTATCAACGCCAGCAAATAGTTTCCGCTGTTCTGGACGGCTTCTATTTCGTCGCACATCTTTGACGGCAACTCATTGTTGCGCTGCCAAATCTGAGGGTATCCCAAAATGACGTTCACCCCCTGCCCCCGTGCTCCTTTTCTCATGCGTTCCCAATGCGTCGCCGTCCGCTTCCTGACACGCTTCCTGAAAATTCGGGATGATTCATGTTAGTAGTAGATTGACTGGGAATTAGTATTATTCATTTATTGGTTCTTCCTATTTCTGTTGACGTTTTACTGAGTATGAACCATTCACACAAACAACGGTTTCAGTCTTGTAAAGGAGGACATTCATCATGAAAGGTTGCTTTAAATCGATTGGTTGTCTCGTATTTCTCATCATCATCGCGGTTGTTGCTGGCGTCCTGTACTTCGGCTCCAAAGGCGCCGTGGTGTATAAGGAAAGTCAAGCGTATGTCGACGAGGCGATTCCCGCCATCGTATCGGGTTGGGATGGACAGGCACTGGTCAGTCGTGCGACGCCCGAATTTATCGACGCTGTTGATGCAACAGAGTTGGCGCGACGATTCGGGATTTACAGAACACTTGGTAATCTGCAAGAGTACAAGGACTCAGAAAGGCAAGCGAAGGGTGGGTCATTCAAATTCAACAGCGACAAAGACAAGCAGATTGCCATCGCATTTGAAGCGTGGGCGGAATTCGACGTCGGCGAGGCGCAGATCAAAATCACAGTGGCGAAACAGGACAACGGGTGGAAAATCAGCGATTTCAACGTCTACTCAACGGCTTTCCCTGAACAACCGTAATCATGGAGGGACAAATGAGGTTCTGTCGATTGGACAGGCTTTACAAAATGAGCGTTGATTGCACTGCTCTACGGGGGCGTTCTCGGTCCTTCAATCGTTAAAAAAGAAGGAGCTTCAATCTGCCAAAGCGATTCGATTTTTGCCGCCCCTTTTGGCGGCATAAAGGGCTTTATCCGCTCGATCCACTAAGAAGTAGGAACTGATATGTTCTTCAGGTGCTTTCGGCTCTAATGTCGCAACACCCAGGCTAATTGTATATTGAATAACCGCATCTCCAATACGGATCTCTTGTCGACCAATGGCTTCTCGAATCTTCTCAGCGACAACCGCTCCTTCGTTTATGTCCGTATTTACCAAGACAAATGCAAACTCCTCTCCACCATAACGTGCAACGAGATCGTAGTCCCTGAGATTTTTGAGGAAGATTTCGCCAGATTGCTTCAAAACTGCATCTCCGACTAAATGACCATATGTGTCGTTAATTTGCTTGAAATCATCTATATCCCCCATAATCAGTGATAAAGGATATTTTAAGCGACGAAATTTTTTGACCTCTGTTTCAATATACCCCCAAAAATAACGCACATTTTTAAGCCCTGTCAATTCGTCCGTTGTGTTTACCCGCTCCAGATCGCGATTGAGTCGTTCCAAGTTCTGATTCTGTGATAAGAGCTCATCGTAGGATTTTTTGGTTCTCAGAGCCGATTCTGTTCTCGCGATTAACTCGATTAAATCTACTGGTTTGGCAATGTAGTCAATCGCTCCGACATCAAAGCTCTGCTTGAGAGCTTGAGACGATTTCCTCGCCGTAACAACGATAACGGGAATGTCCCAAAGGTGTTCATTCTGCTTGAGCCGACGACAGACCTCATAGCCATCTATTTGCGGCATCATGAGATCCAGTAAAATCAGATCAAGGTGCTCTCGATTCGCGATCTCTAAGGCTTCCGCTCCCGAGTTAGCAACCAGAGTGTTTTCGTAGCCCTCGCTGTGCAACATCCTTTCTATCAAGAAGCAACTATTTGGATCATCATCGACAATGAGTATTCTTGAATTTTTCACTTTAGTCCTCCAGCACCTTCGATCTATGTTTACGAAAAGTGAACGTAAATCACCAATCTGAAGTTTCCAAAACTCCTCGCGATCGCCTTCGAACTTTCCGGCAACTTTCAAACCTCTCCATCATCTTCCGCAATTGCTCCAACTCGACAGATTTTTTTGAACGAACAGAAACGACAGACGAGCTTATGGTCGTGAGGTGTTAATGGAAACTCGCCACGGGAAATCGAAGACACATACTGATTGACGTATCCGATGACCTGATCAATGAGTGATTGAAAGCTATCGATACCGTAATCATAATTCGGCAACAGTTGACCATTCCTTGAGCTTGCTTTAAAAGCTTTCCCATTATATTCTCGATCTCCAATGCCAAGCTCCACTTTGCAATCCTCACGTAAAGTGTAGTAGAGCCCTCCCGCGCCTTTCATACCCAAGGGGTTCGTCCTTTTCAACAATTGCTCAACGACAACAAGGTAGAGTGGCAATTGAAGGCTACGGCCCTCAAGAATGTCGAGGATTTTGGGCAGATAGCTCCCGGTTTTGTAATCACCGATGGTAAAAATTCCATCCCCAAGTTCAATCCGATCAACCTTCCCGCTTATAGCAACGTCCCCAACGGTTATCGCATCCGCGATGCTTAACTCTGGATCTATTTTTTCCGATGTACGGAGCCCGAAGCCGACCTCAAAATAGCGCGGCTGTACCTCAAAATTCCGTTTTCGCTCCGCTGCAAGGAATGTTGGCAAAATTCCCCGCCTCCCGCTACCACCAGTAATCCGCTCCATGTCAACCTCCCAAAATAGCCCCGCCTCCTTGAAAGTGTCAAGATGCCTATGCGCTATCCGTTTGAGTTCTTCAACGGCCTCATCAAACTCAGCATCTGTAACATCAGGAATTGGCGGTTTGTCGCGGCGGGAGTCGTAAAATTGAAAAAGGATGTCGTGTAATAACCGTCCCTTTTCAAGGCTTGTCAACCCTTCCTCTTCTCCCTCTTGCTCTTCTTCGACCCCATCCAATAAGATGTGCTTGGAAAAATACTGAAAGGGACACCGTCCATAGCATTCCAATCTACTGACCGAATAGGTATGTTTGCTCAGATTTTCGAGTGTGCGGCGGCCAGACGGTGAGAGTAAATCGGAGGTAAGCAGGCCTTCGTATTCCAGCAAATCATGGGTGACAACACGGCTTTTTTCAACGCGCACGTTGTGCTCAACAAGTTGGAGTGCTGTTGGGTTAGGTAAGTGCGCAACAGCGGAATTCAGGAATTGCCCTGCTTGCTCGTCCCATACAAATTTCCCATAATGTTTAAGAAACCCTTCCTCGCTGAATATTACCGGTCCATCCGCATCCAACTCTTCAATTTCAGCGATACGTTGCAATTCGTCAATGAATGGAGATTGGACCAATTCCGTCCTGCCATCACGCTGTGGGGCGGTTAAGTAGAGGTGGTTGCGAAAACGTTTGAATACCTGATAAAAAAGGAAGCGATTTTCGCGAAGGCGGTCCGACTCATTCAGGCTCCGCGTAGCGGGTAGGAAGGCGTCAGGCAGAAAAGTTGCGGGGAATTCGCCATCAACTAGCCCACCTAGAATCACAACATCAAAATCCAGATTCTTCGTCTCAATCAACGGTAGAATACAGACGCCGCCTTGATTCGGAGATGGCACATGATAAGTCGTTTGCATGGCCATCAATCTGAGCCAATTGATATAAGCCCTGAGTGAGTGTTGCTGTACGCCCCCGTACTCCGATATGAGAAACTCAACCAGTTCATCAATGAGCGATTTGAAAGAACGATAGGCACCGATTTCTCCGAGAATCAAAGGAGGGGTTTGACGCGCCTTCAAAATCTGCTGCCTAACTTGCAAGGTTTCCATCAACCGATCAAAAGATTTACGGAAAGCATCGGGGGGCATCTCCTTGGTGACTTGACTCTTGTCTATCGACAAATGCCAATCGTCAATGACAAAGTAGGGACTCTGTTGAGCCTTGCACTGATTCCGAAGATCGGCTTCGCTTTCGATAGCGTCCAGCAGAGATAGGATGGAGGTAATGAGTGGCGAATTGGCAAGTGAGCCGCCCACATCCAATGAGTGAGGAATACCGTAAAGCGGGAAGATTTCGCGAATGAGCGGAACATAAATGTCAAGATTATAGAATGTCACGCAGATCTGATTCAGCGCGAGAGACGGTGCATTGAGCACAAGCTGCTTAATCAGCCGGGCAATCATCTCGACTTCGTCGGTGCGCTCGGGGGCTTGTAAAAGTGTAATCTGCTTGGTGAGGTCAAGTATTTCAACCGACGACTTCGCTTTGCGAAACAGGTTTTGGGCAAAGTGTTGATTTCTGGTTAAAGAAGGGAAATTGGGAGATTGGGAGATTGGCGGATGGTTTGCTTGAGTTTCCTTTAATTTACTTGGTTTCCGAGGCTGTGAATCGCCGATTCGTCGGTGCATCGATGCGTTGATTGTCTGAAATCCAAGGTTGAGGAATCGATCATAGCTTTCCTTCACATGTCCGAAGAGTGAATCGTTCTGTTCGTTAAAGTCGAGGACAATGGCCATCCCAACCTTCGGGGCACGAGCAATGCTCGTTAAAATCTCAGAATCAGGCGGCGAAAAAACATCGAAACCTTCGACAACAATAAGCTCCACATTTGGAAAAACTTCTCCCATCAATGCCTCTGTCTGAAGCGATGTTGCAACAGCATGGTGGACGCCACCCCGGTCTATCCATCGGTCGGCGAGTTTCTGCTCGTAAATTGCGTAAATCGTAGCAAGCTCTGCCGCCCGTTCACTTTCATCAA
Organism: Candidatus Poribacteria bacterium; assembly: GCA_022567695.1. Classification (GTDB taxonomy): domain Bacteria; phylum Poribacteria; class WGA-4E; order WGA-4E; family PCPOR2b; genus JADFGN01. The sequence continues at coordinate 10,806 of JADFGN010000054.1, read as the reverse complement.
CGTCTGCTTGTAAATGAGATGGATAAACCCCGCTGGTCTTAAGCTGGTTGATTGCGTTAACCAGCCGCGTGACCGTGCCTTGTGGAATCGGAATTTCCTCATGTGGTTTCAGGGAGGTGAACTGCCCCTGATCGACAATCTCGCGTAACCACACCGTCTGAAGTCCTACAGAGATCTGTTTTCGTCGACCGATATGCCGATACAGACGCTGTACGAAATCTTCAAGGGTATGAATATGCAAACCCGCTACCGCTTGATTCGGTGCATATTCAAGGCATTCGCGCCGCCTTTGGAGCCGTGCTTGTGCGGTTGGAACGATCAGCAGAAAGGTATCCCCGCGCCCCTTTCTGAGGCAAGCATGAATCTCATCTTTGATTGGTAATGGGACGTGCCCTTTGGTGAGAATGGTTTCCATCTTACACCAACCTTAGGAGGCATGGGCAATCTCGTTCTGAGTTCCCGCCAAATCGGGAATGAGCAATGCACCTTCCTGTGGGTCCATAAGCATACACATTCCAATCCGATTCAATTCATCATCAGACAAGTTTTGCTCTAGCGTTGGCCAGACAAGTTCATCCCGCTGTTCCAAATCCAAATCGTTGAACTTTTCCGAAACAACGGCGATGTTGACACGACGCAAGACACTGATTGAAACAAGCACTACGGCTTCAGGCTCAAACAAGGGTTTGAGCAATTTCAGAATACGTTTCCTGAGCGGATTTAGTGAAATGAGCTTCATAGAAATTTTCTCCTACTGGATAATGAATCTTCGTATCCATGCACAAAATGTGGCACAAGCCTCAACAAAACGTCTACATTCGTTGGGGGCTCCATCGTCAGGGGCATAACGCCAGTTCACTTCCCATTCTTTCACCTGATTCCACACCAGAGCAATCTCTGGATGCCTGACCGCATGAGACAGATTTGCTTTCTCTATCCCATAGACAAGATCGTACCCTTTTCCAGCAATCAATTCGGGAAATTTATCATCAACGTAAATCAAGCCATGTTGATAGCAAACGGCATATTTAATCATACACTCGACAGCGATTCCCGCAATATAACACGCGCCTCGCCATCGTCGCCTTTGTCCTGCTTGTGCCAAGGACATAAGTCCTTGTGCATCTTCCAAGCGATGTATTGCCGCAGACCAATATCGATTGCGTCGAGCGTTTTTCCGCCGGACCGTCATTGCTTTGTCCTCGTTGCGAATCTCGATTCACGGTTCATCGCACCTGCGTACCGGGCGGCATCTCCTTTTCAAATGTCGCCAAAGCGAGTTCTTTTTTGCCTGCCGCGGCAAGCACCATCCCTTGTGATTCAATCCCTCGTATCTTGGCTGGCTCAAGGTTGGCAACCAAAATCACCTGCTTCCCAACCAAATCTTCTGGCGCGTAATGCTCCGCAATCCCCGCAACGACTTGCCGTTTTTCACTGCCGAGATCGACCTGTAGTTTTAACAACCGATCCGCCTTGGGGATGCGTTCAGCGGACAGGACTTCGGCAACACGCAAATCCATCCCTTGAAACTCACTCATCGATATTAAATTATCGGTAGTTTTCGCCTGAGGCTTCTCTGCTTTTGCTTCCGGCGCAGACTCTAATTGTTCGACAACCTTCTTGAGGTCTTTTCGAGGAAAGAGTGGTTGCGCCCTGCCAATGGTTTTCCCAGCGGGTAATCCGCCCCATTGCGCTACTGTATCCAACCCTTGATCGCTTTCATCAAGTCCAATGTGTTGACGAATACGATTGGCGGTATCGGGCATGAAGGGCGAAATCAACACGGCAACCGTCCGCAAGGCTTCCATGCAGTTATAGAGGATGGTGCCCATTCTCCCTTTCGTTTCTTCTGACTTTGCCAGAGACCAGACTTGCGTTTGTTGAATATATCTGTTGACCCGTCTCACAAGTTCCCAGATCGTTTCCAGTGCCATATCGAGGGAGCGTTGGTTCATCAAGGCATCGACCTTATTGATTGTCTCCCGTGCCATCTCTTTCACTTCATCGTCAAATTCGCCCGGCGTTGTCGGTTCAGGAACGGCTCCAAAATTTTTCGCCACAAGCCCAAGCGTTCGACTAAGTAAGTTGCCGAGGTCGTTTGCTAGGTCTGCATTGTATCGCAACACGAAGCGCTCATGGGCATAATCACCGTCATTGCCGAAACTGAATTCTCGCATGAAAAAGTAGCGAAACGCATCCAGCCCAAACTCGCCAATCAAAGCATCGATATCAATGACATTGCCTTTCGTTTTACTAATCTTCTCCCCTTGATTGGTCAAAAAACCGTGTGCAAAAATCTGCTTCGGTAAGGGTAAATCTATTGCCATTAACATCGCGGGCCAAATAATCGCATGAAAGCGGGTAATGTCTTTTCCCATCATGTGAATATCCGCGGGCCAATATTTGCGATACTTTTCGCCATCGTCAGCATAGCCGAGCGCGGTGATGTAGTTACACAGTGCTTCGATCCACACATAGATAACGTGCGTTTGATCAAACGGTAGTGGAATGCCCCAAGACACCGAACCACGTGAAATGCTAACATCCCTCAAGCCGGATTCTACAACATTCAGAATTTCGTTGCGACGGCTTTCGGGCTGAATAAACTCTGGATTGGCACGGATGTGTGCAAGGAGTCGATCCTGGTATTTCGACAGCGCAAAAAAGTAGTTTTCTTCTTCAACCCATTCCGTAGGTAACTTATGAACGGGACAGTTCTTGTTATCCCCAAGTTCTCTGTTTGTATAAAAACTCTCACATCGGCGGCAGTAATACCCTTTATACTTGTCTTTGTAAATATCCCCGGCTTCGTGGAGCGCACTGAGGAATTTTATTGCACCGCGCTTATGAAACTCGCTCGTTGTGCGCAGAAAAATATCATTGGATAAGTTCAATTTATTCCAGAGCTTGGTAAACGTCGGTGCCATCTGATCGCAGAGATCTTGTTCCGAGATGCCTTTTTCAGCGGCGAGTGTTTGGATATTTTCGCCATGCTCATCAACGCCTGTGAGAAAGAAAACGTCATCTCCCTTGAGGCGGTGGTATCTTGCCAGCACGTCAGCGGCAATCGTGGAGTAAGCGGTGCCAAGATGCGGTTCCGCGTTTACATAGTAAATTGGGGTTGTGATGTAGAATGTGCTCATGATTTTGTATCCTTTTGGCAGAACGGAAGAGGTATGTTGCTTGTTGTATAAGCATTACAGATTGCGGTATGCACTTCCTCTCGGTGCAATCTCCAAAATTAAGATGATTAGCTTGTCATCTTCGATGGCGTAGGATATCCTCCACTCTCCAACTCGAATCCTGTACAGATTCTCATAACCTACCAATTCTTGCAGCCAGGCGGTCGTGGAGAGGTCGCCAAACCGTCGATAGCTCGCGTGCTACATTCTTAGGTAAACGGCGCAAAGAGCGTTGCATCCGGCGGCTAATAACAATTTGCCAACGTTGGTTGGGTTCATTCGTCTCCATCGTCGAGAATGCTCTCACTGATGAGTTCTGCTTTGACTTCCTCCCACGGACGGGCAGTAGAAGGGTCATGTTTCCACTCTTCGTAAATCACTCCTGCCCTTCGGGCGGCTCGCAGTTCGTCTAACTCTTCCTGCAAATTCTGATAATCCTCGAAGGCAATCACCGCTACCGTTGGTTTGCCGTAGCGTTTAATCACCACATCCTCGCCAGCCATAGCGGTCTCCATAACGTATCCCCACTGAGTTCGTGCCTGTTCGCTAGAAAGTACCTTAATTTCTCCCATTAGAACGGTCTCCTTCGCTTTTATTTTGATTGCCCAGCAGCTTCAGCATCATCACCTCTAAAGCCAACGTGGCATTGACATTCCGCTGTAGTAAATTTTTGGCCTCAAAAATTGTCTTGATTGCTGATTGCAAATGCAACCGTGAGTAACGCGGGACAAGCTGTTTAAGTGTGTCTGCATGATAAATGTGCGTCAGCAATTCGGAGGGGGCATCTTGATGCAATAGCAGGAGATCGCGGTACCAAGTGACGAGCCCATCCAATCCCTCTGGATTTTGACTGAACTGCTCTGCGATACGAAAAACGGCGAGTCGATCTGTCGCCGTCAGAATTTCGGGGATTTCCTCCTCGAAACTAGGCTCATTCCCATGCTCTGCGTGGGAAGGACCTTCGAGCAACGTTAACGCTTTTCCAACCGCCCCCCCCGACAAGTTCGCGACCGAAAACGCTTGCGTTTCCTCAAGATTAAATTGAGCCATTAAATGCGTGGCGAGTTCACGAACTGGCAACGGATAAAATTGTACAACTTGGCAACGCGATCGAATTGTCAGGAGCAACGCCTCCAGATTCGTTGTGAGAAGGATTAAAATCGACGCGGCAGGGGGTTCTTCAAGGGTTTTCAACAAACAGTTCGCCGCCTCCAAATTCATGCGTTCGACTTCGGTTAAGATATAGACTTTTCGCTTACTCTCAAGTGCGCGATAAACGATCCGTTTCTGTAACTCGCGGATCTGATCGATTTTTAATCGAGCCCCCGACGGACGTATAATCTGCACGTCCGGGTGATTCCCGTTATCCGTTTTGCGGCAGGACAAGCATTGTCCGCAAGCACCGTCTTCTGACTCCACACAGTTGATTGATTTTGTGAAATAGAGCGCAACCGTCTCTTTTCCGACATTTGCAGGGCCTACAAATAAATACGCCCCCGCAACGCGATCTGATTGCATTGCGTGGTGCAACTGCTCAAGGATCTGTTGGTGCCCGATAATAGAATTTTGCATGGTTTGCGTAAGCGTCAAAAATACTGGGCTTGGTTGAAAGTCAATGTTCATGCGGCTTAGTGCTGCTGCTAATACCTATTCAACTTAGCTACAAAGTGAACAGCTTGCTTAAGAAAGCCCAAACCGTGTCCAGTAAAATGGGGTCACTTCATAATGTCCGTAAGCGTCAAGTGCGGGGTCATGTCAAAAAGCCCTACTATACCGATACACATTAGGACAACTCCTGCCCCCAATATACACAAGATTTCTAAAGAAATCCAAGGTTCTAATACTGCAATATTCGGTTTTTGGGGATGGTAATATACTATCACTTTGCTTCCTAATGGATACAGACTAACAATTCTCTGATGGTAGCTGTTACTCGAAATTTCCCATTTGCTAGGATGAATCGTGTTAGCGGAAAACCTTTCCCCTTGCACCCAGTATTCATAATGAATGTCAGACCCAGATGCCCTCCTACCATCACCCTCAAGATCAATTTCTGAGGAAATGACTATGCCTTCGACAGTTGGCCACTTTTCACTTGCAATTGCCCTTATGAGTTTACCAATACCAATGAGTAAGACAAAGCTACCCAAGATGAGGGGAACAAAAGAGATGAAACGGATATTGTCAAAGTCACTATCCATTTTGGTAGCCTCAATGACACTCCTATCAATACTCCTATCCAGACTTATGGCTTTCTGGAGGGATTCCATAGATAAGTTTTTTTCACCCTTGAGAGAATAGGCATGAGCGAGATTGTAATGTGCCGCTGCATAGTCAGGCTTAATGGCGATAGCCTTTTGGTGGGACTCAATCGCTAAGTCATACTTGCCTTGCTTAGAGTAGGCATATCCCAGATTGTTATGCGCCTTAACATAATCAGGCTCAATAGCAATCGCCTTCTGGTAAGAAGCAATCGCTTCATCGAGCTTGCCTTGATAACGGTAGGCAACCCCTAGCTTGCAATGTGCATCTGCATAGTTGGGGTTGATGGCAAGAGCCTTTTGGTATTCGCTAATTGCTCCAGAGAATTCACGCCGCTTAGCAAAATCAACTCCTAGCTTATAATGCTTTGTAGCTTCGTATTGCTCACAGCCAAACAGAAAACAGCACACTCCAATGAGGAAAATTACAAGTAGATGTTTCATCGCAATTACCTCTCTCGGCATGAATCAGATTGATTTTAGTGAAGCCCCACGTTTTCACGTACACCACGAAGCACAGAAATGGAATGGACGAACTTCAATGTTCAAGCGGCTCGGTGCTGCTGCTAATACCTATTCAACTAATTTGCTAGTTTCTCCATTTATTGTCTTTTTCGTTGATTCGCCGATCTACTTCTGCCTTAATCTGTTCATACACCCGGTCAGGGTCCATTTGGGCGTCAATGACTTTGATGCGCTCGGGTTCTTGACTGGCAATCGTGAGGAAGCCATCCCGGAGGCGTTTGTGAAATTCAATACGCTCTGACTCCATGCGATCCATCGATTCCCGACTTTGACGCGCGCGATCTAATCCGATTTCTACGGGCAAGTCTAAGACAATCGTCAAATCCGGGGTCAAGCCTTGCGTAGCAATACCATTCAGGTAATGGATGAGTTCCAGCTCTAATCCACGTGCGTAGCCCTGATAAGCAACCATAGAATCCGCGAACCGGGCTGAGATGACAATCCGACCTTCGTCAAGCGCGGGCACAATGCGTTCGGAAACATGCTGCGCTCGGGCAGCCGCGAACAACAACAACTCCGTTGTCGATACCATTTCACGATGCTCTCGATTCAGCAGTATCCCACGAATCTGCTCTGAGATGGGCGTGCCACCCGGCTCATGCGTGAGGAGTACCCCGTAGCCAGCCTTCTCGAGATCTATCGCTAAGCGTTTGCACTGTGTGGTCTTCCCCGATCCTTCTCCGCCTTCAAATGTAATAAAAAAACCGCGTTGTCCCATCGTGTGATACCGGCACAGGTCACCATTTACACTGTTGCAACTTTGATCTGCATCTTGAATCCTGTATCGATGCAAGATGTAGAAGCGTAATTTCTGCCCACAGTCTATTATGACAGCTTGGAGAAAAAAGCACGTCTCTGTTCTTTACGTCTCACTCCTGTTAATCACGTCTTGAATCCAAGACAGAGCCGCCATACTCGACGACCACCCGATGGACGTAACCGCAAGCAACGCGACCTGCTGTAGTTCCTCGTGAGTGATTCCCTGCCTCAAGGCACGGCGTGTATGCGAATGCACCGATCCTTCTGATTTCGCGCCGATTGCGAGCGCAAGTTTGATTAGCCTTACCGTTTTGTCATCAAGCGGACCGGCGTTGTTAGACGCTTTACCTAAGTCTTGGTAGGCTTTCCAAACATCGGGATATTCCTCAATCACGTTTTCAAGAAAATTGGGTAACTTGTCTTTCATCGTCTTCACCCCTTTTGGCGATGTTATGGTCCATAGTACACTGTAAAATAAAGTGAATTCAGAACCGAATTTTTGCAAATTCGGCTACAACACCTATTTTACAGTAGCAACGTTAAAGATGATGAATACAAACCTTCGTTGGCGTGCTATTCCGCTTCATCGAAAAGCTCATCCACTTGGACAATCCAACGTTTCGCACGGGCTTTGGCAATGGCGTTAACAATCTGTTGTTCAGGAAAAATGTCATCCGGCGTATCAATAATCTCTTGCAGCGTTTTTTCGTAGAGCACTCGATCTTGAGTGGGATAAGCGTAGTAACGGGCGAGAAAAAGCTTACCGATCAACAGCCTACCACTACTGATTTCGTCTGCTTTCTGGAGATGCGCCTTTGCCTTTTTTGGCTCGCCGCCAAGTTCTGGTGAACGGCTACCGTAATAAACGCCATAAAACAGATGCGCACCTCCGAAGAAAAACGTCTCATCAAGTTCGATCACGCGCCGCATCATCAACTCCACTTTCGCAAGATCGACGACCTGCATCGGATCATCTTGCTGTAGGTTAATCGATCCGCCCCAAGCATAAGCCGTCCAAAAGAGCGCAGAAAGGTGTTTTTTCTTTAACTTCTTCAAAGCTCGTTCTAGCGTTTCTATATCCTCATCAAACACTTTAGGGAACGTCTTGTTTGCCTTCGACAGCAGCTTGAATCCGTAACGCTGACTACGCCCGTAATAGTCGATGGCTCGCGCCCGCATTTCAGCGGCTGTGTCGAAATCCTCTTCTACCTCCGCCGCCTCCATCTTATCCTCAACAAACCCGAAGGCGTATGACGCAAAAGCTCTGGCGGTGAGTCGCAGAAGTTTCTCATTGTCCGGCGAAATTTCCAATAGCCCTTCGAACGTTTTGAGGTTCGCCATGATGCCCGCATCCGCCAACGTGAGATCTGCCTCCTTATCGAAGGTTTGGGAAGCCGCTTCAAATATCTTAACGGTTTGGTTAACGGTCAGTTGGGTCATACTGCAACCGGCACAGAGCATTGCAAGCCAGAGCAAAATGAGGATTGTAACGTTCTGATTTCTCATGACCAACATCCTTTCTACCTTCAGTGGCTGAAAATGAATTTACTGCATTGTTAGATTAGTCTTGATGTTGTAGCACAATCTGTTAAATTAGATTGTGCTCAGAGACTCGCAAACTAACAGTTTGCGTTACATGGTCCTCTTACTGACAAGGATTTATCTGACAGTGTATTACTGCATCAGTTCAAATCTAATGATAAATGAACAACGGGATATTCGTTTCTTCAATTAGCCCCTTCATCACACTACCGAAGAAGAAACTCCTAAGATTATTTTTTCCATAAGCCCCCATGACAAGGAGGTCTATTTCGTTCTCTTGAATATAGGAAGTGATGACAGAATCCGGCTTTCCTTTTAAGCAGACCTTTTCCGGCTGCACACCATAACTCTCAAAATATTCGCCGAGCTTGTTAAGCACTTCGTTTCCTGCATCCTCATCGTCGTTGACGTTGATAAGGGTTATCGGGCACTGAGTCCAGATGCCGAGTAGAAGGAATATCTGAATGGCTCTCGCCGATTGAATGCTGTTATCATAGGCTACTAAAACCTTTTTGACCTCCCCGACGCTCTCAGGTACAGCAAACACCGGTGTAATCCCTCGTCTCAGGATTCGATCAAGGGTATCCCCTGGTTCATCTGACATATTGTGCCTAAAGAAGGTTTTTTGCCCGATGACGATAAAATCGTGATACTTCGACTCTTCGATAATTTCTTCAAAAGGCGTTCCGGTATCCGCATGTAACGTGTAAGAGACACCTTTAGAATCACAAACCTGTTGGAAACTTTGCAGAATCTCATCGACCTTCTCTTGCGTCTGCTCAAGGAGACGCTGTTCAGCTCGCTCGGCGTAGCGCACCGCTCCCGCTGGAACGGGACCGCTAGAGTGTTGGATGCCAGGCAAGTCAATGACAGCAACACCTGTAATAGCGGCACTGTGTTTCAACGCAATTTGACAGGCATATTCCATCGTTGCCTGAGAGTAGTTAGAACCATCTAATCCGACAAGGATTTTCACAAAACTTGAGCCTATCTGGGACATGGCAACCTCCGATAAATACGCGATTTAGAAACCCAAGATTATCGCTATTATAGCAAACAAATCGTCCAATGCCAATTAAAATCTTGCCGCTTGCTTCTAAAAATTTTGAAGTATTCTTGAACGGAAGGGTTTCAGGGAAATAAGTTGGTTGACATGTACCTGGTCTTTGAGTACACTTTACCAAGTATAGATCAATCAAATTCCGCGTGTGCAAAATTATAAGGAGATAATATGCAACAAACCTACGACACCAATATAAAAACTTCCCCTGAACGCGCCATCATCGTAGGTGCGAAGTTCAAATCAGATTCGGCGAGCGATATGAAGGAGTCACTTAATGAATTGAGACAGCTCGTGGAAACAGCGGGGATGGAAATAGTTTGTGAAATGACACAAGCACTCAAAACACCAAATCCAGCTTACTTTATCGGACGAGGGAAGATCGAAGAACTCGAGGCATTGATGGCTGAATTAAAAGCCGAAGCTGTCATTTTTAACGACGACCTGACGCCAGGTCAGACGCGGAATATCGAAAAAACTCTTGATACTACTGTGATTGATCGAACCGGTCTCATCCTAAAAATCTTTGATCAGCGGGCCCAAACAAAGGAAGCTAGGCTTCAAGTCGATCTGGCACAATTGGAATACGCTTTGCCTCGCTTGACAAGAATGTGGACACACTTATCGCGCCAATCAACAGGCGGCGGTGGAGGAGGTGCTGGCAGGGCGTTTCGTGACGCTGGGGAAACTCAGATCCAGCTTGATCGCCGGATGATTCGTGGCCAAATTGCGCGTGTGAAAAAAGACCTGCAAGAAGTGGAAAAGCGTCGCCGTGTTAGACGCCGCAACCGCAAGGAGATGACAAACGTCTCGCTCGTTGGTTATACCAATGCTGGAAAATCCACCCTATTCAATGCTTTGACGGGCGAAAATCGACTGGTTGAAGATAAGCTATTCGCAACACTTGACTCGACAACCCGCATCGTCGATTTGCCGAGCAACCAGCAAATCCTGTTGAGCGATACGGTCGGCTTTATCAGAAAACTGCCTCACCATCTGGTTTCTGCCTTCAAGGCAACGTTGGAGGAGATCACAGAGGCAGACCTACTGCTTCATGTAATTGATATAAGCCACCCTCAAGCGGAAGAGCAGATCGACGCCGTTAATCAGGTGCTTGAAGAATTGAACGCCACAGACCTACCGACAATCATGGTATTCAACAAAATCGATCTCCTCGAACATGAGGCAGAATTACAATTGTTGAATCACAAGTATCCGAATAGCGTAGCGATTTCAGCCTTGGATGGGAATGGGCTTGATGTCTTGAAGGCGCAACTCGCTGAACGCTTCGCCGAACGTGACATTGACATTTCCCTCAATATTCCGTACACTGAAGGAAAGACGTTGGATTTCCTGTATAAACACGGCGAAGTTCTTGACACGGACTATCAGGCGGACGGTATTCAGGTTAACGCCCGTATTCCACGCCGCTATTTGAAATCCGTAAAACCGTTTATGTCTGATGATGCCAATTCAT
>JADFGN010000543.1 GCA_022567695.1 Candidatus Poribacteria bacterium | reverse complement strand
GCGAATAATTCCCTTGCTTGGGGACTTCTTCTTGACTTCGGCAATTAGATTGACGCGATTCTGTGCTGACAGCGCATCCCGGAAATTTCGCGTCTGAGGCAGATCGGCAATCTTGCTTTTCAACGTGCTTAATGGAATCTGCACTTGATTTTGCCTGAGTTCTTTGCGTTTGTGAGCGACAATGGTATCTAAAATCAACGGTATCCTTTTCTGTGGTTCGGTTTGCATCGATCAGATTGATAAATAGGATGCTTCACAAACTGAAATTTTGCTTCGCATACACCAGCCGATCTGGAACGCCAATATCAACCCAATCCATTTCTGCCTTGTACACGTAGAGCTCTGATACATATGGAAAAACATCCCGCTCAATGGAAAACACATCTTGATTGGGAAAATAATCCGCGATCGATTCGTTGAAAAGGTAAACCCCTCCATTGATATACCCAGCTTGGTGGATAGGTTGCTTTTCACGAAATGCTGTGATTCGTCCTCGATCGTTAGATACAATTTCACCATAAGAACTGATATCTTCGACGAAAATCCCCAATAACATTCCATCCATCTGGGGATGAAGGCGACCTAACATCTGGGACAGTGAGAAATCCTTTATCAACACGTCACCGTTCAGCACGAAAAAAGGGGAGGCGGAAACATATTTCATAGCGTTCTTAATGGCGCCACCGGTCCCAAGTTTTTCCTCCTCTTTGGCATAGCTTACCTGTACCGCCCCACATCTCTCGCCAACTGCGTCGTAGAGAATATCGTGCAAATGTCCAGACGCTAAAATCACTTCATCGACAGAGGCCTCCTTCAAGAAATCGAGTTGCCAATCGAGAACGGTCCGACCGCCGATTTCAAGTAAAATTTTCGGGACGCCTTTCGTAATATCTCCGAGTCGTGTTGAAAGCCCGCCACAGAGTATAATCGCTTGCATAAGCTTTTTTGGTATGTACGTAGCTCACTCAGGGATGGTCATTATTATCGCGAGGTCTAGCCAGTTCGTGGATGTTTTGTGGGAGCAAGATCTGTCTCGCGATGAAGGAAGCTCTGCACATCGAGTCTAGGAAGACTCTCCCACAAATGTGACAAAGCCGTATTACTGTCATGCGTCAATTTGAAGACAGCGGGCGTTCCATAATTAACAGAAGCGGCCTTCGATCATTCGGATGTGCATATCTAAAGTCATCGTTATTATCAAGGATAACGAAAACGCGGTCCTTATCCATACAGAGGCCTTCAGCATTGCCAAATCTCGTATCCGAATATCGTAACTGTTCACTGTTTACTATAGCCTCAAACGACCAAAAGTCTTTCTCCTCAAACTCTTGACCGTTATGGATGAGTTTGCATATCACACTCCCACTCCTTTGGAGTGCATAGAGAGTTTTATCCTCCGAAAATAGCCCTGTAAAATCTGCATCTCTACCTTCCGGCAACTTCACCTTGGTTTTGTCGTACTTGAAAGCGCGGATCTGATGAGGAGTTGTACCGATATCGATTTCAAGAATCCCGCGCGGTTGTCTTTCTGCACATACAACAAACTGATTTTTGCCAACTAAGGCAATTCCTTCAATGTACCCACCCCGAGCTTGAAACAGACCTTTTTCTTCTCCAATGGGTTTCAGACTTGGGGTGACCCACGAAACCTCTTCTCCATTTGCGCTAACTCGAAGAATTCTGAAGCCCTTTTCACTGATAAGGTAAAAATTTCCCTCATCATCGGTCGTGATTCCTTCAAAGTCAAGGTCCTTTTCTGTAATGGGTTCTGACAGTTTGAATTTAATGTGAGGTAATAAAATGGCTTTATCATCCATTAACTGGATCTGAAATATGGTATCGTCATGTTTATCGGAAACCGTAAAAAGTGTGTTATTGAAAATGGTCAAGCCAGAAGGTTGATTATTTTCCGGGCCTTCCACAGGCAGTGCCTTAATCAGCTTTAATGGAATAATAACCTCTGCCGCAACAGCCACATTGCCGAATAAAATGATGGAAACGGCTAGAACTATTGTGAATTGTTTCATATCTTTCACTTCATCTTCAAAATTAGGTAAGTGCAAAAGCGTGCAACATCACTCCGCACGAAATTCAAAAGCATTTTCAATTTGGTGGAGTTTGATAAGTTCAGCTTTGTGCGAAAGTAAAATTGCGATCACATCAAACCGGCATGGGGCATTTAACAGATCGTGGATTTGCAGGTAGTTTAAGGCGACCTGAGAAATTCGTTTCTGTTTGGTGGAAGTCACAGCCGCCTGTGGGATACCGAATTTGAGGCTGCGGCGTGTTTTAACTTCGATAAATACAATCTGCCGATTCTGTTGAGCGATGAGATCAATCTCACCAAAAGGGCATCGGTAGTTGCGCTCAAGCATGTGATACCCCTGTCCCTTGAGGTACTGAATGGCGAGTGTTTCACCAATTTTCCCAATCTTTATCTTTGAGTGGCTCATTGAATCGGTTCATCCCTATTGCAATTTAAAACTGTGCCGATGAATAGGGCAAGGTCCAAATTGTCCGATTGCTTGACGGTGTTGAAGCGTACCGTACCCTTTATGGCGTTGAAAACCATAGTGGGGATAGAGTTCATCGAATTCAACCATCAGGCGATCGCGCGTCACTTTAGCAATGATAGAACCAGCAGCAATGGACTGGCTGAGGGAATCTCCTTTTGGAATTGCTTGGGCAGGAAAAGAAATGGAGGGAAGTTGTGTGCCATCAACGAGAACATAGTCGGGGGGAGGCGTAATTTGCTCGATAGCTTGACGCATCGCTCGCATCGTTGCACCCAGGATATTCAGCCGATCAATTTCTTCGTGGTGTACGCAGCCGACACCAATGGCTATTGCTGTGCGTTGAATCTCATCAAACAATCGATCTCGTTGTTTGGGTGTCAACTGCTTAGAATCCGCTATCCCAGCGATCGGAGAGTTGGTTGGAAGGATAACGGCTGATGCAACGACGGGGCCGGCTAATGCTCCCCGTCCGACTTCGTCAACGCCTGCAATACGTTGATAGCCTTTGTGTTGTAAAGCACGTTCAAATCGTAGGATATTTTCTTCACCTTTCTATACTTTTGGAGGCAGAGACTCTGCTTCCAAAAGCGAAAAGCAGAGCCTTCGCACTCCAAGCTGACTACTGACGAGAGGTGCGTCTTCTCTCACGAACTCTTGCTGCCCTTCCAGTTCGGTTTCGTAGATAGTACAATTTAGCCCGCCGCACGGCTCCATATCGAACAACTTGGATGCTCTCAATGTTTGGGGAGTGCAACGGAAAAGTCCGCTCACTCCCTTCCCCATAAGCCATACGCCGAACAGTAAAGGTTTCCCGCAAACCACCATGAGAGCGTCGAATCACCGTACCCTCATAACCCTGGATGCGTTCCTTTTCGCCCTCACGGATGCGTGTGTTAACTTTCACCACATCCCCGGGGCCAAAATTCGGGAAACCATCTCTCATAAATTCACTTTCAACAGATTCAATCAAATTCATTGTCTTTCCTTATCCTTACTCAAATTTACGACGACCGGCAGTCAGTAACCGCTCTACTCGTCTAAAGTAATTTTGGGGTTCCCGCTCGCGCTTCACGCCTCCTCCGCTTTTTCAAGTGAGTTGAGATAAGCCCTCTCCTCATCGCCCAATTCAATCTTTTCAAGTAGATCTGGACGACGCTCAAAAGTTCGCTTGAGGGATTGTTCATAACGCCAACGGTCAATCTTTTCATGATGTCCACTCAAAAGAATCTCCGGGATTTGCATCCCTTCAAACTCCGCAGGCCGGGTGTAATGAGGGCAATCCAGTAATTCTTGACTAAAGGAGTCTGATTGCGCGGACTCGTAATCACCTAATGCGCGAGGCAAAACCCGTCCAATCGCATCAATCAGCACAAGCGCCGGAATTTCCCCACCACTGAGAACATAGTCTCCTATGGAGATCTCGTCCGTAATGAGTTTCTCGCGCACTCGCTCATCAATGCCTTTATAGCGTCCACAAATCAAAATCAGGTGGGACTCAAGGGAAAGGGCCTCCGCAATAGACTGATTGAAAGGTGTTCCTTGCGGAGTCAGATAAATCACTCGGGCGGTCAATTGAGGATTTAATGTCCTGACCGCTCTAAACAGCGGTTCAGGCTTCAGGATCATTCCGGCTTCACCGCCGTAAGGATAATCATCGACCGATTTGTGTCGATCGGTTGTAAAATCCCGCAGGCTATGAACATTGACAGTCAAGACATCGGCATCTTGAGCGCGGCTCAGAATACCAACTTGCAAGGCCGGAAATATAATCTCCGGAAAGAGGGCAATCACATCAATTTTCATCTGATAAAGCCGAGCAGGCTGTCAGCCCATTTAACTTGCTCAATCCCCCGAAGCACTACTCAATGATTTGAACAACAACTCCGTCTTTAACTATAATCTCTGCTTGCGACAACTTGGCATGAATGTTATCACCGACCTCGACTTTTACAGGCGCATCATACGTACCGCTGACAAAGAGGCTGTCGATTTGAAGTTGTTTGACCTGCTTTAGCCTCTGCTCAAGGTTATCTTGAACCTGCGTTTGCTTTTCTCGTTCCCGATCGGTTTCTTCGCGAACCTGATTTGCACGACGCGCATCCTGCTTTTGTGCTTCCGCAATCAAACGGCGACTTTGAAATTCTTCCTGTTCAAGCCACCTATCAATTTGGCCGATTGCTTGTTCAAGCTCCTTAGTCAATTGCGACTTAAAGGAGGATGTCACAACATTTTTTAAGATGACAGGTCGTTTGACAAATAGAGACATCGTCAATTCTCACTGGAAAAATAGATCGAGGAAAGGAGGTCGCTGAATTAAGCAACCCGATGGCGAATAAGAATCTTTGCCTCGACCTCCTTCACAGAAAGGATTCCGCTCCTACGTCCTTAAGCTGGTGTTATTCAGATCCAGAAAAATTATTGCTCAATCAGTTCAAGCAAGTTTTTCTTGTTTGCCTTGAGTCCCGCCGCAGATAGGAGAGTTTGCATAGCTCTGAGCGTGCGTCCATACTTACCAATCACCTTTCCTAAATCTTCCTCTGCAACGCTCAGTTCAAGAATCGTTACCCTC
>JADFGN010000053.1 GCA_022567695.1 Candidatus Poribacteria bacterium | reverse complement strand
TGCCCGGCATGTAGTAGCACGGCGCATTCAGGCACTCCTCGAATTGCTTTGCCCGAGCAAGTGCCGCCTTAAAGTCATCTACTGGCATTTCAAAACTTTCTCCACCACAAACAATATCACCGCCATGAATGACAAATTCCGGCTGAAATTCGTTGAGTTGGCGGATTAATTCTGTGTAGATCTCAACGCTACTCTCTTGTTGTTGAGTTCCGCCCCCAAAATTTTGAGGGGCGTTTGGATAGAAATGGGTATCTGTAATAAAAGCAAATTTGAAGGCCATTTGTTCCTTTCCGCTTTTGAGGAATGGGGCGGACAGTTTGTCAAAAACCCCCTCTATTTATCTATCGTCTCCGGGCTCGACGATCCCTTTCTCAAGGGGGAGAACCGGCGTCGTTTGCGGATCTCCCCTCCTTACGAAGGAGGGGCCGGGGGAGGTTAATTTGTCCGCCCTAAGCGCAAGACAGGGCGGGTATTGTCTTCCCGTAACCTGACCGTTCAGGGCACAGGGTCTATAGAGAACATTGATGAAGATTGATAACCCATTTCGCCAATGGGAGGGCGACGCTCCCGCGGAGCAGAATTCGGAAGCCAATCCTGCCCGAACTCTTGCGAGTTCGGCTACGAGCCGCTACGACCCTTTGGGTTTCAGACCATCCCAAATTGTATTTTTATGTTGACAATTTTTAAGGCATCCGTACAATGAACAACATCGAATCTCTCGCTTGGCTTTCGCCTTCGCATACGGAAAAAAATTCCGTGAGGTGACATGATGGTATCAATCGGTGATGGGCCCACGAACAATAAAACGAGATGAGATGCACCCGACTACACGGAGAATAGAACATGCATATCAGCCAACAACAACTCGCTTTCTTTTGTCCCCGGGAATATTGTACTTGAGACGGATCCGGAACACCGCCAGAAAATGCCCGTTGTTTTTCTACGAAATCGAACACTTCGCAATGGCCATTGCTGGAGAAGTCGAACGAGACGTTTCATCGGCGAATGCCTATACATTCATGAAAATTCTTGACGCACTTTACGATAGCGCAAAGGACGGACAACGGATTTCTATCAAATAAAAACGGAGGTTCGCGATGGCTGCACCATTCAATTCAGAGACAGGCTCAACACATCAGAAAGCGAAACTGACAGCACAACAGAAACAACAATTTCACGAAGATGGTTTTCTCTTTATCCACAACCTGCTTCCAAGAGAAGCCATGCAGCCGTTAATCGATGAGTTGTCACAACGTGTTGATGACGGCGCGAAAGCAGCGGTAAAACAGGGCGTGCTTGCGTCGTCAGATACGTTCGATGATGCGCCCTTCGAGACGCGACTGGCAATGGTATCGGACGCATGTTCTGATCGGAACTGGATTTGGCAAAACTACTTCCGCGATCAAAAGCCGCGAACCGCTGGAATGTTCGCGCTTAGAACTGCTCCTGCGCTACTTGGTGTCGTTGAATCACTCATCGGCCCAGAAATCCTCGCACACCCACAGTTTAATTTTCGGGCTAAATTGCCACACCATGAGATTACTGTCATCCCGTGGCATCAAGATTTGGCGTATCTCATACCGGAAGAAGCAGGCGATACCTTGGTTGTTAACGTCTGGATTCCGCTTGTTAAAGTGACCGCAGAAAATGGGTGCATGCAGGTTATCCGAGGTTCGCATCGCTTCGATCTCATTGCGCACAACTACCGAGCTCAGACACCCGGTCATACAGGCGGCAAAGGCATCAGCGACGCTGAATTACCACCCGGCGAAATTGTCACTGCCGAGTTGGACTTTGGTGACGTCCTGTTGACAAACGAGCGAGTCGTGCATTGCGGACTTCCCAACCGATCTAACACCGCTCGGTGGAGTGTTGACACCCGTTACAGCCAGATCGGGCTTCCAACGGGACGAGAGAATGTCCCGGGATTTGTTGCTCACAGCCGGGCAAATCCTGACAGCGTTGCCAGGACCCATCACGACTGGAATAGATTATTTGAAAACTAATCATCCGGTTCATGCACAAGAAAGCGGTTCGATGCTGAAAGCCTGCCACCTTTATTTAACGTTGAATCGGTAAATCTCCGATGGGTCATAGTTCTGCTGCCAAACGAAGATAGTCTGTTTATCAGTGCCAATAGTCGAGGGTGAAGAATAGAAGAAACAGATAAATGGAAGGAGCGTATGTCTTTTACGTTCACCCACTATGCAATGCGTGATACAGAGAAGGGAGTTAGAAATGACATTAGACGAAGTCAAAGTGATCGTCGAAGAACAAGGCATTGAGTTTTTCCTCTGCTCTTTCGTCGAAATGAGCGGGGCACCAAAAGCAAAGCTGGTGCCAGCAACAAACCTCGAAGATATGGCAGCGGAAGGGGCAGGCTTTGCCGGGTTTGCAGCGGGAGAAATGGGTCAGGGGCCACACGACCCCGACATGGCAAACATCCCTGATTTTAACTCGTTGACGATTGTGCCGTGGCGCAAGAACATGGCGTGGGTGGCGGGAAATATACATGTGAATGAACAGCCGTGGCCCTACTGTCCACGCACCATTTTGCGGCGACAACTGGAAATTGCCAACCAAAAAGGCTACGTTTTCAACGTGGGCGTCGAGGCAGAGTTCATGCTGTTAAAGCGGAATGAACATGGTAGGTATGCGCCGTGGGATGCGCTCGATACTATGGGCAAACCCTGTTACGACCTACGAGCCTTGCACCGAAATCTCGATGTGATGACAACTCTGATAAAATACATGCAGGAGTTGGGTTGGACCCCTTATGCCAACGACCACGAGGATGCCAACTGTCAGTTTGAGATAAACTGGGTCTATTCAGACGCGCTCACAACGGCGGACCGACATACCTTCTACAAATGGATGGTCAAAACGATTGCCGAGGAACACGGCTTGATGGCGACCTTCATGCCCAAACCGTTTGCAAATCTCACTGGGAACGGCGCACACCTTCACATGAGTCTGTGGGACACAGAAAACCAGAACAATCTGTTTTTTGATGAGAGAGACGAAAATGGATTATCGCAAATCGCCTATTGGTTCATAGGTGGAATCCTCAAGCATGCGCAAGCCTTGGCCGCTGTCGCCAATCCCCTCGTCAATAGCTACAAGCGTTTAATCACCGCTGCCCCGAGATCTGGAGCTACATGGGCACCTGTTTATATCACATATGGCGGAAACAACCGGACACAAATGATAAGACTTCCTGCGCCGGGACGCATTGAAAATCGATCAGGGGATGGCGCTGCCAATCCTTACCTTGTCATGACAGCCATGCTTGCTGCGGGTCTGGATGGTATCGAAAACAAAATTGACCCCGGTGCCCGAAACGACGATAATCTCTACGAAGTTCCAGAAGAGGAGTTGCAAGAACGTGGCATTGATGTTCTACCGAGGTCTCTCAAAGCGGCTGTGGACTGTCTGGGGGCAGACGAGGCGATCAAGAATGCGCTGGGTGCCGAATATGGTGATTACTATATTCAGGTCAAGAACGAAGAATGGCGTCAGTATCATAGCACGGTCAGCGAGTGGGAGACCGAGACCTACCTCGGGCTTTATTGATGTTCAGTTGTTGCTTGCTAAATGGCTGGGAAGTCGTAAAAGTCCAGTCCTTTCGACAACTCATGTTTCCTATTACTCTTACCAAACTTTTTGATTTTGTGATATAATAGATTTTGTCACATTACGAACCAATGTGGACTCGATATCGAGTCGAATCGACCGAAACCCGATGGTCACTACGAACAAATGTGACAAAGTCAAGATAATAACTCAAATTTTACACCAAATTTCAAGAAGGGGACTGACATGCAAATTGTTAATTTAGGAAAAACAGGGGTACGTGTTTCTCGACTTTCGATTGGTACGGGGTCTCATGGATGGGGTGGTAAATCGGATCAGACTGCATTAGGTCTGAAAGGGTTAGCTAATTTGATGCGCTTTGCCTACGATCAAGGAATCGCGTTTTGGGATTCGGCAGACCAGTACGGAAGTCATCGGCACATCAAAGAAGCCCTCAAGGGTTTAGATCGATCCTCAGTTGTCATCACGACGAAGACCGTTTCACGTACCGGAGAATCTGTTGAAAACGATGTGAAACGTTTCCTGAAAGAGATTCGTTCTGATTACGTTGATATTGTTCTTCTCCACTGCCTCACACAATCTGATTGGCCCTCGCGCTATCCGGATGCTATGGAAGCGTTGACGCGGTGCAAGGAGCAAGGACTCATCCGCGCACACGGCGTTTCATGCCACGATTATGGTGCCTTCCAAACCGCCGCTATGACAAAATGGGTCGAAGTTGTCCTCGCACGGATTAACTATGCCGGGGTCAGCATGGATGCCTCTCCCGCCGATGTTATTCGAACGATGGAACAGATGGCGGCATTTGGCAAAGGTATTTACGGCATGAAAGTCCTTGGATGCGGTAAATTGGTCGAAGAACGCGAACCTAGAGACGCCATCAAATTCGTGATGGAATTGCCTTGTGTGCACGCCATGACGATTGGCATGACCAGTGAGCGCGAAGTGAAAGAAAACATTGCGATTGTCAATGAACTCGCACATGAGTAATACGAGTCACTCGGTCTATTTGCCTCACACCTTTGCGTGAAAAATAAAGGAGGGCTTGACTTTTGGCTTGAAACTTGCTTATGGATCAACCCACAAGATGGTAGGATACGTTGGCGTCTTGTATCCTGAATGAGATTGAACCTCTAACGAAAAGGTGTTGATCATACTCCCATGCAAAATGAACCGTCCCAAGTTAAAAGCTCAATAAAGTCGAAACTGGAAAGGCTTACAATCTCCTCGCCGCTCTGTCGTTCTTCACGTTCCACGTTTGATACCCCTTCTAATCGATTCTTATGCAAACTCGCCTCCTTGCTCCTTTGCTTCACCATGTCAATCTTTCTTCAGGCGCAAGCAGGAACGTCCCCCGAACAGATGGAAAAGTGGCAAAGAGAACGGCAAAAAAAAATAAGAGAAAAATACTACGTCGAAAACCAGAAAACCCTGATTGTCGAAAAGGAACAGAGCGTTTTACAAAGGCTCCAACAGCTTGAATCTGAACTGATAGCGAGTAAAAAAGCACTGACTCGCTATCAAAGAGAGCTTGCAGATAATCGTCTCAAAGTGGAGGAACTTCAGGTCGAGCAGGAGGAACTCCATCACCGATACGAGGGTTACAAGAAGCTTGTTGCAAAACGAATTCGAGCGATTTATAAGGTCGGCTACAATGGGCGTTATCGGCATACGCTGAAGATGATTCTTGGAACCCAGAACCTTGTAGACCTCTTACGAAAGTACAAATACCTCGGTTTTATTGTTGAAGAAGATCAAAGGCTAGTTACGCTTCTTCAAACTCAACAGGAGGAAATGCGCCAGACACGTATTGAACTCGATCAACGTATCAAAACAATCGAAGAGATTTCAAAAGAGGTACAAGCCCAGCGCAATATTGTCTCTAAACAGCAGCAGAAACATCAACAACTCTTAGATCAATACGTAACAGAAAAGGAAGAAAATAGCCATCGACTTGAGCAAATTAAGACCGAAATTGCCGAGTATAATGACCACCTTGGCTTTATGGCAGAGGAACGGTTCGCTGAAAAAGCTCAAGAAGCTCAAGGCATTCACAAAGATCTAATTGGGCAATTACCCTGGCCTGTTGCTGGCAAAGTTGTACCCAACCAAACTAAATTTGACAAAGGCGTTACAGTTCAAGCAGAAAACGAAGTACCTGTGCACAGTGTAGCGGAGGGCATTGTTGCTAAAACAATTCCATCAATTGTAGGTTATGGAAACACGGTTCTTATCGTCCATGGAAGCGGGTACATCTCTGTTTACGCGCACCTTTCAAAAATTCTCGTTAGAGAAAGCGAATTTGTTGAAGCTGAACAGGTTATTGGAGAAGTTGGGGATACCGGATCGCTTAATGGAGCCGCACTATACTTTGAACTTTGGCACAACTATGACCATTTGAATACACATCAATGGTTGTCAGCGCGTGCCCCGACAGAATAAAAGATAGACCGTCATTGGCAAAAATGAGGAAACTGGAGGAAGTCGGGTAATTTAACATTCCATCTGTATTTGGAGAAAAATATGGAAGATCAAAAATATGAAACCGTTGTCGGTTTGGAAATCCATGCTGAATTAAATACGCAAAGCAAACTCTTTTGCAATTGTGAAGTTTCGTTCGGGGAGGAGGCAAATGTCCACATCTGCCCAATTTGTTCAGGCATGCCAGGGATTTTGCCTGTATTGAATAAACGGGCGTTAGAATTTGCGGTTCGCGCGGCGTTGGCGATGAATTGCAAAATTACGCCTTTCAGCAAGTTCGATCGGAAAAACTACTTTTATCCGGATTTGCCCAAGGGCTATCAGATCTCGCAAAAACACCTTCCCCTCGGCAAAGATGGCTATGTTGATTATGAATTTGCGGGCGAAACCAAGCGGGTTCGTATTGCCCAAGTCCATCTGGAAGAAGAAGCAGCCAAGCTCATCCATGCCGACGTAACAGGCGACCCGAGCAAAAGTTATGTGGATTTTAACCGTGCGGGCGTTCCGTTATTAGAAATCGTCAGTCAACCCGACCTGCGCTCGCCCGATGAAGCCATCGCTTATTGGCGAACGGTTAAAGAGATTTTGGAGTACCTGGAAGTCAGTGATTGCAACATGGAAGAGGGAAGCTTCCGGTGTGATGCAAATATCTCCCTCCGTCTTGTCGGGAGTAAAGTATTTGGAACGCGGACAGAATTGAAAAACAAAAACTCGTTTCAGCACGTCGTGACAGCTTTGGAATATGAGCAGAAGCGGCAAGCCCGAATCCTAGATAATGGCGGAGAAATCGAGCAAGCCACTCTGCTATATGACCTCAACACAGGGCGGACGTCACCGATGCGAAGCAAGGAGGATTCCCATGAGTATCGTTACTTCCCCGAACCCGATCTTGTGCCCGTCGAGGTCGATGCTGAATGGGTTGAGCAAACTCAATCGACACTTCCAGAACTCCCCGCTGAACGACGCAAACGGTTTGTGGCGGAGTACGACATTCCCGCCTATGACGCACAGTTTTTGACGGCAACACATCAAATGGCAGACTTTTTCGACGAAACTGCCCAGTTGAGTGGAGATGCGAAAGCCAGTAGTAACTGGATTATGAGCGATCTGTCGAAATTGCTGAACAGCGAAGGGGTTGAAATTCAGGATTCCAGGGTAACGCCGGTGCATGTCAGCCAACTTATTGAGTTGATTAAGGCGGGAAAAATTAGTGGAAAGATTGCCAAATCTGTGTTGGTCGATGTATTTAAAACGGGTAAAGCGCCGAATCAGATCGTCGAAGAAAAAGGGCTTTCACAAATTTCTGATGCGTCTGCGATAGAGTCAATTGTTGATCAGGTCATCGCGGAGAATCCGGGTTCAGCGCAGGATTACCGCAATGGAAAGAAGAAAGCGATCGGTTTCCTCGTCGGACAGGTAATGAGAGCTACAAAAGGCAAAGCCAATCCGCAATTAGTCAATCAAACTTTGCGGCAGAGGTTGGAAAAACAATAACCCAAGTCGTCATTTATTGACATAATTTTTATGATAAAGCAACCTTCACTGACAGAAAAAATCAACCTGAAAGGGCTCACACGTACGGAACTAGAAAGCTTCGTTGTGGAGTGGGGCGAGCCGAAATATCGGGCGCAACAGGTGATGTCATGGCTTTACCACAAGCGTGTTACAGGCGTTGAGGCGATGACGAACCTGTCCAAAGGGTTCAGGAGTAAATTGGCGGCGGAAGCTTACATTAGCGATGCCCGTGTTATCGCGCGCACAATTTCCGATGACAATCTAGCGATTAAATATCTATTTGAATTAACGGATGGAGTTCAGGTCGAAAGTGTGCTGATGTGCGAGCGAGATCGAGTGACCGTCTGCGTTTCCTCGCAGGTGGGGTGTGCAATGGGGTGTGATTTTTGTGCAACGGGTAAGATGGGATTCTTCCGCAATTTGACAGCGGCTGAGATTTTGGATCAGTTGACGGCGATTGAAAGGGAATTGGATGGGAAGAAAGCTGTAACAAACGTCGTATTCATGGGAATGGGCGAGCCGCTGGCGAACTATGACGAACTGCTGAAAGCCATCCGTTTGATGGCGAGTCCGGATGGCTTGAGATTGTCTGAGAAACGGATGACTGTTTCGACTGTTGGACTCGTGCCCCGCATTCGGCAATTTACCAGAGAAGGTCTGAAATGCAACCTTGCCCTCTCACTTAATGCGACGACGGATGAAGTGCGGACTCGCTTGATGCCCATTAACACCAGATACCCCATTGATGAAGCCCTTGATGCCGCCGGGGAATGGGCACGCATGGCAAAAAGAAAAGTGACTCTTGAATATGTACTCATCCGAAATGTCAACGATAGCATCGCAGATGCCAAGCGTCTGCGAAAACTCATGAGCGGTTTGCCTTGTAAATTGAACCTCATCCCATTCAACGAAATCGAGGATTCCGAATTTCGTCGCCCAGAGCTTGATCGAATCGAACGATTTCGCCAAATCGTAGCGGATGGTCACTATGTTGCGCCAATCCGATTCAGCCGAGGAACAGACATCGCCGCAGCCTGCGGCCAACTCAGAACCATCTATGGAACGCAAGGGATTGTAATTTCCAAAGCGTCCTAACTGAATCTCGCAATAAATCCTGCATTGAAAAGGCGTCCTGCGCTACTCGCAAAATTAGCAATCCTACCAAAAGCTGACTCCCCTATTGTCCTAATTTCCCTAGTTTTCCTGACTATATTCAAGTTGCAGAATCTGCGCGGTTCTGCTACAATTAAGCCATGACATTGCTCGAAAGGAAAGCGTAGACCATGGGCACAATCAATTTAGCGTGGTGGAATCTTCAAAATTTCTTTGACACCGATGATGATCCGATCTCCAAGGATTTCGATTTCACGGCAGCAAAGGGCTGGACACAAGAGGTATTCGAAGCGAAAAAAGCAAATCTTGCTGAGGTATTGAATGCCTTGAAACCGGAGTTGCTCGCTGTTGGCGAGATTGAAAAGGATACGCTGCTAGAAGAACTCATCGCTCAGATGGGAAACCCCCATTTGAAGGTTGTTACAGATGAGAGTGGGACGAGCGACTTTCGGGGAATTGACGTTTCAATTGCTTATGACGAACGAAAACTTAGCGTCGTGTCCAGAGTTTCTCATCTTATTCATTTGAGGTATCGGACACGCGATGTTTTTGAAGTGGTCTTTGAGATCAATGAGACTGGTGAAAAGTTGGTGGTTCTTGGCAGTCACTGGCCCTCCCGCATACAAGGGAAATATCGCAGTGAACCATTGCGTATCGCTGTCGCCGAACATATCGCCTATCTTGTGGAATCACATGTAAAAGTGCTTCCCGAAGAATATGAAAACTTGCGGGCTTTGAACGATTTGAATCCCGTCGTGGATAGGTGGGAGGCGAAGGTGATGGTTGTCGGTGACTTCAACGACGAGCCAAGTGATCGAAGCGTTGTCGATCACCTGCGAGCCTCAAATGATCTAGATCGCGTCATTGGCAAAACGAATGACATTGATGGTTTCAAAAAAGAAACCGGTGATTACCGAGCGCAGGATGTTTTTCTTTTCAATGCGACTTGGAAGTTCCTTCCGCAACAGAAGGTTGGCACTTACTTTTTGGATCGGGCAGGACGCGGGCAAAAGCTTGCCAACCGCTATCAGGTGATCGATCAGTTAGTTGTTAGCCGAGGCTTAGTCACCGGAGAGGGGTTGACCCTAGATTTGGATAGTGTTGATATTTTTCGGGATGCCTTGGTCGCAACAAAAAGCGGGCGTCCCCGCAGTTTCAGCAAAAAGACGAGGAAGGGAACGTCCGATCATTTACCGCTGACAGCCGTGTTGCGATATTGAGAAACTCTAACCAAATTCTTTGTAGAATTATTGGCGAAAAAGGAGAGAAGTCATGCAGGATTTACCGGATGCAACAGGACATTTCGGAGAATTTGGCGGGAGATATGTTCCCGAAATATTGATGACAGCCCTGTTAGAGCTTGAAGATGCCTACCTGAAGATCAAAACAGATGTGGACTTTCAGAGCGAATTAGAATACAACCTCCGCGAATATGCTGGGCGACCAAACCCACTTTACTATGCCCAACGCTTGACGGAAGAACTCGGTGGCGCAAAAATCTATCTCAAGCGTGAAGATCTCAATCATACCGGCGCGCACAAAATCAACAATACGATTGGACAGATTTTGCTGGCCCGACGAATGGGCAAGAAGCGAATAATTGCCGAAACGGGAGCTGGACAGCACGGCGTTGCAACAGCGACGGTCACCGCCAAATTTAACATGGAATGTGAAGTCTACATGGGCGAAGAAGATATGCAACGGCAGGCACTTAATGTGTTTCGGATGCGATTGATGGGCACGACAGTAACGCCGGTGAACTCAGGTTCTCGCACCCTCAAGGATGCGATTAACGCCTCATTCCGCGATTGGGCGACGAATGTCCGGACAACTTATCTACTGATCGGTTCTGTCGTTGGGGCACATCCCTATCCGATGATTGTTCGAGATTTTCAATCGATAATCGGAAACGAAGCGAGAACACAAATCCTTGAGAAAGAGAAACGGTTGCCAGATTGTATCGTTGCCAGTGTGGGAGGCGGCAGTAATTCGCTCGGCATATTCCACCCGTTTTACGGTGACAAATCTGTAAAGCTAATCGGTGTCGAAGCTGCCGGTGAAAGCATCCTCAGTGGCAAGCATTCGGCATCACTCAGCGAAGGTAGCATCGGCGTATTTCATGGCGCGAAATGCTATCTATTGCAAGAAGACGACGGACAGATCACGCCTGCCCACTCCATTTCGGCGGGGCTCGATTATCCGGGTGTGGGGCCTGAGCATAGCTATTATAAAGCCACAGGACGCGCCGAATATGTTTCTATTACCGACGAAGAAGCGGTGGATGGATTTAGGCTGCTATCGGAATTGGAAGGGATTATCCCGGCGCTGGAGTCAGCCCACGCGATTGCGCATGTCCGTAAACTTGCGCCGAAGATGGATAAGGATGCCATTATTGTCGTTTGCCTTTCGGGACGTGGAGATAAGGATGTTTACACAATTGCAGAGACACTTGGAACTGAACTTTAACATGACCACTCACGTGTCACGAATGACTTAAGAAACATGGCAATCAACGACGTTATACCCTTTGGGGAACAACTGAAAAGCCTCGCAGAGTGGATTCGCCCTAAACTGAACTATCTACTAACGCGATGGATCTTCCTACCTAAACTCAAATCCAACTCCGCAGAAGTTCGATCTTACGCAGCAGAAGCACTCGGAGAGTTCGGAAATGTGCGAGCCATCCAACCGCTCATTGAGACACTCAATGACATAGATAGCACCGTCCGCCGTTTTTCCATTTCGTCACTCGGTCATTTACGTGATGCACGCGCCATCGAACCGATCCTTGCCTTTCTGAATGACGAGGAACCGGACATGCGCTGTGCGGCGGCTGTTGCGTTGGGGGAGATTGGCAATTCGCTCTCTGTCGATGCCTTGATTGCAACGTTGAAGGACACCGACCGCTCTGTTTGCTCTGCCACGGTAGTTGCGTTGGGAAAGATTGGGGATAGACGAGCCATCGAACCGCTAAATGAGTTGGCGGAGAGGACAACGAGCGAATGGATTAGACGGTATATCAGCGAAACATTGCATCAGATTGATGAGCGAGGAACGTGAAAACGCCTCGACGGATAATCTGGAATGAATTTTGACAGGCAGAATGGATGATGTAGAATCCGCCCTACAGATGGAGACAATACAAATTATAAGGAGACTTGATTGCCTCACACGACCGATACCTACTTTCCCGTGTTACCAACCGAGTTATCGCTGTCGCGGATGGAAAGTTGAAGTCGTACCCGTTTGGCTATGAAAATTACTTGAGGTACAAAGAGAATTAAGGAAAAGAAAAGGGAAGGATTCCATTTACGTTTTATACATGCACATGAGAGGATTCTATGGAAGTTATCATCAAAGCGAGCTATGATGAAATCAGCAAGGAAGCGGGAAGGATGGTACGAAAAGCACTCCTGAAAAAACCAAATCTGGTGTTGGGTTTAGCTACAGGTAGTACCCCGATTGGGTTGTACAATGAATTGGTCTGCATGCATAAAGAAGAGGGCTTGGATTTTTCGCAAGTCGTCACCTTTAACCTTGATGAATACGTCGGCATTCCAGCCAGCCACCCAGAAAGTTATCATACCTTTATGGAACGCCACCTTTTCAGCAAGGTTAATGTTCCCACTTCCAACACACACATTCCTCAAAACACAACCCGTAATTTAGAGAAATTCTGTGAGTGGTACGAGCAACAAATTCGCGAGGTCGGCGGAATTGATCTTCAGATCCTCGGCATCGGTGTTAATGGACATATCGGTTTTAACGAACCGAGTTCCTCGTTAGGGTCGCGGACACGAATCAAGACGCTAGCTCCGTCTACGCTGAAGGTACACACCCGTGATTTTGGTGGCGATCTAGATACTGTGCCGAAGATGGCAATTACGATGGGGGTCGGGACAATCATGGAGGCGAAGCAATGCCTTCTTTTAGCCAGCGGGAAGTCCAAGGCTCAAGCAATTGCGCGGTGTGTGGAAGGTCCCATCACAGCAGAAGTTCCGGCATCCGCGTTGCAGATGCATCCCAAAGCCGTGATTTTGATTGATGAGGAAGCTGCATCTCAATTGAAACGAATCGATTATTACAAGTGGGGGTATGAGAATAAGTTGAGGCTGGAGGCGGATTCTTTGTAAGTTCTATGTCGGGGCGGTCATTGCGAAATTACAGAAACGTCGCGAGAAAGCCCCTTTTTCAAATGTGGGGATGAATCGCGACACTCGTGAGCCGGAATGTGTTCCAGCAGAAGGTTCAAAGCTGGCGTCGCTTTGTACCATTCTGCCCTCCGGCGGCGGAGTCTTCGTAGCGAGCGAGCTTTTTTTTAAGCATACTTGCGAATATAGCTTAAATCTGGTATGATATCCGCCCCGATAGATCGGGATTAAGAAACATGACCAAAGCGTTCAAATACAGAATCTATCCTAAAAAATCTCAACAATCGATACTTCGTAAACAGCTTGATGAATGTCGTTGGCTCTACAACCATCTGCTTGAGCAACGCAAAACCGCTTTCCAAGAGCGTAAAGAACGCCTTTCTTGTTTTGGGCAACAGCGAACATACAAGCAACTTAAAGCCGACCGTCCATCGCTTTCAACAGTCCACTCTCAAGTTTTGCAAAACGTTGCGGTACGAATCGACCTTGCATTCAAAGCGTTCTTTCGTCGTTGCAAAGCAGCAGAGAAACCAGGCTATCCTCGTTTTCGGGGTCGTAATCGCTATGATTCGATAACCTATCCCCAATACGGTAATGGGGCAAAACTCAATACTGACGCGAGTCTTCAGCTTTCCAAGATTGGTCGAGTGAAGATGGTCTATCACAGACCCATTCAAGGAACACCTAAAACCGTCACCATTCGACGTAGTACGACAGGTAAATGGTACGCGACCATCACCTGCGAGTGGGAACCGACGCCGCTTGAACGCAATGAGAAACAAGTGGGGATTGACGTTGGATTGAACTATTTTGTGGTGCTGAGTAACGGCGAGAAGATAAACAACCCTCGATTCTTCCGTACTGATGAGAAGGCACTTGCCAAAGCGCAACGAAGACTTTCGTTTGTCGCTAAAGCCACGGACTTTAACAAACGGAAAAAGGTTGTTTCTCGCATTCATGAGCGAATTGGGTTTCGTCGCCATAACTTCATTCACCAACTTTGTTGGCACATTGTCTCGCTTTTTGGATTCATCGCCGTAGAAGACCTAAATGTCAATCGTATGGTTCACAATCACTGTTTAGCCAAGAGCATATCTGATGCCGCATGGCGTATGTTTTTCAGCGCACTGGCGTGGAAGGCAGAATGCGCCGCCCGTCAGTTCGTTGCTGTAAATCCCGCCTATACGTCTCAGACCTGCTCAGATTGTGGTCATCGGCAGAAGATCAGCCTTGATAAGCGAATCTATAAATGTCGATGCTGTCATCTAGAAATAGACCGAGACTTAAACGCGGCGATAAATATTTTGACTCTGGGGCTACAGAGTCAGTTGGGCAACCAATAAGAAGCCCCCGGATTCATCCGTGGGGAGTAGTCACATCATCATCCGCCGATAACGATCATAATCCTCATCTATCTCGTTCTCATCCTCAGGCGCATTAGTTTCAGCAGAAGGAACAACAATCTGACTTTCAAGAAATTCCTTTGCGGTTCGATAGATACGGTCAAGTTCTGAACGAGAGGGGCGATGACGTGATAGCTGCACCATGTCGCACATGCGAAGGATCTCACCGACGTGGTCTACAATGATATCCGTTAAATCGTGCGGGAGTGCCTGTAGAATTTGTCCGGTCGTGGCATCGAGAATTTTGATCTGGTATTTTTCGCCAACATAGCGTTTAATAATCATGGCAATTGCATCATAATATTCGTGGATACGTCTGCGCTCGCGAAGTGTCAGAACTTGCTCCAAATCTTTTAGCGCAATTGCCTCAAGCGTTTGCGGCTCGGGACGGGAAGGAGCAACTTGCTCGCGCTCCCTTTCGGATGGATTTACGACACGTGAAGGGGGATAAGTTGGAGGGAGCGTGGACGAATAAGGTAACTCGCTTGGCTTGCCGGTCCGAAATCTTTTACGGAAAAATCGGGAGAGAGAACTTTTGTTTCGGCGTATCCATGCGTAAATGCCCAATCCGATTCCGCCAATAACGAGTGCAGGAACAGCAATTCCCCACATAATCACGCCGATGAGATCCAAAATCGATTGACTGCTCTTTGAATTTATATCTGCCGCAAACAGAGCATGACTTCCTGAAAGTAAAAAGAAAAGCACCGATAATTGAATCGGATTCATCCACTGATTAAAAGGAGACCTATTATCCTGCTGTGGCTGACGATGCAACCCCTGAAAACAACGGTGAGAAGCTAAATGTATTAATTGTCGCATAAACCGTACTGGTTAATTTTTCGGAAAATTGTGCGCTTTGAAACATTCAAAATTCTCGCTGCCTTGGCTTTATTATTTTTTGCATGTCGGAGTGTGGCTTGAATGACCTCCTTCTCAATTTCCTCAAGGGACATTCCGACTTCAACGTTCATACGAGGTGAAGAAGGGATTGGCGATTCTGCGCCTGGTACTGAGAAAATAAGGGAAGGACTGATTCCAGAAGACTTCAGAACACGATCTGGGAGATCATCTAAGTCCAACTCAGAAGAGTTTGACATTACAACCATGCCCTCAATACAGTTCTTCAATTCACGGACATTTCCGGGCCAATCGTATTTCATCAACGTTCGCAAAGCTCGAGAGGTTATAGTTTTGAGTCCCTTACCATTTTCTTGACAGAACTCCTCAATGAATGCGTTGACCAATAGCGGAATATCCTCTTTTCGCTCACGAAGGAGGGGAAGGTAAATCGAAATCACGTTCAACCGATCGTAAAGATCCACCATAAAACTATCCTGTTCTACCCTCTCCTCAAGATTTCGATTTGTTGCGCAGACGATACGCACATCAACTTGAATGGTTTTGTTGCCGCCAACCCGCTCGAATTCCTTTTCCGCAAGCACGCGCAGCAACCTTGCCTGGTTTGATAGCCTTAATTCCCCAACCTCGTCAAGGAATAAAGTCCCGCCATTCGCCGCTTCAAATTTGCCTTTTCGCTGATGATAAGCTCCTGTGAACGCGCCGCGCTCGTGCCCAAAGAGTTCCGATTCAGCAAGGCTCTCAGTCAGTGCCGCGCAGTTGAAGATAACCAGTTGTCCGCGTCTTAAACTCCGATCGTGAATGGCACGCGCGACTAGCTCTTTCCCAGTACCACGTTCCCCGCGAATCATCACTGTGGCTCTTGTCGGCGCGACCTGTGCGATAACTGCTCGAATTTCTTGAATCTTCGGCGAGTGTCCTGTCAACCGAATCAGTCCCTTTTTTTCATCGATCTGGGACTGTAATTGACGGTTCTCTAAAGTGAGGCGTTGTTTTTCGAGGATCTTCCGAAGGAGTGCTTTTAAATGAACAGGGTTCGGCGGTTTAGGAACGAAATAGCTTGTTTCGTGATGAAGCATCGCCCTGATCCCAATATCTGTTTCAAGCACATTCGGCAAAGTCAGAAAGATCACGCCGATATCGGGATTCTGTTGTTGAGCTGCCTCAAGAAGTTTTAACCCATCGATTCGTTCTTCCTTCAATGGAGCAATCAAAATATCAATCTTGAGGCGTTCAATCCGATCGAGCGCTTCATATATGCTGCGCGTAATGAGGATGTGCAATCCCATCCCCTCGAGTGCTTGATAAATAATCTCGCGTTGCCGTGCATCCGAATCAACAACAAGGACCGTCGTTTGATTATCCATAATGCTAACTCAACTTTTTTCGGACAATTTGGCTGACCAAAGCGTTGTCCGCTTTCCCTCTCACTTGAGGGATGAGCTTGCCCATCACCTTTCCCATATCCCGCATCGATGCCGCACCGACTTCTTCGATGACCTTTACAGTGAGCACTTTAATCTCATCTTCAGAAAGTTGTTCAGGAAGAAACGCTTGTAAGACCTCTACCTGCATTGTTTCAGATTCAACAAGTTCATCACGTCCTGCTTGCTGTGCAAACTCAATAGCCTCTTTCCTTATCTTAATCTGGTTGGCAATCACTTCAGAAATACCATCATCATCCAGTTCTGTTTTTTTCTCAATCTCTTTGTTTTGGATGGCGGCACGTACCATGCGAATAGCGGACAGCCGTGTTTTGTCTTTTGCCTTCATTGCCAGCTTCATTTCTTCATTCAATCGTTCTTTGAGTTTCACAGGGATTCCCCTTTTCTCATTCTGGTATTTAGCAAAAAATGATACCTCATTCATTACACTTCGTCAAGCGGAATATAGTCACGCGCTCTCCACCGATAGGTCAAAAATCACCTTGCTAGGATTGAAACTTGGAGATACACTATTATCTCGTATTATAATGAACAATAGCCGCATTGAAAATGCACATCTATGTAGAATCTCTGGTGACAATGTTATGAAATTTGGCGAATTTGAACTTTTTATTGTAAGCGATGGCACGTTTCGTCTGGATGGCGGCGCGATGTTTGGCACGATACCCAAGGTCCTGTGGGGGAAAACCAATCCTGCTGATGACCGCAATCGCATCCAATTGGGTTTGAACTGCTTGTTGATTCGGACGCCTACAGACACAATTCTGGTAGACACTGGCCTCGGTACGGTTTACGATGAAAAATTCGCTTTCCTGTATGGCGTAGACAAGTCTCAAACAGATCTCCTCAGAAGCCTCGCGGTCGTGGGTGTGGAAGCGGCGGATATTACCAAGGTCATTTTAACACACCTGCACTTCGATCATTGTGGTGGGAATTGCGTCCGAGACCACGATGGAGAATTCAGACCGACATTTCCGAACGCCATCTATTATATCAATCAGGACGAACTGGCGTATGCAAAGGAGCCAGACCCTCGCAGCAAACCTAGCTATCTCCCGCATACATGGGAACCGCTCGAAAAGCAAGGGCAGGTGTTTCTGTACGGTAGAAATCACCCCATCTCTATCGGAAACGAGGAGATTGCGTCTGGCGTGGCGGTAATGCTCACACCGGGACACACGCAAAACCATCAGTCCGTTATGGTGCGCTCTGGTGATTTGACAGCATGTTTTCTGGCCGACCTTGTACCTACGCCTTCGCACCTGAAAACGCATTACGTTATGGGATATGATCTCTTTCCTGTGACCACGATGGAAAACAAAGAACGGGTGTTAAAACAGGCAATGGCAGAAAACTGGCTGCTCATCTTTGAGCATTCACCAGATATCAAAGCCGGTTACTTGACCGAAGAAATGAAGATTAAACCAGTTGAACTTGCTTCCCCATGAGCGAAAAAGGTCAGTTTGGAGAATTAGACAAAATTCTCACTTAGAGTGAAGATAAGGAGTTCAGAACAATGAACAGATTAGAAATACCAATAGAATGGTCTGGGGCATTTAGCTTGGAAGAGGTTATTGCGGAAATGACCGATGAGGGAGATCCTCCTGATTATAGTGGCGAAGATTATGGACTTTATCAGATATATGGCCAGCACATTTTATGTGGAGCGGACACATTGCTTTACATTGGAAAAGCCACTAATCAGACATTTTCTTTGCGTTTTCAGCAACATGGAAGAGAGTGGTTACATGATGAAGCGGATGTCCAAATTTATCTCGGTAGAGTATATGATCCAAAAAGACATTCTAAAAGCGATGATTGGGATTCATGGAAATGGGACGTAGAGCTGGCTGAAAAGATTCTCATTCATAAATATTCGCCCCACTACAACAGTACCAGCATTAGCAATCCACCAGTTTTAGAACCTTTTAAAAATATTCGATTGATTCATACTAGCAATAGACATCAATTGGAAAAAGAGGACAATGCACCAAAAGATTGGTAAACGCCTAACTTGGTCCCCCTAATTATGGACGAATGGGACTGGTCTCCCTTTCAACCAAAGGTACAGTTTAAGGACCTTAACACCGTAATCGCCTTTATTTTTTGAGGTTTGGGAAGTTACTCAATACGAGTTCCTGGCCAGTTATTGATGCATGCGCCACCCACCGCCGACGTAGAGCAGTTGCCCCGTTAGCCAACGGGCCTGCTCAGAGGCAAGAAAGACGATGACATCGGCGACATCTTCGGGGTGACCGATACGTTGACGTGGCGTGTTGGCAGCAATATCAGCCTCTTGTTCAGGTGTTAGGTAGCCGGTCTGTATGGGGCCGGGAGCGACGATGTTGACAGTGATGCCGTACTTGCCCATTTCGGCAGCGGCGGAACGGCTATAGGATTCGATGGCATGTTTGCTAGCAGCGTAGCTGACATTCGCGGTATGAGCGTGGGCGGCGTCAGTGCTGATATTAATGATGCGCCCCCATTTAGCAGAGCGTCTGAGGTAACGGTTAAGATATTCAGACATCATCAGCGCATAAGCTCTCGCATTGACAGCAAAGTGGGCATCGATTCCAGCGGAAGTAATCAGGCAGACCCCGATACCTTCGCGAGTCGTCAACGCCGGATCGAATGTTTCACAAACGCAGTGGGTGTGATTATTAACGAGAATATCCACAGGACCGAGTTCTGCTTGACACATATCAAACAGTGTGGAAATATTGTTCGGCTCGGAAAGGTCGGCTTCATGGGCAATGGCAGTACTACCTTGAGAATGAATATCTTTCACAAGTGCATCCGCCGATTGCGCCTGCATCGCTCGGTACAGCATGTCACCACCTATGCCAGTTTTTCGCGCCTTTTCCAACTCTTCCTTTGAGTAATGCGTTGTTTCACGATAATAGGTCATAAAAACCTTCGCGCCTTGTGCCGCGAACGCCTTCGCTGTCGACGCGCCAATGCCATGATTGGCTCCCGTAATCAAAACGACTTTGTTTTCTAATTGTGGATTAATCATGTGTCTCTCCTTTTCGTTCGGTAAGATGTGTCGTTCAAATCAAAATCCAGTGTTAGCAATCCCGTTGCGATAGAAAAATTCAGAGAATCTTGTGCAAGGTTACCGGGAGGGTGAACTCGTCTCCGGGCCTCGACTCCCCTGCCGAACCATTCACAGCGCAGCAGGAGCTTTGCCCTCCCATTTATTACAATCAAATGAAGAACCAAAAAGATGGAGCTAAAATAATTAGCAGTCTCAAAGCATTTCTACACCAGAGAATTGAGGATATATCTTTCACAGACAACATGTACTATGATGAAGACTTTTTTGCCAAAAGTATTGAAAATAACTTTGCCGGATGGTACGATGCGGATGCTCTGAAGCAGCAGATTGGCTTTATCCTACAGCACTGTAAAGTGACCCCAAATTCAAAAGTATTAGATGCCGCATGTGGTCATGGTAGACATGCCGAACTTCTATGTAGAAGAGGGCATGAAGTACTCGCCACTGACATTTCTGACCAACTCATCACGCACCTAACGGAGAAATATGGTGATAAAAGGCTCTTGTTTGAGAAACGCACTTTCATGGAAATCAACTATTCTCAGATCTTCGATTTAGCGATCGTTCTTGCCAATAGCCTTGGATTGATACCAAGAGATGAATTCGTGATAGTTCTGAACAAGCTTTCAAGATCACTTAAAAAGGATGGCTGGCTTTTCGTTGAGTTGGATAACCGTTCCCATTTTGTCAAAAATGAAGCGGGCAAAAGATCTTGGAGCTATCATGCTGACCGCTGGCTTGTGCTATCTGAGCATCATTATGATTCAGAAAACAGGCTAGAAAAAACCGTAGATATCAGTGTTGATTTTGCGGATATGAGTGTAAATCAGTTTCTGCTCACGAAAAGTCTTTACGACTACAATGAATTATGCAATTTACTGGCGAGCGCAAATTTCATAGTTAGGAAATCCTTTGGAGATTGGGAAGGCAATGAAATCAGTGAAGCGTCACCATCCCTTTTAATAGCAGCGCAAAACAGGTTGTAAAAAAACAGCACCGAATAAGGGGCTACGTGTGAAGCGCAAGCAAATTGACAACCTTGAGATTTTCGGAGTTGACGTAAACCTTGATCGAATCACTCATACGCTACACGAGGTGGGAGGGCAATATCGCTGAACATAGAACTGTGTTGCCCTACGAAGTCTCGTATTCTATGAATTATAGTAGAGTGTGTATCTTAGCTCAATCTGAAAATCAATCGGTGAAAATGCTGTAGTTGCAGGCATCTTCCTCCATAATATGGAATAATAGGGGCGCTGGCACAAGAGTTGCGCATAAGGAAAATAACCGCTTTGAACTCAACTTGCCAAGTAATTACAATATTCAGAACTGTGCACACTCTTCACTTTTCACGTTAAACTTGCTTAAACTCTTTGGCATATTCATCAACTTTTTTGGAGATAGGAGCACTTGGGAGATATAATGAAACGATGGTTACGCACGGCTATGAGTCGTGATGTTGCATTCAGAGCTTTGCGGGTCTCAATCTTGGTGGGGACAATTCTGATTGCAATCAATTACACTGATCGATTGATTGGCAGTCAATGTACTCAGATCGATTACCTGAAAATGGGGTTAACGTATGTTGTTCCCTATTGTGTTTCAACTCATGCGTCAGTTACCACACTTCTAACGCATTTTGCCAAGCAGAACCAGTAAGATAGGGCGAACCCGGTTGGATACCCAATTGAAATGACGGGAGTCCAGCATAGCTATCAGAAATGGTGACAAATACAGAAACGCAAAATTTCATTAAGCGGATAATCTGCGCTTAAATTCTACATCATAGGATACAAGATGTTTTTTTCAAATTGCTCTGCTGTAAGACATGTACCGGCACATCTTGTTTGTTGTGTTTGTGCACTCTTATTTTTCAACTTAAACATATTTGCCAAGGAGGACAATCAAGAAAAAAAGGACAATAAAATCGTTGAAACTCTTAAAGGTTTCCTTAATGGTTTTACAATAGTAGATACACATTTCTTTCCTTATGCAACCCTAGAGGATTGGTTTGACCCGTATGTGGGGTTAAAATTTCAACATCCCCCGATCTGGAATTCTGCAGATAAAATGAACCATCATTTGAAGTTTGAAGACGCACGCGATTATTCGTGGAAGTTTAGATACCTTGCAAATTCACTTTCGTCAGAAAATCAAAAATTAAGTTTCCTTTTCAAATTCAAGTTAGACCAGGACGCATTTTTTTATGGGATTGGAAATTCGACCGAACTCTCAAAGAGAGCCCCGGCGATTTATTCTTCAGTGTTTTTTGGGAGCGAATTTAGGCAAAGTATAACTGATAACGTTGTTTTTCGTTGGTCTCCGGGGTTCTGGAAATTCAAATCCGGCTTAGTCACAGGCGGAGAATTTGAAGATGCTAATAACGCCCAATATGTCAGTTCACGTTTCACGCTGAGTGACAGAGATTCCTTAAATTTTTTGAAAGCGGGATTTGACAATCAATGGTCTGCTTTTGTCGAAATTGGTCTACCTGTCAGTTCATCTGTTGCTTCTTATGCTCGATTTAATTTGCAGTCTATGACTCAATTTCCACTTTTCTTGGATTCCAAATTTCAAATAGGGACAAGGTTTGAATTTCTCATATCGCCCGATCGAGATTCTGTCCCATATTTTGCCATGCCAGAGATTGGTTCTAAAAACGGGCTTAAGGGTTTTTCTAAAGAACGGTTTCGTAATTTTGCATTGCTCGCCTTAAACCTTGAATACATTTGGCCATTAACGAATAAATCTCACGGATTCCTTTTGTTTGATATAGGTCGAACAGCTTCAAATCCAACAGAATTTCAGGAAGAAGAATCTCATCTCAGTTTGGGGCTGGGCGTTCGTTTGCATAGTGTCAATCATCCGATTTCCATCGGCATTGTTGGTAGCCCTGAAAGATTTAAGTTATTTTCAACTGTTGATGTCGGTAGTCCCTGGTAGATGGTATAGCCGTACTGAGTGTCATCTGATGGCCAGTCAGGAAACAATGTCATTAAGTTAAGGGAAAGATTGTGATGTATGGTGTAAAAT
>JADFGN010000542.1 GCA_022567695.1 Candidatus Poribacteria bacterium | reverse complement strand
CACAGATTCCACACGACGACGTAACCTCTCCATCCAGCGCAAAAGTAAGAAACCCGATTGATGAATGGGTCTAATTTCGAAATCCCGGCTTGGATAAAGAATCCCAAAAATCTGACGCCGTGCGAGATAGGCACGGTAGTCGAACCCGCCGGGATTTCGCTTGCCTTTCGCCTGACGCAGTATCCCTTCAACTTCAATAGTGTCACCGTAATGCAAAGCAATCGGTTCGCGAAATCGGATTAGGATTTTGGCTTTCACGGCTTGAGTGGTGGCTGTCACAGATTGTATGATTCCAACAGCGTAGCATTCCTCCCATAATTCGCCGCGTTGAGGTTGATACATTGTTCTCCCTGAAAAACGCAATTCCTGACTATAGAAGTGGGAAGGAATTGGCGAGGTCATCACAATTCCCAAACGCAACATACCGCAGACAAAAATCGCAGCTAACAGCGCCGGATGGCAAAAACGCTGGAGGGCGATCGCACCAATGGTGAAAATCAGCGCAATCAGCCAAAGCCAAAATATAGGAATTGGCAGAAAGCCCGCAACGAAAATGCCAAGTGTGTAAGGGATGAGTGTGGTGAGAGCTGGGCGGGGCATAAGTTAGGGAGGCAGAGATAATAACACTTCAATTTAAAATTTTGTAAAAAAACGGCCAACCGACGAAGCATACTTGTCCCAAGCCTCCCCGAATTCCCGCCTCATGAGTTTTTCCTCGTAGCGAATCCATTGATGTGAAAGCAGATATGAAATTAAACAAGCAGCGATGACGAGGTAAGATTGGAGTAAAAATAGCGCGGCTGTCCATTCAAAACTCAGGATAATTGCATAGATTGGATGACGGACGTACTTGTAGGGGCCAGTGGTGATTAGCTCCCTGCCGATAACGTGTAGTATCCAGAGGTAAATCCACGATGCTAGCGCACCGCCAATCAATGCAACTCCGGCGGCGATCCAATAATTCAGGGGAGACGGAATCGGTAGACGAGGCAGATTGAGCCACTTCTGGACAAGATAGGTTAGAGCAAACAGAATCAACGATGTCGTGTGAATGAAAGGACCAGATCCAAAAAGGCGTTGCAACAGGGTGAGTGACATAGTTATAAAACGCGATGCGTGAAACGTGAGAATTATGGTACTATTTGAAATACTCGCTGATTTTATGCGGGATTCCAAGACCAGGTAATATGATGTTCTTGTCATCATCGACTCAGATTATAGGAGGCGCATTTTGATAACTCACGAAAAACGAAGAGATCGATTTATCGGCACACTAATTGGTTGCGCTGTTGGCGATGCACTTGGAGCACCCTTCGAAGGCAAGACGCGGGAGGCAATCGCGCTGATTGATGGGCTCACCGATGCGTTTCGTCCATATCGTTCCTATTCTGCCGGACAATACACCGATGATACGCAACAGACGATTGCGATTGCCAAAAGTATTATCGCTGTGGGTCAGGTGGATGGGGCGGCAATTGCCAGCGAGTTTGTGCAACTCTGGGAATCTGGTAAAATTGTGGGCGCAGGTCCTGTCGCCAAACGCGCTGTCGAAAGGTTGATGGCTGGCGTTCCGTGGATGGAAGCCGCGCTACCGGAAGATCTCGCCTATAACGGTACAGCTATG
Organism: Candidatus Poribacteria bacterium; assembly: GCA_022567695.1. GTDB lineage: Bacteria > Poribacteria > WGA-4E > WGA-4E > PCPOR2b > JADFGN01. Next base: position 3,465 of record JADFGN010000542.1, on the reverse strand, counting down.
CGTGTGAGTCCAATTGGGCTTTGGAATTATGATCGGTCCAATTGCATTGCACCGGATGCACGAATTTCTAGCATCGTCACCCACCGGCATCCGGCGGCAATAGCGGGTGCCATTGCAATTGCTACCGCTGTCGCTTATGCTATCAATCACACGGAGATCCAAGCGGCTGATTTTCTGAATACCGTGAGTGAATCTATCATCGGCGAGGATACTAAATTCGCGGGGCAAATTCAACGGATTGAAGGTTGGCTTGGGCTTGAGGAAACCGTAGCCCTCGAACAAATTGCCTCCGTCAGCGAAAACAGAATTTTCGCACTCCAGAGGGACGGATTTGGCATTTCTGTGTTCGTTGTCCCAACGGTCTTGATGTCGCTTTATGCTTTCCTGAAATCGCCTCAAGATTACATCGCAACCGTCGAACGCGCCATCCGTGCGGGTGGGGATGTAGATTCAACTGCGGCGATTGCCGGGGCGATCAGCGGTGCTCACAATGGAATCGATGCGATCCCTGCCCATCTCGTCCGTGGTGTAAAAGACAGCGATCAAATCTTGGCGTCGGGAAATCGGCTGTTTGAAGCGAAGTTTGCGAAACGTGAACTGTAACGAATTGGTGCCTATGTAATGGGCAATCTCCGAATGCGTGTGGCAGCATCTTCAAGCACGACAATTGCACCTTCAAGTAAGGGTTGTTCGATTTCAGTCCATGCGCCTTTAATCAAAGTAAACAGTCGGCTTGGATGAATGTTGCGAAGTCGAAGAATAATAACGGAAGGAGCTGTCTCACCAGAAAACGCCAGCAAGTGTCCGTAATCTAAGTCGTGAGTGATGATAACTTCCTTATTTCTTCTAGCCTCCTCCATAATTGTTATGTCAGTCGCTTGAGCCATTCCAATATCCCCTCATGTTCTTCAATCACCAATTGTCTACGGAGCTCCCTCGGTACGTTCATGTTCAGCAAGAATCTCATTTTGTGCAATCACGACCCTTTCTTCCATTGCCCAAGCTGCGTATCCCAAAGCCTGACGAATATCCTCACGCTCAAGTTCAGGCCATGCTTCCAGAATTGTGTCCTCATTCATCCCTGAACTCAGATAACTGAGGATTGACGCAATTGGCATCCGCATTCCCCGGATACAGGGCTTGCCGAAACATTTATCCGAATCTAAAGTAATCCGATCGAATCTATAGTGTCGGATTTCCATATACATTCACCTCTTCAACAAATCTGAAATGGTTGGATATAGAAGGTTAATACCAAGACCCGATTGTTTCTCCCACAGATTTCTATCCCCCAACAGACTATAATTCTTCCAGCGGTTGCGAGTGTCCGAACACAGGTTTAGGACCATTACCGGGCGCAGCCCATCGTGAAGCATTGGCAAGCACACGCAAAACATTCTGGTCGTAATAGAGTGGGTAAGTCTCGTGGCCAGGCCGGAAGTAGAAGACCTTACCTCTGCCGCGATGATAGCAGCAACCGCTACGGAACACTTCGCCACCGGGAAACCAACTGATGAAGATGAGTGTATCCGGTTCAGGGATGTCGAAGGGTTCACCGTACATCTCGGCATGCTCAAGCTCGAAATATTCGCCGAGACCTTCGACAATTGGGTGTCCGTGCTCAATGACCCAAATTCGCTCTTTCTCTCCAGATTCCCGCCATTTGAGGCTGCACGTTGTGCCCATCAGCTTGCGAAAGATCTTTGAGTAGTGCGCCGAATGCAGACAAATCAAGCCCATTCCATCAAGCACTCTGGCATGAACTCTATCGACAATTTCATCCTGTACCTCTCCGTGTGCGGCATGACCCCACCAAATCAGCACATCGGTATTGTCAAGCATCTCCTCCGTCAGTCCATGTTCCGGTTCATCTAAGGTTGCTGTACGGACTTCAAAGCCCGGCTGTCCTTTGAGATAATCCCCAATGGCGTTGTGCATGCCGTTGGGATAAATTTTGCCGATATGCTCATTCGTCTTTTCGTGACGATACTCGTTCCAAACAGTCACTCGAACGGTTTGATTCATAAAGCTTCTCCTCGCATTATGTAACGGTTTGTATTTTATCACAGCACATTTTGTCGTCCTAAAATCCGGGAAGTGTCAGTTCAGTTTCTACAGCTTCGTCGTAATCGATACCTTCAACTTCAAAACCGAATAGGTTACGAAATTCGCGTTTTAGCCCCTCGTAGTCGGAAAGCGCGTTGAGATTTTCCGTGTCAATCCTTTCCCACCGATCCATGACCTCTGCAACGACATCATCTCGGCGTTCCCGGTCATCGAGTCGGACGCGGCGATCGGCGTCGAGTGTTGGAGACTGATTTGGGCCCAAGTGTTCGGAAAAAAGTCGTGCCATCTGACCGATCGGATTTTCGTCAACGCCTTTTGTCTTCATCACATCGAAAAGGATACTCATGTAAAGGGGGACGACAGGGATGGCCATTGATGCCTGCGAAACGATTGCTTTGTTGACGGACAGATAGGCATGCCCACCGAGTTGATTTGCAAGCTTTTCATTCAGCTTGTTTGTGCGATGCATGAGGTCTTCCTTTGCTTTTCCAATTGTGCCACTGAGGTAAATCGGCCACGTGATTTTAGGTCCGACATAGTCGTAAGCGATGACAGTCGATTCTTCCGAAAGCAGATTTTCAGCCAACAACGCATCAACCCAGAATTCTAGGTCTTCTCCACCCATCACGGCGACTGTATCAGCGATCTCCTTATCATTGGCAGGTTCAATTGTGATTTCGGTGACAACATCATTCCTCAGATCTATTGTCCTTCCGGTATAGGGTTGGCCAATCGGCTTCAACACTGCATTATGCTCCGTACCTGTTCGCGGGTTCGTTCGCCTCGGAGCGGCGAGACTGTAGACGAGGAAATCTATCTTGCCGATCTGCTTCACGCGGTTAATGACATCACGCTTCATTTCATCCGAAAACGCATCCCCATTGAAACTCCCTGCGAATAAACCATCCTGCTGCGCCTGTTGGTGAAATGCGATAGAATTATAATATCCCGCAGTTGCCGTGCGTCTTGCAGATGCTGGACTCTCGAAGAAAACACCGATCGTTTTTGCGCCGTATCCCCACGCCAACGCGATACGTGAGGCGAGTCCGTATCCGCGCGACGCGCCGATAACGAGTACATTAGGATTTTCTCCGTTCGACGTGATGTTTTTCTTGATATAGTCAATCTGATTCTTTACATTTTCGTGGCAACCGATTGGATGCGCGCTGGTACAAATGAAACCTCGAATGCGTGGTTTGACCACTTGAAGTGCCATGATTTACCTCCCGTTAAATAAGTAGTAACCGTTCAGGTGGGAGGGTGAACTCGTCTCCGGGCTTACTCGGCTCCGGGCTCGCCTCCCCCCCGCCGAACTGTGAGGCTAATTTACCGACGACATGAGTGCAGATAAATCCTGCTCCACCAGCGACGAAGACCTTTTCATTCATGCGAACTTCC
>JADFGN010000541.1 GCA_022567695.1 Candidatus Poribacteria bacterium | reverse complement strand
AGTTTAAGGATTCAAGTGACAGCTCTCAAATCGCCAAACCCGCGTCAATGCTGACTTTGGTGAATCAAATGTTAAAGGTTTATATTTAAACTTGCTTAAGTAAATTATAAAAAACAATATGGACTTTTTGAATTCCGAGAATCCAGTATTGACGTGGGTTTTCAATCTTCAATCTTCAATATTGTTTAAAACACAAATCTTAGTTACAAATCAAATCAATACATATTGTAACATAATCCCTCCAAAAAAGGTAAACTAAAATCAGCAATGTTGGATTGGAGACCATTAAAAACCGGGGGCTAACCTTGTCGGGTGCGATTTTCTCGATTTCAAGCCAGTTTTCGGCTCTTGATGAAATAACGCAACGCCGTCCGAGAAATGTCGAAGATTTTCGCCATACTCGCCTTTGTTAAGGAGCCACTTAATCTCCGCTTCCTTTCCATCAAGCCTTGACTTTCCCACAAATCCTTTGGGTCGGCCCAGAATCTTTCCTTTCGCTCGGGCGGCGGCCAAGCCTTCCTTGGTTCGCTGTGAGATTAAGTCGCGTTCAATTTCGGCGAATAAACCGAACAGCGCAACCGTGACCTTCGTTTTGCGGCGCCTCGACCATTGCAGGTCGGTTTGGCCGGTAAATTCAATCCCTTCCTTGATTGCCACAAATCTCACCCGCTTTCTGACGAGCTGGTCAACAAGAAAAATAATCTGAGAAAGACTCCGCCCCAACCGGGACAGTTCAGAAACCAAAAGCGCATCTTCCGCTTCCATCCGCTCAAGTAGATCCAAAATACCTCTCTGTTTTAATCCCTTCCGTGAGGAGACTTCAACGGAGACAAATTCATCAACGGTTATTCTGTGCCGATGGGCATAGTCCAAAATGGTAAGTCTTTGTTGGTCTAGATCTTGATTCGTTGTCGAAACTCGAAGATAGGCGATCGTTTTCATCATATCTCTCCCGTGGATAAAAAATCGTCACTTTGAGGGTAATTAGCCGTTTTATAGCTATGGCAGCCAACCGTCTGGCTAGCCCGGGATGTCCTTAACGAAACGTCCGTTTTGATAGCCTTAGGAGATGAAATGTCTGATGAGAATAACGAGGTATTCGTCTATCAACTCCGTATTTGGATTCGTGGCATCAGTCCAGCCATCTGGCGACGCTTACTCATTCGAAGCGATAGCACGATTGCCGATCTACACCAAACCCTTCAAGTTGCCTTCGGTTGGGAAGATTGGCATCTACATGAGTTTCTGATTCGTGGTAAACGGTACGGGGTGGGGAAAATCGGTCCGACAAGGCCGGACGAGCACGGCATGACGTTTCGTGATAATCCGCACCACATCCAACTCGGTGACTTTCAATTTCGTGATAAAGAACGCTTTATCTACGAATACGATTTTTATGCCGCATGGGAACATGAGGTTCGCGTCGAGAAGCGGTTGTCGATTGATAAAAAGAAAACTTACCCGTGTTGTATCGGCGGAGCTAGGCAAGGTCCACCGGAAGACAGTGGTGGTGGATGGCGATTTATGCAGTTGCGACAGAAGTACTCCGTCCCGTACATGAGTCTTCGACTGCTCGAAATTATACAGAGCGACGATCTCGAAGAATTCCGTGAGGATTATCAACACGAGATTCGAACCTTACAGTACTGGTTTGAAGCGGAACAGTTTTCTCGCCTTAAACTGAATCAACGTCTCAAGGCATTCGCTTCAGAAATGGAAGCACAATTGGGAGAACATTATGAAAGTCAAAGTTCAAGTCCAGATTGAATCCAACAACAGCGCCGAGCCGGTCATCGAGGAGATTTTCGATCTCACCCGAGACGAGTTAACCCCGGAAACACTCGGATTGACACTCGATGAAGCAAAGACACTGCTGGCAAATCTCCAAGCGAAGTTCGCAGAAAGCCAAACCATCGAATATGTTAAGAACCATCGCCAGTGTTTGCATTGCGGGAAAACCCGCGCCACCAAGGACCACCACGAACTGGTTTTCCGGACGCTGTTCGGTAAGCTGCGATTGGAAAGCCCTCGGTTTTACACCTGTGACTGCCAGCCACAACAGCAGAAAAGCGAAAGTCCACTCGCTGCCTGCTTGCCTGATCGCACCGCCCCAGAACTAAAGTATCTCCAAACACAATGGGTAGCATTGATGCCCTATGGCGTGACCGTCAAGCGTTTGGAGGACATCCTGCCGATTGACCAGAACGTGGCAACCCTCCATCGGCATGTTCTGGCTGCCGGAGAACGAGTTGACAATGAACTGGGCGATGAGCAACCGATGTTTGCCCACGGCTGCATTGCCGAGTGGGAGAGTCTGCCAGAACCTGATCCGCCGTTGGTTGTCGGCATCGACGGCGGCTATGTCCACGCCCGCGATGGTGACAACCGAAAGGCAGGCTGGTTTGAGGTGATCGTCGGCAAAAGCATGACAGCAGATGGCGACAAAAAGTGTTTCGCTTTCGTCGCTGACTATAACTCAAAGCCGAAACGAAGACTCTATGAAACGCTTTGTTCACAGGGCCTACAGATGAACCAGACCGTTACGTTCCTCTCCGATGGCGGGGATACGGTACGTGACCTGCAATTTTACATGAGTCCGTTTTCCGAACACTTACTCGATTGGTTTCATATCACGATGCGAATCACGGTGATAAGACAGATGGCCAAAGGCTTACCAAAACTGAAATGGTTGAAAGGTGTCGAAGATAACCTTGAGCGGGTGAAATGGTTCCTGTGGCACGGGAATGTATTTATGGCCCTTCAGGTGCTTGACGATATAGAAGGCAATTTGGAGTGTCTCGATGACAAGCAGACAACGGATAAGGTCCGCAAGTTTGAGCGCACATTTGGTGAATTTCGCACCTACATTGAACGCAACGAGGGGTTCATAGTCAACTACCGGGATCGGTACTTCTATGGGAAGGCAATCTCAACGGCGTTCGTTGAGTCTGCTGTCAACCAAGTCATCAGCAAGCGGATGGTCAAAAAACAGCAGATGCGCTGGACAAAGAAGGGAGCACACTTATTACTTCAAGTGAGAACAAGAGTGATCAACGACGAGTGGAGAGATATCTTCCATCGTTGGTACCCAAAGATGCACTCCACAGAAAAAACGCTCCAATTAGCCGCTTAGCCCCCGGTTTTTAATGGTCTCGTCGCTTTTCGATGAAAGGCCTTCTTTTGAACATGGGGAGAAGTTCCTCAATTGGTGGAAGTTTCAGTCGGATCGAGCATTGAAACAACCTGATTTATAATCGATAGGACCTTCTTTTGATCTTCGTCATTCAGTTTTTGAATCGAACGCAACGCGACCTTCAGACCTGTTTTTTTTTGCAGTTCTGCTATCGCATCATCGACGGGTTTTGTTTGTCTATCATCTAGGAGGTCTCCAGCACTTACACCGAGTGTATTTGCGATTCGGGCCAAACTCTCAATAGAAGGCAGAGATTTTCCGTGTAAGATTCGGGATAACTGACTGCGATCGATTTCCGCTCGGTGGGAAAGCTCAATTGGTTTCATACCGCGTATACGAAGCCATTTTTTTATGTTTTGTCCGAGATGATTTGCATCCAACGGTATGACCTCCTTTTTCTTCAGTTCATGAGACAAAAGTGTTTTCGATTCGTCAACGATTGAGATTCTGTTGACATATAATCCTCAAAACGGATTTTGTTGTTGATTTTTAATCGACCTTATTATATAATGGCTAGTATAAAAATTGGACTCTAAATAAAATGAATGGGATATCGAACTGAAAACGCGAAAACGATATAGAGAAAGGGTTTCGGTAACGCTCTCGCTTTCAACGATGGGAGAGACGATGAATTATTCGGGGGTTTGGGCACAACTCGTTTCTGCTCAAACCCCAAAGTTATTCCCATCCGCTGCTTGCGAATGAACGGAAAACGGTTGAAACCCAGTATTGGTCTGCATCTGTCCCTCAATATAACCGGTTAGCAACGACGGGTTTGTCTAAAGTCCAAATAAAAAGAATCCGAGGTTCTTTTTCAGAAATTTTACCATAGAAAGCAATTTCTGAAAACCAAAAACGCGACAGAAAACCATGAAAACACAGCTTAACTTGCTCGGTCTCGTGGGAATCCTGCTTCTGTTTTCCTCGACGGTATTGGCCGTAGACACACAAGACGTTTTCGCCCTCCACAACGCTTGGATAAACGCCTTCGAGCAGGCAGACCTCCCCGCTGTCGATGCGATTTGGATCCACACTCCCGATGCCACTCTGATTACCGTACTCAGCGTCAAGATCAAAGGCTGGCAACGGATCCGAGGAAAAATTAAGGCATCTTTTGATCTAACCGGCAAAACCACAATTACCGGGGCCAATCTGGTAATTACCGTCTCTGGTGATACCGCCTCCGCCACCATGGATTACCGCTGGAGTCCCCAAGCCAACCTCCCGCTGAAAGCCACAGAATACTATCTCAAAGAGAATAGCGTCTGGAAGATGATTGCCCAAGATGGCACAGGTGGGCTTGACCCGCTACGAAAAAACGCGGAAGCTCCCATCAAAGAACAGGTTCAGCAAGCCTTAGACGCGCTAGCAGGTGCTGACATCGATAAACTTGCGGCACTAACCGCCGACCACGACTTCACGTATGTCGCCCTCGATGGCACAGTCCATCAGAAACTCGATGAAGCCGTCATCGGGGCGGATTTGGAGAAAATCCAGAAAGTTCTCCTAGAGGTGATCTATCTCATCGATGATGTCGCAACGGCTCACCTGACCCTCACACTCACTGAAAATAATGAACGCAACGTTCAATTCGTCATCAAGGATTTTCAACTCACAAAACTCGACTTTGCACCTAAATCACTTGCCATCCAGCCCAAAGGAAAGCTAACGACAATATGGGCAAGAATCAAAACCCAAACGCCCGATTAGCGGGTAGAAAAAAAGGGCTAATCGCTGTCTTGAATCTGCCCATATTCAGCGATAGCCCACCACCAAAGAAAGGATATTGTATCATGATAACCGCAGTAAATCAACGAAATAATGGTCGAAGCGCCGCAAAATGGGGATTCACATTCAAGCCGTTTGCCGATGGCGCGGATCTTCAGATTCATCAAGCGAGA
>JADFGN010000540.1 GCA_022567695.1 Candidatus Poribacteria bacterium | reverse complement strand
ATCAGACATCTTTCATGGATTTTGGGGATTGTTCAACTCGTCAAATTGTCTTGGGTGTCTCTGACCACGATGATTTCGTTCTTCCGGGACGATTCGACGATGGCCGCTGCCGTGGCAACGTATCTTCTGCCCTGCTCGGGTATGACAATCAGCGGCTGTCTACCCCGGATGGCGGCGGCGATATTCTGGTAAAAAGGCCGGCTTTGCAAATGAAACTCGATTGGTGCTGGCAGTTTCTGATTTTCATCAACAGAATGGGCGAACGATGAGTTGACAGTACAGATGGTATGTTATTTTCCAAGAAACCCATCACGACGTCAAGTGGAAAACTACGCGCTTTAGGGGAGGACGATTCAGTTTTCACCTTCTGCAGATTTTTTTATTCCGATTTTTCGCCAGGTTTTCGATACTTTGCCGAATACCGATCTCCCTCGGGGTTGTACGAGACAGAGACCTGTCCATCTTGCACAACCAGCCGCGGTACCGTGCGGTGACGACCATCGCGTTCGGGGCCCCGCATCACGGCAAATTGCGCCTCAGTCATATCTTCAACCATATCGCCCCACCGCTGCTGCGGATCAATCACACCACCGCCCCAGTTGGAATTCTTCGACTGATACTTAATCAAGACCCCGCGTCTGGTAACGGGATTCTTCCACGCTAATGCGCCGTGTGTACAGCCGCCGTCCATGAAAAACAGAACATCTCCTGCCTTCATTGCTGGCTGCACCACCAACCCCATCGGCTCATCACACGTCCGAACCCCCGGCGGCAGCGAATATTGGGTCTTGTGAGAGCCCGGCACGCACGCAAAGCCGCCCAGCCCAGGTTCGACATCGCGCAATTGCCACGTAATTGTGACAGTTTCACAATAACTACGCCCATTCTTAAAATAATAGCCGCGTGATGGACTCATCGGCTCATTGCCATCGTGTAGCGAGTGTCCCGACGTGCCAAAGGCCGCGCAGAATACGGTCGCCCCACCCGTGCGATAGCCACTGCCCCCCATCCAATTCAGCCGCTCCACAACGGCGGGGTGCGCAATCATGCGGCGAAACGGGGCGTTATAAGGTGCTGGCAAGTCCAACAACCCCGACAAGAGCGGCCGCCCTGTTCCTGCCTGACTCACCGACCCACCGGACAATTCTCTGCCCACTTCAACACGGTCTTGGAATTTATCCACTGCCTCATTCGCCCGCGCCAACCATTCCTCATCCATCACGCCATCCACCACCAAATACCCATTCAAATCCCAGAAGTAAAATTCCTTCTCATCGATTCCCGAATTTGGATCGCGGATATAAATAGACGGGTGGATGACATCCGAACTCTCCTCGACCCACGTCTTTTCGCCGTCTGTATTTAACACCGGCGTAGGATTTGAGCCTTTAAAACCGGGTCTGTGCATGACTGCCTTTTGCTCGGGGGGTGCCTCTTTTGCCCACCCCGGAAAAGATTCTGTCTGTGCTCCAGGGCCGGGTGGATTCGACTGGATGACGGCGCGGGATGCATACCAGTAGGTCAACAACCGTTTTGAATCGCCATTCCACGGACGCACCCCCTGGAGCGTAGATTCCGCTAATAAAAACAGATCGCCCGCCGAAAGTCGAGGTTGCTTGACCAACCCCATTTCATCACTACCCGCTACCAGATCCCCAGGCGTTTGCACATTGCTCTTGTGGCTGGCTTGAACAACCACCAATCCACCATCCCCTTCCGCGACATCTTCCAATGCCCAGATCGCTTTGACACCCTGACAAGACCTCCGACCGTTCTGTTGGAAATATGCCCGAGATGGATTTCTCGGCTCATCGCCACCGACCAGCGTTGCCCCAATTTCACCGTCCCGATGGCCCAACAACCGGGGGGCTATATCCAGCCGAAAGCCGTGTCCCACAATCTGATTCAAATAGCACACCAACTGCGGGTGCACCAGTAAATCGCGGAACAGCTTGCGATGAGGACCCTCCCAGCCCAACATGCCCTCATTTTCGCCCACTTCGTCCAGCGCCTGATTCAGCGCATCGACCTCTTCTCGATTCAAGACACCAGCAACGTGTAGATATCCCGCTACATCAAATGCATAATTCTCTTCGTTGCTCATTGCTTCGCGGTCCATTTGTCTCTCCTTTTCGGAGCGTTAATTCAGTTAGACGATGGCTATGCCGTCATGGACATCAAGACGACAGCCAACACCGATTGGATTGTGAAGAATTACGCCTTGCAAGTCAGTGACATTCGTCCATAAGCAAAATCGCGCCGTATTCAGTTATCGATCCAACTTAATCTCGCCCCATGTCGTAGCGAGTTTATCCGTTGGGTCGACGGATAAGATTTCTGGCACAAAGAAGTTGAGGATAAACTCACTCATGATGTCGCCCCACGACACGCCCGGATGCGGAATATCGCCGACATAAGCTTGAACGAAGATGCCGAGACGACCATCTGTGTCCTTATTAACGATTACGCCCGGCTCGACGCGGAGGTCTTCGGCAGTATTTTCCGCCAGCGCGATTTCCAACTCCCACGGGCTTTTCTCGTAATCCTCGACGTGGAACGGATAAGACGTACCATACTCCTTGAGGCTCGGCGCGTATTTCTTACCATCCGCCGTCGGCGTCATTACAACCGTACCGGCTTGCCAGGCACCCGCGCCTCGTCCATGCCATACAAAAGCTTCAGGCACGTCAATGATATTCGGTAGACCTTGCTGTTCGTTTGTCTCCTGCGGTCCTTCGGATGTATAGAAGGTATATTCGCCCGTGTTGAAAATGCTATTTCCAGCGTCGAGGAATTCTTCCAGTATTGAACCATCTGGCTTCGCATTGCCGGGCGGATAAAGCGTCGATGGCGTGATGCCCGTCAAAATGAGCGTATTGCCGCCACCAGCGGTATGTGCTTCGACCCAATCTGCCAACTGTTTTCTGGCATTTGCGTCGAACACTTCTAGGTTCACTTTACCATCGAGTGCTTTGACAAACTTGGCGACTTCCTTCTCGGCATCGGCTTTGTCCCAAGGATGTGCATCTGTATGAATTGCAAAATTGAAACTCGCCGCAATTGCAGAACTTGCGAAAAGAGCAAGTAAGATGAGCGTGAAGAATCGAATTTTGGCCAACATGGTTTTCCTCCTGTAATTTAAGTGGTGATTGTCGTGCAAGCTATTTGCTTTGATATAATCCGAGCGGGAAGTTATGGTTTTGCTTCCCTATCTCCTAGCTCTGATATGCCCCCAAGTCGTTGTGAGCTTATTCCCCGGCTCGACTGCTAATCCAAGGACCGCAGGAAGTCCTTGGCGAATGAGTGATTCAATATCTGCCTTTGAAAGCGCTACATTAAAAAGAGCCAGATCATCGATAATACCGGTATAAAAATTAGACGGATTTCCACCGGTGAAACGTGCACCGATGAGCACCGGGGTTGCGACATCCGTATTTTGTGCGCCTCGCGGTTGTTCTCCAGAGATTTCACCATCGACATAGACCTTCATATCCTTACCATCGTAGGTTGCCGCAACATGGCTGAATTTTCCCTGAGCCACCGTTTTATTTGCCGCGTTTAGTCCCCACGGTGCGACCTCTCTATGAAAAACGATGCCACCTCCGCCTTGGACGACGAGAATGTATGCGCCGATAACACCGCCGTTGAATTTGCCGATAACCGTTCCCCCCGCTTGCGGATTGACCCACACGGAAATAGTGAACGGGTCAACGCCCCCAAATGGGAGGTCTGCAGCCGAATCCTCAAGTTCCACATAATTTCCGCCGTTAAACTCCAATGCCTTGTTATACTTGCCATTAACCCATTTCGGGTTCTTTTCGAGTTTCCCATTATGACCGCCGTCCGAAGCGTCTTCAGCAACTTTGCCTTTTCCTTCATCAAAAAGCCACGCCCCAACAATAGTTGCCGGGTCGATTTTAGCATGACTTTGAGTCGCGAATATCAGACCAACGCTTATTATGCCTACACACACAATGTTTAAACCGAAAATTTTGGCGACTTTCATTTATTCTCACCTCTATATTGATTTGTTTGTGTAATTCCGGAATGGTTAAAATAGGTTGACAATTTGCGCTTGCATCTTGAATCTTGCATCCTGCATCTTTGTATCCTTGCTAACTTGACAATGTTAAATATGGGCGAGTCTAGCACAAACTCATAACACTGTCAACAGAAAATTCCAAAAATCAGGTCGGGGTTTTGTTTTGTTTTCGGTTCTGTCTTGAGGTATAATTTTCCCAGCAATTATTCCGCTACGACAGTGGGCTGAGTGCTTTATTGAAGGAGCTACTTACGGAAAAATTAGATTCTCAGAGGGGAGATAATGAAAGTAAAAGTCAAATACTTTGCGGTGTGCCATGAAATGCTGGATAGAGACGAAGAAGATATGGAACTGCCAGAGGGAGCGGTCTTGATGGATATTCTGAAACGGCTCGAAGAAGAATGGCCCGAAATTGCCGAGTACTACGAAATCATGCAGATGTCCGTAAATTGGGAATATGCAACGGAACAAACCGTACTCTCAGATGGGGACGAAGTTGCTTTGATACCACCGGTGACAGGAGGGAAAGATGTTTAAAATCACCCACGAGGTCATCAAGGCGGAAGATGTTATTCGGGCTGTCGAGGTGGGAAATGCTGGTGCAATTGTGCCATTTTTAGGGATTGTACGAAATAACACAGGAGGACGCAAGGTTGCATACCTTGAGTACGAAGCCTATGCGCCCATGGCAGAAAAAAAGATGGCAGAAATCGCACAAGAGATTTCCGAAAAATGGGGATTAGATCGGGTCGCCATGATTCATCGCATTGGACGGCTTGAGATTGGTGAGGTCAGCGTTGCCGTCGCCGTTGCCTCGCCGCACCGCAGGGAGGCGTTTGAGGCTTGCAAATACGCCATAGATCGCCTCAAGCAGATTGTGCCGATCTGGAAACGCGAGGTATGGGAAGATGGCGAAGAAGAGTGGGTCAAACCGCATCCGGTCTATTTTAACTAATTTTCATGAATAAATTCCCGCAAGAAATCAGTCATCCTGCGGGGCTGGTGGTTTGAAATATATAGTTTAATAGAGAAATTTAGTTAAGCAATTTTCGGGAATAAGTT
>JADFGN010000052.1 GCA_022567695.1 Candidatus Poribacteria bacterium | reverse complement strand
AAAGGGGTCGGTTTTACATGCACCCTAGAAAAGCTTATCAAGTTTCGTATGATGAAAGCGCGTTTCGCCGAGATTCCATTTGTGCTTCACTACGATCAGAAACTGAGTGACAGCAAAATGGTTTCCAGCATCACGACGCTGGGGTATTTTGTCCTGATCCTGAAGTGCATCTATCCTTGGGGTAAAACAGGTAAGCAGTGGCTACAAGCGATTCAGAGGCGCAATGAAAACAAGCAACTTGGTGAAACGTGATGTGTAAATGAATTCATGTCTTTTGCACTAATGAAAAGATTCTCAAAAAATCTCCCTTTGTCCCGATAGCTTCTCTTCATCAACCCATTTCAAAAGGATAAGAAAAGATAAGATGTGTGGCATTTGTGGTATCTATCATCTAGAGCAGCAGCGTCTTGTGGATGAGTCACTCCTAAAGAGCATGGCACGTATCATACGCCATCGGGGTCCAGACGATGAGGGGTTTCACCTTGACAGCAACCTTGGGCTGGGACATCAACGCTTGAGCATCATTGACCTCTCTCCACAGGGACGGCAACCCATGACCAATGAAGACGGGCGTTTCTGGATTGTCTTCAACGGAGAAATATATAACTACCCGGAATTACGCCAGTAGTTGGTAGCCAAAGGACACCAGTTTCGTTCGCATTCTGATTAGAGAAATTTAGTTAACGTGAGTTCGAGCTAAAAAAGGATGTTATTAGTTACGCAGGGCGTCTGAGATGCTGACTATGACTAGACGAGGAACGTCACAGTTGAAGCTTGCTAAGCCCATGTCCTGACTGGCTTAGCGAGCCCTTGAGTTGTGCGAAAATCGTGCAATTTCTCCCGATTCCGCCCAAAATGAGCTGTAAAAGACGATTTGATGGGACAATTCACAGCTTTTTTTAGATTTGAGCGTGCCTCAAACCCAATTAGGACATGGGTTTGAGTTGATTTCTATTTACAAATCCCAGTCATAGTACGGTTCGACAGAACCGCGCGTAACTAATATTGCTTCTATAGTCTTGTGAGTTTGATAATGAGTGGCTTTGAAAAGGCGCAAGCTGAGAAACCGCCCGCAAGTAGTGGAGGAATTGCGGGTGAAATTTTAGTTGGTGCAATTTTTGGGGGGGCGGATTAGGTGTTGGTATGTTTGGAGGTTGTTTGGTAGGACTAGCGATGGTGCCTGAAGATGCCCCTCGCCATTGGTTGTTTAATATGCCGATGTCTCCCGACGACAAAAAACCCTTAATCGTAGGTTGCGTCGTAGGTGGTATCACAGGTTCTATCCTCGGCAGTTCCATCGGTGTTTATCTTGCTGGATACGCTGATGATGAAAAGTGTCCGGTAGTGAAATACGAACTAAAAAAATGACCACGTAGCTATTTCACTATCACCATTCTCTTGACAGTGGCGAAATCACCTGCGGAGAGCTTGTAGAAATAGAGTCTGCTACTTACCTTTTCACCTGCGTCATTTTTGCCGTCCCAGTAAGCCGCCTCATCTTTGTTGATGTAACGACCAGCTTTTTTCTCACCCAAAGAAAGCGTGTGGATTAGCTGCCCAAAAACGTTGTAAATACTAATCGTAACTTCCGAATCTTTAGCCAACTCATAAGGAATCCATGTTTCCGGATTGAAGGGATTCGGAAAATTCTGAAACAGGGCAAATTTTAGCAACGATACCCGGTTTACCCACACTTCTATTATCTGCGATTTGTTATTGTTGCTAAATAAATCTACATCCTCGATGTAGTAGAAATAACGCTGATTCGGCTTTACATTCCTGTCTCTATACTGATACTCGTTATAGTTAGCCGAGTTACCAGCACCGGGTATCATCCCATAGTTTACCTTCACAAACGGACCATCCTTGCTTTCACCACGGTAGAGATTGAAGCCTAAGTTATCCACTTCGCTCTCGGTGCGCCAGGACAGTGTTACCGCGTCACCTTCAGATATGGCGGTGAAGGAGGAAAGTCCCACAGGCAAACTCTGGTCAAAAAGGTTTTCCACATCTGAGACCGTATTGGGCGTTGCACCTTCTCCGCCACTCTCTTCCCATGCAAAGGTAAATGATACGGTTCCTTTACCAAGCCCGGTGTTCTCACTCGGCCATACAGCAGTATAGGTTCCATTGTTTTTTCTATTTACTACAATTATATTAAAAGGAGTCGGTACTGAAGAAAGTCCGTTGGTCACTGTACTCCAACTGACTCTAAGCTCAGAGACATCTGGCGTCCCTTCATTTGGCGTCCCTTCAGTATATAGAAAATCGTCAACACCAAAATTTGTTAGACTACCCCAACCTCCATCATACACATAATAACCACTATTGCTTACTCTCTGTCTAATCTGGGTGGCAAAATCCGCTGTTATGCCTAACGTTAACGTTTCTTCAGTAGGATATAAGCCAGCCGACGTTCCGCCTACTCTAGCGTCGATATAGGCCACTACATCGTCGTTGTTCGAAGGAAACGAATCAGGGCCTGACCAACCTAAATAAAGGTAGTTTACATCCCACGTAAGCCAAAAGCGCCAAGTCGTTTCTGTACCCGATGGTGGACCCATATTTTCATCTGAATCCCAATCGGAAGTAGTGGTGATAGCTGCATCAGTAATGCTGGGAGTATTGTATGTGGTGGCAAAAATTGTGGAAACTGTGAAAAACAGAAAAGGAATGGCAAAAGCCAAAACTTTAAGAGCAACGGCGACTAATAGAAGATTTGTTGCATGAAATTGATTTTTCAATTTGAAATAACCTCCGTACTTTGAGATTTTTCGGAAAGTCCTAACATAATCAGACTCTGACCTTCCGAAAATAATTAAACCCTACCACCCCCACCCAAAAAATGCGAAAGGGGAAAGAGGAAAGTAAAGATTGTAAGCCGATGCGCGAAGCCATCCCCATTTATCGGGGGGCTGCCTCCCGTGACGCATTGGCAGCCGCCATGAAACTGGGCGGTTTAAAAAATGAGGAGAATTGTCATCGCTTCCAGTCGCAATGCTTCTACTGATGTTTGTTTCATTTAATTGTGTTGCCTCGTGGGAATGGGGATGTTTGGAGGGATTTAATTCGTGCAGCAATTCTCAATTGTTCTTTTCGGGGTAATCTGGCAAGGTCTCTTCTAGCTGGATGGGTGACTGTTACCCTAAAGTCTGCCATCACGAATCTCCTGAATGAGATTGTCGATATCTGTTGTTTTCCCCTCCTGATATGCTTGTTTAGCTTGCTTCCTTCTCGCTTTGAACTCAGGGTGATTCACGATTACAAAATCCTCCAATTCATCTTCAGTTATACGGTGGAGCACTGCGTGAGGCTTTCCATAGCGAGTAATCACAACATCCTCTTTTTCGACAATTCGTAAAATTTCCGAAGTTTTTGCTTTCAATTGGCCAACATTGACAAATTTCATTTGCATAAGCTCCTCTGGTGCTCATTCTTTTCAAAGAGCATAGGCTTAATGAACCCAAATTGTACTTTCATATAGAGTATCATAATACCTATTCGTCGTCAATTTGAAACATCACGGAATCGAAAGATAATGAATGGAAAAGATGGTTGAGCGGCTATAATGTAGTCTACCTGTCATCGTGGAAGGGAGAGTAGATTAAGCTACCGTTAACTGAGGATGTCGATTTCAAGTATGAATCCATTCGTTTGAGGAACATGGAATCAGGCCATGAAACGGTATGAATTTTCTGTTGTATCTTTTTTGCAATTGTGCTATAACAAGAGTTACGCGCTTTATATCGCAAAGCATAGTGCTGCGTACAAGATGCAATGAATCCTGAATCCTGACCCTGTATTCGTGGATTTCTCAAATCAACCGGATAACTTCTATCTTGAATAAATCGTCGGAGGTAGCAAATGATAGACCATGTGCTTGAAACCCTGATACCAGACATCGAACGCCTGGCAGAGACAAGAATCGCGAAATACCGCATACCCGGCTTGGCGATGGGCATTATCCGCGATCAGGAACTCGCCTGGTTTGGTGGATTCGGTTTTGCAAACCTTGACTCAGACCGAAAGCCGAACCCAAACACTATTGCGCGAGTCGCCTCGGTTACCAAGACCTTCACGACCACCGCCATCATGCAGTTGCGAGATGAGGGGGTGCTTTGGTTGGAAGATCCGCTGGTGCGGCACATCCCTGAGTTTTCCAAGGTCAGGGCTAACTACGACACCGTCGAAGGCGTGACAATCCGGCGACTCCTGACCCACCGCTCTGGATTGGTCACAGAGTCACCGACGCACGGCTGGGCTCAACTCAACTTCCCAACCCGTGAAGAAATCCTCGATAGCCTGCCAGACACCGAGATTGTCATTCCACAGGACGCTGCTTTTAAGTACTCAAACCTTGCATTTGCGTTGCTTGGCGAAGTGGTATATCGGGTCACGGGCACGCCGTATACCGAGTATGTACACGCCAATATCATTGCGCCGCTTGGTCTTCAGTCTACCGTCTTCGACCTCACAGACGAACTGAGACCGCACTTCTTCGTCGGCTACAACCCAACGCCCTACCAAGACCGCCCTGAGCGAGCACCCTATGCCCATCTGAAGGGGCTCTCATCCGCCGGTCAACTTCATTCAACTATTGAAGACCTCGCCAAATGGGTATCGTTTCAGTTCAGAGTTGACGGTGGAGATCGCTGTGACGCGCAGGTACTCAGCGGCCGAACGCTAGCTGAAATTCAACGTCCTCAATACGTTGAACCTGACTGGTCAGGGGGACAGTGTTTGGGCTGGCGAGTGACGCGCATCGGTAATCATGTCTATCACAATCACGGCGGTGGAATTCACGGCTTTGGCACACAGGTGTGGTTTAATGCGCCGACCAAAACCGGAGCGGTTGTCCTCATCAACATGTGGCCGCCGCATGGAGGGCTTGAGCTTGTCCAAGAAGTGCTTGAAATGGTATTGGCCGCGGACGAAGCCGTGGCTCCTGTACCTTCACCACCCAAGTTTGAACCGACGCCAACCTCACTACAGCGTCTCCTGGGACACTATTCCGCTGCGCCTGGCCTCCATGCGAACATCGAATATCGGGACGGCAAACTACGGCTTGCCCCTCACTCCGAAGCTACGCCCTCTCTGCACACTCCCGCTGAACTTTCCCCGACCGAGGTGGACAGCGAATGGCTTGTCCATGGTGGGCGTGCGTCTGGCGAAAAGGCTGTTTTCAAGTTCGCTCCGGATGGGCGAGTGCTCAGCTACGAATTGGGCGCATTCGTTTTCAAAAAGCATTTTCTCGCAGATTGATGCGAATCTGTTCCCTCCTACTATTGATGGTCTGTGCAATGAATGAAAGGAGTTTTCACTGTGGAAATCACCGATGTTAAGTATTTCCTGACAACCGAATTGGGAAGTCCGGCTTTATTCATTAAAATCGAAACCGATGCAGGCATTGCCGGATATGGCGAAGCAACCATCCACTTCTTCCCTCAAGCAGTCGCTGGATTGATCAAAGACCTGCGCCCCTACTTGATTGGAGAAAATCCAGAACGGATTGAATATCTCTGGCAGTCCTGTTTCCGTAGACTGTTCATGCGCGGCGGTCCAGTCACGGGAGCAGCAATCAGCGGTATCGATATGGCACTTTGGGATATTTTGGGAAAAAGTCTGGGTGTGCCCGTCTACCAACTTCTCGGTGGGCTTGCTAGAGAAAAAGTGCGGCTGTATGGACATGTCACCGGAAACACGGCCGCTGAAATCGCTGAGGCTGCAAAGGAACGGGTATCGCGGGGGATTACGGCTATCCGTTTTAGAGGATTTCATGCGTACGACAGAGAGGGACTGCATGACCATCAGTTAGCTGTTGA
Organism: Candidatus Poribacteria bacterium; assembly: GCA_022567695.1. GTDB lineage: Bacteria > Poribacteria > WGA-4E > WGA-4E > PCPOR2b > JADFGN01. The sequence continues at coordinate 17,050 of JADFGN010000052.1, read as the reverse complement.
TCAGCAGGTTGAGTTTACTGCTGCCATTCGTGAAGCCGTTGGCGATGGGGTCGATATCCTGATTGAATGTCATGGGCGATATGACCCGGAGTGGGTGGTTCAATTGGCGGAGCGCGTCAAACCCTACCGACCGTTCTTTATTGAAGACCCGATCAGGCATGAAAACCCCGAGGTCATGGCGCAGGTTCGTAGCAAGACCAGTATTCCCTTGGCCGCAGGGGAACGGTACCACAACAAATGGGAATTTAGCGAATTAATCAAAAACAATTATGTCAACTATGTCCGACCAGATATTTGTCATTGCGGAGGCATCACGGAGATAAAAAAAATTGGCGCGATGGCAGAGACGAATTATATTGGGCTTGTCCTTCATAACAATGCGGGGCCGCTTGGCACAGCCGCTAGCTTGCACGCCGCTTTAGCAATTGCCAATGTAGTCCTGCTTGAAGCACCGTGGATTAATCGAGAACCTGTTTCAGTTTCAGATATGACTTCCCCCTTTCCGTCCGTTGAGAAGGGTTATGCCTTACCCCTCAAAGGGCCAGGACTTGGTATTGAATTTAACGAGAAAGCAGCCGAGAAGACCGAATTTATTCCACGACAAATGCCAAAGTTGAATGGGCTTGATGGCTCTGTTCGAGATTGGTAACTTATTATCAAATAGGATATGTCTTCATTTTCACAATAATGGGAGAACTACGTCATGGCAATGACCGAAGAAGAACGTTTTAGATTCGACCTCGCTGGCTTTCTGGTACGCCCGGCAATTCTGAGCCGCGATGAAGCCGCTGAAATTGTCGATCAGATTGACCGTATCAAACACAATCCTGAGTCCTTACCGCCAGAGCATCGAGCAGTGCCAGGAGGACCGTCCAGCATCTTAATCGATCACCCAAAAGTAATTGATGTACTTCATGAGATTATTGGACCAGATATTCGAGTGGAGAATAGCTCCTGCGTTTGGCGCAAAAAAGGGCAAGCGCACGGTGAATTACATGGTGGCGGCCCACAGCAAGGGGATGCAATTTTCGGCTATCGTGTCAACAACGGACGGATTTACGCCGGAATGGTACGAGTTGTTTTTGAATTGACCGACGTAACTAAAGAAGATGGCGCGACCTGTTTCATCGCTGGAAGCCACAAGGCGAATTTCCAAATGCATCCAGAACACCTGTCGTTGGAGGAGGGAAAGCGAAGCCCCTTCTTGATGAATTACGAATGTCCAGCCGGTAGCGCAATCTTTTTCACAGAGAATACCTGTCATGCGGGCCCGGTTTGGAAACGGGACACGCCTCGTGTTGCCGTGCTTCATGCCTACGCGCACCTTGCTACGCACTGGCATCGCCTTACGATTCCACCCGAAGTCCTCGCAGGGCTTCCGCGAGAAAAGCAAGCCTACTTCCGTGAGCCGTGGATCGCTGACTTCCGCACGGGACCTGCAACCCACAATACGATAGAACGCTTTATTAATAACGACGAACCTCCAGTCAATACCAATCACAAACCTTGACTGTAAAGTAAGTTTTGATACCTTGTAGTGACGACTTTAGTCGTTAAGTAGCTAACCTCAATTGTTTTCGTAGCTGGACTCGCCAGAGTTCAGGCTGACCCAAAGGGTCGCCACTACGAATCTATCATGACTAATTTCACAGAGGAATACGCAACGAAGGAAAATCCCAATGCACGTCAAACGAATACTAGAAACCTGCCTATACGTCAATGACCTTGACGTCGCAGAAGATTTTTATCACCGGACTCTAGGATTAGTTCCTATTTCTCGCCTTGAAGGACGGCATATATTCTTTCGCTGCGACGATGGTGTTTTTCTACTGTTCAATCCTGCGAGAACACAACAAGCCGAAGGAAATGTCCCTCCACACGGCGCAAAGGGTCCTGGACACGTTGCCTTTGCGATGCAAGATGCCGACATTTCAATGTGGCGCAAACAACTGAGCCAAAATGGTGTGGAGATCGAAACAGAAATTTCCTGGCCCGGTGGTGGATTCTCAATCTATTTCCGCGATCCGGCTGGGAACAGCGTTGAACTTGCGACGCCTAAAACATGGGGCATGACTGAGAAACAATAAAAGACTGCCCGAAAGCCCAAGCTACGAATGAGCAGATTATGGAAAAGATTCGACAAACCGAGAAGAAACAGAACTTGCCCCTTTACCTGAGATTTTTAAACCACAAATGGAATTGAAGCGTCTGAATCTCTAACGAGACCAGATCGGGCTAAACATGAAAGAGAAGCTAGGGCGTGTTGACGAATTCAGGAAAACACACTTGTAGCCCAAGTTTCTAACTTGGCCCAGAATACCTTACCAAGATAGAATCTTGGACTACACTGGATCGATACACAATTCGTCAACACGCTGTTTCAATGATGATGCGACTGGCCCTATGCCAAGAGGTGAATAATGAAAACTAGAATCTTTGTAGCCATTGCTCTATTCAGTTTCTTTTATCTACTGCCGTTTGTATTTGCTCAAGGCTCGTGAGGGGCATGAAGCAATCCCGTGATTCCGCAGAGCGGGATTGACGAAGTCGGTTCGACTTCAGACGATACAGGCAAATTTCGATTCTCGCTTAATGCCCTGCGAGGATTTGACAATGATGGAGGACACTTAGAGACGAAAGCGCTTTCCCAAACGGGAGATGTCATTCCACCGCACAGGCATGTTGTCTCCCTAGATTTTCTTCGAGTGCAATTGGGTGTTGAGTACCAGTTTGGCGAGAATTGGCGTGCCCGTCTCAGTGTTCCCTATGACATTAAGAATCAGGACGCTTCGATTGAAGAAATCGATTCCACGACCTCTACCCAACAACAAGCGATTTTGAGAAATCAGACCATCCACCACCGTGATGAAGCCTATCGTGGATTTGCCGACCTCAACCTGCTGATTTCTCATCAAATGTCAGGAATTCTGGGTGATAATCATTTGGTTGCTTCAGTGGGAACCAGCATTCCAACCGGCAAAACGGAAGAAAATCCATGGCGACTCGGCAACGCCGGAGAGGAACATCTCCATATTCAGTTTGGCACCGGGACGTTCAATCCGCTAGTAGAAGCTAACTACAGCAGACCATTGTCCGGTGATTTTTCGTTGAGCACTTCAGTTCGTGGGCTTTTCCCGTTTTACGAAAACAGTAAGACATATCGTGGTCCTGTGGAATTGAGCGGAAACGCAGAGGTGAAATACCAAGCTAAAGATTGGCTGGCATTTCACACAGGCTATTTCGGCCTTGTCCAGTCCTACGCACAATGGAACGGCGAACGGGACATCAACTCAGGGTTGATTTTCAACATTGCGACGTTTGGCGTCACCCTCTATCCCGGATACGGACGGTTGCGTTTCAACGTGATGTTACCATTTCATGGACGAACCCTTTCAGACGACGGTGATGGCTTTGAACCCGGTCCAACGCTGTCGTTGACGACATCGCGTTCGTTTTAAATTTGAACCTTTAAATAAAAGGAGTCAGGTAAAATGAACCCCAAATCGAAACGCACCCCGCCATATGAGGAGGACAACATACTGTCTCCAAACGGCATTCCGCTTCGTTAAAATCATGGCCTTTATCTGTTAAAAATGGTATACTAAAAGAGCTTGGCAGACAATGGGACAACCTATTTCGCCCCAACAAGGAGATGCCATATCATGGAAATCCTCCAAGAACTCAACGAAAAACAGCAACAAGCTGCCACCCATACAAAGGGTGCTATTTTGGTGGTCGCCGGGCCCGGTACAGGTAAGACCAAGGTAATTACGCATCGTATTGCACACCTGATTCGCAGACACCATGTGCCACCACAGCAAATTTTCGCGGTTACTTTTACAAACAAAGCAGCTCAAGAGATGCTTGAACGGGTCAAGGTTCTGCTTGGCACAACGCAGGGATTAGATGTTCGCATCCATACCTTCCACGCCTTCTGTGTAAACTTGCTTCGGGAACACGCACCAGAAATCGGATTGAGCAAAAATTTCACAATCTTTGATCAGGAAACACAGGATGAGGTGTTAATCGAGTGCCTGCGAGAACTCAAGCTGAATCGGCTCGACTATCCCCCATGGTTGTTGCGAGACATTATCGGCGCATACAAAGTAAAGTTAGAAAACCCAATCACTGAACAGCGACACGAGATTCACACGGGCGATGGCACGGTCATTGACGACCCAGTCGTCATCGAGAATATCACAGCCCTGCTCAAAGCCTACCAGAGCAAACTCGCCTATCACAATGCGCTCGATTTCGATGACCTGATCTTTAAATCCGTTGAAGTGCTTGAGCAATCCCCGTCGGTTCGTGCCGGGTACCACAATGCGATTCGGTTTATTCTGGTTGACGAATATCAAGACATTAACGTCTCTCAGTATGCACTACTCAAGCATCTCTGCCGCGTTCCCGACCACAATCTGATGGTCGTTGCCGACGAAGATCAATCGATTTATAGTTGGCGTGGTTCAAGCCCTCAGTACATTGAGGATTTCAAAGCAGATTTTCAGCCGACAATTGTCGAATTGGAAGAGCATTATCGTTGTAGCGAGAAAATTTTGCGAGCTGCACAGGCGGTGATTGCACGAAATACACGTCAGAAAGAGAGCATTCTCAAGACACACCAAGAGGCTGGAAACACGCTCTATCACTATACCTTCGGCGATCCGGACGAGGAAGCAGCGTATGTTGCCAAGCTCATTCGCCAACTCGTCGATCAGCGACATTATTCATACGGGCATATCGCCGTCTTTTACCGGACGCATCAACTCGCCGAAGCCCTCGTCGATCGATTGCATCATGAAAATATCCAGTTCCAGCGCATTGGACGGGCGAACTCTTTTCAGGAAGACCATGCGAAGGATATTGTTTCCTACCTGAGTTTCATTCAGTGGCGACTCCCGCGCGACCTTGACAGGGCAATTAATTTCCCTCAGCAGTTAATCGACGATTTGACGCTTGTTCGACTCAAGTGGCTTGCACAGCGCGATGGAATAACGTTGGTCGAACTTTTAAGAAAAATCGATGATTATCCCGAAGATGTCGGTCCTCTCACCCGCCAGAATGTTCGCAAGTTCTTTCAACAGATCGATCAATTTGCCCAAGAAATCGAAGGCGAGAAAATTAGTAAAATTGCACTCAAGTTGTTCGATCTCCTTGAACGTCGTCGTTCTCCTTATCGAGATGAAGAGATTCATGAGATCGAGAATCGATTGGAGATTCCGCGCCTTCAAACGGCGGCAGATGCGCTTTACAGCACCATTAAACGAGGAGAACCGATCCGGATTTCGGCAGGTTCTGGCATCGATTCCTATTGTGCGGCTCACATCATTCACCAAACGCTTGAGGGATATCTTGACTTCCCTATCCAAATTCAATCCCTGCCGCTGGATATGTTTGAAAATAATCGTGAGCCGGAAGCAAGTGGCGGCGTTGACGTGTTAATTGGCGATTTCAGCCAGCTTCCCGAAACTGAATCGACGACGATTCTCATCGGTATGTGGGAGGATGCTCCGACAGATGATGGTGAAGTCAATGTCATCCAGCTCTCGCAAACGAAAAAAGCGTTGTCGCATTGCAAAAGCATTATCGCACTGAAATTGTGCCAACGGCTATTGAGCTACTTTGAAACCCCGAATCTCGCGGACATGATCGTCTACGATTTGGAAACTGTGGACAACGACCCTAAACGTGCAGAGATTATCGAAATTGGTGCCAAGCGGCTGAGTGCGATTGGCAGTGAACTTGAACGGTACTATCAGCTTGTGAAACCACCGCATCCCATTCCAAAGTCGAGTACAAAAATTCATGGCATCAACAATGAAAGTGTCAAGGAGTCACCGAGCATTGAAACGGTTTTGCCACAATTTCTGGGCTTTATTCAAGATCGGATTCTGATCGGACACAACGTTGTTGAATTTGATAATCAGGTGTTGGAACGAGACCTTGGGAGGTATCTAAACATCGGGCTTTCCAATCCACATTACGATACCCTTGTGACTGCTCAACGGCTGTATCCACGCGAGAGTTGTAGTCTTGAGGCACTTGCCGATAAATTCAACATTGAACACGACATCATGCACCGAGCAATCGAAGATGTGCATGTCACCCACCGTGTGTTTGATGAATTGATCAAAGTCGATCTCCGACGACGTGAAGTGCGGTCACTGACCGAGTTTTTGCCGTTCGTAGGGCTTGGACTGTTGGAATCCGGCTACAACCCCGTTCAATCGAATGGGGAGGCAGAAGAAGATGGAGGCGATCGGGTGGGTGAACTTGAAGGTGCTTTTTTCCAAGCGGCTGCACGCTATGTAAAAATCTACCAGCCTCAAGCGGAGGATTTATTTGCCGGACATCCGATGTCCTTGCAACCGACGGAAATGGAGACAATCAAAGAATTCATGGAATCCCTTCAGAAAGCAAAGCTGCCGGATTTACAGGCGGATGAGGATTGGACGAGTCGGCGTGCGCAGTTTATGAATGGCGTCCTACATTTTGAAACCAATAGCAACGCGCAGCAACTCTCCGATTTTCTCGACTACCAAAAGCTCATCAATAGCGCTGATGAAACGGAAATTGACACTGACAAAATCACATTGATGACGATCCACGCAGCGAAGGGAACCGAATTTCGGGCTGTCGTCATCATGGGAATGGAGGAGGGAACATTTCCTATTTGGCGCAAAGAACCGAAGTTAGCGGAGATTGAGGAGGAACGACGGCTATTTTACGTGGGCATGACCCGCGCTCAAGAGCAACTTTATCTCACCTCTGCCACTCGCCGCCGTAGCGATCGGGAACGTGCAGCTTCAATGTTTATACGAGAAATTCCGTCGAACTTAATCCGTCATTGGTCCCCGCCCTGGAGACGGCGGATATGAGAAGTTCCAGATCGAAGGTCTGATATCCTGAACGGAATTTCGAGTAAGTTTTGACACGTAGCCGAACTTGCCAAAGTTCGGATTCTTCGCATCCCGCTCGAATTCTTGCGAATTGCGCGAGGTCTGCCCTCCCACCCGAAGGGTCGGCTACCTATCAGGATTAATCTGACATTAGTAGCGAATTGGCGAAATAGAAACCATTCTCAGGTTTCGCTCTAAATCCAACCGCTTCTCTCTTTTTTCGTGCTCACTCATATCGACATTCTGCTTTCCATTCACTTTCGCAAGTTGTAGCTGTCGCCAGGCATTATCATAATCTGCCGTCTGATAGTAGATATAGCCAAGTTGATAGTCGGCATTTGCACGATTCGGATGGTCATTTTCGGACGCTTGATACAACTGGATGGCGTTTTCAAATTGGCGCCTTGCAAGTTGATAATTTTGGACATCGTAGTAAACTGCGCCGAGCTGATAATATGCATCGCTGAAAGTTGGATATGCCTCAATCGATAATTGGTATGCACTCACAGCGGCACTGAAATCGGCATCGCCAAACTTGCTTCTCACCGCATTTGCCAATCCCAAATAGTAGTTCCTATAAACCTGAGCATCAATTGATTTTATCGATTCAATTCCAAGCTGATCTGGCGGAATGACTTTTGTACTCGCTGACAGCGATTCATTCGCCAGATTGAATTCCGCCAAAGCAATGAACACGTTTCCTTTGTAAATGTACAGTTTATCTCGATTCCTTCGCACAGAGTATGTCTTGGGGTAATCTTCTATTAGCCATTTGCTGCCTTCCTTTTCGATCAGAACTCCAACTCTCTGAGAAAGCGTGATGTCATGTCTTTCCAATTCTTGACGTAAAGTGGGTGGAATATCGTTATCATCCAGATCGCTTACAAAAAACTCCAATTGAATGCTAAACAGAAATTTGATTTCAGCGGCGGCAATCAAACCGAGATATGCATGGCACTGAGCAACGAGAATCGGCGGTACATTGGTCTCCAATGACGCTTCAATGATGTGTTGAAACTGTTCTTCAGCACGGTCTTTATAAGAAGGTTGCATGGCATCCGCAGAAAGTTCGTAATCCTCCATTTGCATGAAATAGATTAAACCTAAGCGGTATGCCGACACCAGATGGTCGCGCTCCTTTGAGAGTGCATCGTAAATCTTTTGCGCTTTGTCAAATTCCTTTTGGGATTCGTAGAGCAACCCCAATTGAAAAACGGCTTGTGGGTCATCCGGTCTAATCCCAATTGCTTTCTCATAGGTTGCTTCCGCTTGGCGATAGGCGCGGTTTAATCCATCCACTAATCTTTGCATCTCTGACTCGCCATTGATAATCTGCTCTTTTTGATAAATATCCACTTGTCGTTGCCAGTATTGTCTGAGTTTCTTATACTGTGTGGCTGCCTGTTGATAGGATTGATATGCGCTCTCAAAATTCCCCAAAGCGGTAAAAGCCACCCCCCGCTCGCGATAGGTATCTGCTAACAGATTCAGCGCGAAGGCATCCGGATTGCCATCAACAGATCGGTTTGCTACAGCGTCCAAGCGCAGAATAGCCTGATTATACATATCGATGGCACCGGCATATACTTCCAGATGTGCCCTCGCCAGACCGACCGAATAGTAAATCTCGGTATCTGACAACAGATTAACTCCCGGCGGTAGCTCTGGCAAAGATTCTGTGATTGCTGCTGGCCCAAGTTCAGCGATTTGACGATAAGCGGTTTCAAGCAACTGTTCGTCAATCGACAATCCCTCCGTTTGCTGTGCGAGGAGTTCATCGAGAATTTTTTTGAACTCAGCGACAGATTGCCGAAAATTTCCTATATAATCGTAGCAACGTGCAAGCCCATATCTGGATTGTAGCATTAGTTGGGGTGTGTTAAACCTTGTTTGGCTGGCTGATTTAACCCGCACATTCCGCGGGCTTGTTCTCGTTGAATCCTCGGCCGGTACAGATTTCTGTAGCGCGAGTCGGTAGTATGCAATTGCAGCTTCGATATACTTATCAAACTCCTCAGCTTCATGTGCAACAGCATAGCGTTCATAAGTGCGTCCCAAGTAGAAATAAGGGTTTGCATAATCCGGATCGATTTCTACAACGGCATTATAAGCTTTAACGGCATGACTGAAATATCTCCCATCCTCATAGTTGAGTCCAGCAAACTCATACTCCTGAATTGCAAAGCTGAGCTTTACCTCACGGTCTGTGTATAATCTCCCCTTTTCAAAGTGGATATCGGCAAGTAAAGTCGGATGGTATTCGGGCATATCCGCCAGAGAGTGCTTGTGGCAGAGCGCAATCGCATTCTGAAAGTCGCGTTCTGACTGGTCATACAGCCTCTCCGACTCATTGGGTTTGTTCTGAAGAGTGTAAACTTCACTGGCACGTGCATGGACACGACCGATCTGATAATAGGCTTCCGCTAACAACATATCCGATTCCAGTTGGCTAAATTCAACGATTCGATACTGACCAATCAGCAGCACTTTTTTGTATGACGCCGATGCTTGACCTAATAGCTCGCTCATCTGATTGAAATCAACTGAAGTACCACTTAATTTCCGAATCGCTGCGGCGGCTTCAAAATACTCGTGCCCAGCATTGCTAAAATCAGCGATTGCATCGTGAAACTGTTTCTGCATTTCTTTCGCCCTACTGCTATCAAAATAAACATCACCGCTCAAGGTATGTGCTTGAACTTCGTAAGGTCGTACCTGTTTTTCAAGAAGGAGGTCCCCTTCCTGCAACGGGATGAGTCTCAATGCCTCGTCGAAGTTTTCGAGGGCCGTTTCGGGATTTTCTTGTGACATATAAATCCGTCCCAATTGAGCATACACAATCGGCAGCTTTCTGGAATTTAGGGCTTCGTTATAGGCGGTTAATGCTTCATCGTTCTTTTGTCTGGCTTGGTAGCTTCGACCTTGTCGGTAATACAGCGTTGCCAGTGCCTGTTCTTCAACCGCTAAAGCGTTTTGATACTGCGTCATGGCATCTTCCCACTCCCGTTTATGTGTGTGCATATTACCGCGTTGAATTAAGGCTTCTATTCGTTGCGGTTCAAGCTGCAACGCGGATTGATACGCTTTTAAAGCCGCATGATAATCTTCCAAAGCGCGTGTTCGTTCACTTTGCGCTCTATGTAAATTTCCAGATTGGAGATGCGCCTCAACGGCAAATAACCGAACAAACTCCTCAAACCTCGCCTCCGATTCAGTCGCAAGCATTGCCTTTTCAATTTCCGCCAATTCTTCGTAAATCCGCACGACGACATGATAGGCATTATGGGCTTGATCGTATTCTCCTTGCGTTTCGTAAGTCAACCCAGCCTTGTAGTAATTGATCGCAGCATCTTTCAGCCAAAGCGTCGTATTTAATGGATGGTGTGCAGAGTACGTTTCGTAAGTCGTCCCAAGCTGACGGTACGTTAGCGGAAGGTATGTGCTCACAAATTGGCGATCAATGTTTGCCCGCTGCCGAGTTGCGGTAGAAGATTGCAAGTTAAAGAGTAGCAGTTGATCGGCCCCCGACTGTTGGGGAGTATCCAATGTCGTAGGGGTTAATCCCATCATATCACAACTTTCAAGCAGAAGCTGGCAATCTAAAGGAACCATCAATAAAATGGCTTGATAAGTTTTGATTGCATCCTGAAACTTTCTAAGAGCGTAGTAAGACAAACCTAAATGGTAGCGAGCAGCTAGATGGCTAGGTTTAGCAATCAACGCCTTTGGATAGGTCTTGATGGCTTTTATGTGCCGATTCTGCAGGGCATAGATTCTGCCAAGCTCATAGTAGGTATTCGCAAGAACCCACTCGTCAACTTTGTGCACGGCATGACGGTTCATCTCTACGACCCGACCAAAGGCTTCGATGGCGTGTCCCAACAGATCTGATTGGATGTACGCCAAACCTGAAGCGTAGAACATATATGCGAGGTCAAGATCTGAGAGATGGGAATCGATTTCCCCCAGCTGCGGCCTATTCCCGCTACGCGATGGCAGGCTTTGCCGCGATGATGGAGAACGCTGCTGGGGCAGTGAGAAATAGATCTGTTGAGATAATTTAAACTGTTCAACCGCTTGCTCAAGCTGATTCCACTGCTGAAGAATCAAGCCGACACGGTAGTAAGCGAGAGCCAGATGATTCTTAAGTTCAAGCGTATGTTCATCAATCAGCTGAGAATCCAATAGACGTTGGCTAAGTTGAATAGTTTTTTGATACGCTGTAAGGGCTTTCTCCAATGGCACTTTGGGAAGGTCCGTTTGCATTGCCTCCCGAATATATCCTCTGCCCGCCTGATTGTAACTTTGAGTCGCTTCGACAAGTTTGCCTGTTCTCTCAAAAAGCTCCGCGAGATGAAAATAGACATCCGGATTGCTTTCGCCGCGAGCAATCGCGTCCAAATATGCGGCAATCGCCTTGTCGTGTTTCCGCGAATGCCGATGTAAGTTTGCCAAAGCACTATAACCAGGGGCAAAGTCCGGACGCAATTTCAATAACTCAGAATAAGCCTTGTAAGCCCGTTTAGTCTCTCCAAGTGCCTGATAAGCAATGCCGAGTTGGTAAAGCGCATTTGAGACGAGGTGCGCGAGGTTCTTCCTCCCACCCGAAGGGTAAAAATCAACAGCCTGATTCGAGGCTAGACCATATAAATTAACAGCTTGCGATATTTTTCGCTTCGGTATAATTTTCTCAAAAGCCTTAGCCGCATTTGCGTAATTTCCTTGAGCGGCCTCAGATAGTCCGATTTGATAGTAAATATGCTCGCGGCTCGGCCGGTTTGGCTGCCACAGTTTCGGGTGGGAGGATCGTCGAGCCCGGAGACGATAGATAAAAAGACCTCGCGAGGAAATGTCTCTGGGGACAAGGAATTGATCGGCGGTCGCTAAAAGAAAATCGGGGCTATTTCCATCGTGAAACACTAACTTCCAAAAACTAACTTGACTGACTTGTGTGAGTTGTGTACTCCCACCTGAAAGGAATGCGGCTTGGTCTAATCCGCTCGGAGAACCATTAACCTCAACCCACAGATCTAACACACGATGGTAGGCTTCCACTGCCTCCGTGTGTTTGCCATGCTGTGCGCTCGCCCAACCCAACTGATAGTAATACGCTGCAATATCGGGAATGATGATTAAAGCCGTCTTGTAGGCTTCAATCATCGATTCCCACTTGTGCTGATAGAGATAGATTTCTCCAAGTTGCTGATAAACTTCAACGGCGGGGATTTTTTTATTTTGCCGCCGAAAAATTTGACCGAGACGTTGACGCGCTTCAACATCAAGTGGAGAAAGTCTGAGAATGTTATGATAGATTTTTTCGGCTTCTTCTATCTCATTCCGCATTTCGTAGATCTGCGCAAGTCGGCGGTTAAGTTCGATTGACTCCGGCTCGATTTCCAACGCTCGCTGAAAAATCTGAACCGCATCGTCTGACATTCCTGCCTTTAGATATATCTCCGCCAAACGGCGAAGAAGAATGGGTGACTTTGTTGCCTTCTCCATTGCTCGCTGGGCTGCATCGACCATAGCCTCCATATCCCCTTGAGCCAGAGCTAATTCGGCGATGTAGATATATGTTTCGGCAATACGATATAGAATAGGTATGGCTTGACGATTATATGCGTTAATCGCATCCTCAAACTTGCCATGTTCCTCGTAAAATTCCCCCGCTCGACGGTAATCATCAATCGCGAGATCAAATTTCATGAGTTCTGTCCGAACAGTACCCAATTGGTCATAAGTGGCTGTCAGCACCTCTTCGATCTCGACTAAACGCTGCCGTTTCTCAATCTCTGTCAATTCTTTGCCAGATGGCGATTTTGTCAGTTCTTCGCCCGATGGTGCTTTTTCATCCTCACTGCCAGCACGCTTCAGATATTGGAGTGCTTGGTAAGCACGGAGAACTTCCTCATAAGCCGCTCTCGCTTCACGATAAGCCTTCCGGTTTCCATAGTGTAACCCCGAATTCTGGAACGCCTTCATTGCAGCGATGTAGCGTTTCTGTGCAAGATGAGCGATTCCCATATGATAGTATGCATCGGCGTGGTTGGGTTGTAGCGCAATCGTTTCTTCATAGGTGTGAACCGCTTCCGCGAATTTCTCTTGGGCGACTTGCGTCAAACCAAGGTGGTATTGAATATCAGCAGGTGTGGGCAGGGCATGCGGAATTTGGGCAAAAAATGAATTGGTTACACTGAGTGGGGTCACGTTGACAAATTCTAGGGCAGCTTGATATGCGATAACTGCTGCGTTGTAGTGGTAAGTCGCATAGTAGGATTGCCCTAGACGGTAGTGCACATCTGCCAGACTTGATAGAACAGCTACCGCTTTTTGGTAAGCATCAATTGCCTTCTCGAACAGCCCTTGTATTTGATAGATTATACCGATATGGTAATAGGCATGTGCGAGGAGTTCATTTTTTTCTGTCTTCTGATCGCCTCCAGATTCTGCTTGATTCGCTTGTGATTCTGTATCCAGGTTGATTACCGCCAGATATCGATCTTGTGCCAATTCATACTGCTTTTTGGTTTCGTATGCCAACCCCAAACGGTAGTGAGCAATTGGCTGCTTTGAATCAATCGAAAGCGCGGTTTGATAGGCTGCAATCGCATCATCAAGCCTTTTCAACTGTTGATACGCAAAGCCTAAATTGACGTAAACTTCTGGAATACCCGGGTTAATCTTCAGGGCTTCCTGATAGGCGGCGATTGCCTTATTCCATCGCTGTTGAGCGGCATAAGTAAGCCCGACATAATTAAATACATCGATTGAATTTGGAGCCTGTTTCAACGCCTGTTGATACGCGCCGATGGCTTCATCGTAACGTTGTTCGGCAAAGAACTCATGCCCCTTCTGTATTTGGTTTAACGCTCTATTATTGACGGCACACCCAAACCAGACTAAGAATCCACAGAAGAAAAATATAAAAGGAAACCGATTTTGCATTATCCGTACTCCGCAATATGTCATTCTGAGGCACTTTGCGACGAAGAATCTCAAACATAGACTGCCGCTATCACGGCATTGAAGAGATCCTTCGTTTCGCTCCGCATGATATACTGATTATTGATTTTCCCATATTTACACCAACGGGGAGATTAAATTGTGGCGTAACATCCTCTCCAGCATTTTGCAACTTCCTAGCCACCTTGTTCTTCATTGACATGAATATTTAGCCTAATGTATAATGGATCTGCATTAAGCAAGATTGAAAATTGAAGATTTGCGTGAGGTCTTCCCTCCCACCCGAAGGGGAAGATTGAAAACCCACGTCAATACTGGATTCTCGGATCATGGACTATTTAACCCTATTAACGGAGGTACAAGATGTCAACACGCAAGAAAGTCTTAATTACAGGCACAAAAGGAAATTTAGGCGACAAGATTCGCAGACACCTCGAAGCAAAAGGGAACTATGATTTGGTGCTGTTGAGCCGCAACCCAAGGGGTGATTCAGCGATTATTCAAGCAGACTTAAGCGTTTACCAAGAGTCGTGGGCAGAACATTTTTCCGGTGTCGATGCAGTTGTCCACATGGCTGCAGACCCAAGCCCACGCGCATCGTGGGAATCTCTGGCGAAGCTCAACATGGACTTGCTTCTCAACGTCTTTGAAGCTGGGGTTGCTAAAGGAGCAAAACGCATCATCTTTGCCAGCTCGAACCACACGATGGGTGGCTATCGAGATGAAGATGTCGTGCTGACACCCGACCTTGCCCCGAAGCCGGGCAACCCCTACGGCGCAACGAAGCTGATGGGCGAGCGAATCGGAAAGAGCTTCGCCGATCGGCATGGGCTGTCTGTCATCTGTTTGCGAATCGGCTGGACACAGCGCGGCGAAAATCTCCCCGGAGATCACATGGGCGAATGGGGAAGGAAGATGTGGCTTAGCGATCGCGATTACTGCCAAGTCGTTGAAAAATCAATCCTCGTTGAGAACGTTCAGTTTGCAGTCCTCAACGCGATGTCGAATAACAAGGGTATGAAGTGGGAGCTCAGCGAAACGCAGAACGTGCTTGGTTATGCACCTCAAGATGATGCGTATGCCTAGGGCTGTGCAGTGTAAATCCTTAACCCTCTCTATTTATCTATCGTCTCCGGGCTCGACGATCCCCCTTGGCAAGGGGGAGAACTTCTCCTCCCCTTGAGAAGGGGAGGTTGGGAGGGGTCAAAAACTTCTGCCATGCAGCACTACGAAAAGGAGTCGTCAATGATTATCGAATGGAATACACATATTTTCAGTCCTGATTTGCAACGCTATCCGTTTCACAAAGATGCTGTTTACAGACCCGACGTTTCGATCCAGCCGCCCCATCCACTCGGCGCATATCTCAAACGCATGGAGCAAGCGGGTATCGACCGAGCGGTGTTGGTTCATCCAGAACCTTATGGCGATGATCACCGACTCATCCTAGATTGCCTTGAGGAGGAGGGTGAACGGCTCAAAGGGACGTGCCTATTCTACCCCAAAGACCCTGACGGGCCACGAAAAATGGAGGAACTAATCGCACGACAGCCCCGAATTGTTGCATGTCGTTTTCACGCGCATCGCGGCAAGGAGATGTATCTCGATAGCTTCACCAGCCCGGAAGTCCGGCGACTCTGGCAAAAAGCATTAGAACTTGGGTTAATCATCGAACTGCACATTGGCCCGAATTATGCGCTGCAAGTGGCGGAGATGCTGCGCACCTATCCTAGCTCAACGGTGTTGATCGACCATCTTGCAGAACCGCACAAGGGAGATGCGGTGGAGTACGCGCACGTACTGGAACTTGCTGCTTTTGACAAGGTTTACATGAAACTTTCCGGCTTAAATCACTTCGCCACAGATGCCCCATTGTACTTGAGTGCCGTGCCGTTCACTCGCCGGGTGATTGAAGCCTTCGGGCCGAACAGACTCGTTTGGGGCAGCGGTACACCGAATATCGTGGATGCTCACATGGAGGGATATACGGAAACCGATCGGATGAAGGTGAAAGGGGAAAATTTGGCGAAGCTACTGTGGAACGATCGATGACCGGTAGCGCGTGGAATGTTTTGTGGGAGGGAGATCCTTCTCCCGATTATCTGCGCGGAGGTGCAACCCCCTTACAACGCCGCAGAATCTGTCGCAGAAGTTACTGCGGCGGATTCTGTTTCAGCATTTTTGCGCTTGTGATATAATGGTATAAGTCAAATCACAGATCTCGTCAGTGGAAAGGCAATCATAATGGTCATCGCATCAACGGTTACAAAATCGATTCATCTCACCGCAGAGGACGCTGAGATTGTTCGATTACTTGCTAAGAATCTCTCGACGAATCTGCATTACTCCAACAACTCTTCGCAGATGGACTCCGCGTTCATCTTCTCGAACGGGCAATCAGGTCGTACAGCCTCGGACAAGCGAGCATTGGGGAAGCCGCCAGCATGGCGCAGATGCCGTATTTGGCCTTCTTCGAGGAACTACGCAGAAGACGGATTGTTGTGTTAGATGAGTCAGTCAATCTAAAGGCTGAATTGGGAGATCTGGCTCAAAAACTCAACAACGAACGACTTGCGAAAGTGGCGGATGAGCTTTAGATATGAAGGCACTGATTCTTTAAGCATTAATGAGGAAGGTGATTTGGAAATCCATTTCAACGAAACGTCCTTACTAGATAAGAAGCCATCTGCATACCAGGACGTCAATGGTGTCAGAGAGAATGTAGCCATTGCATACAGCTTACTGGGAGAGCACACGTACGCTTTCAAAATAGGGGATTATAATCCTTTGTATCATTTAATCATTGATCCTAGTTTGGAGATTGTAAGGTAGTGGCGTTTTCTTAAATTTGAGATTTATTCCCCGCCAATGTAAACAAAGCTTTATATACCGTAAAGAAATATATTGCAATAGTCAAGTTTATAAAAAAAAGGTGTTAAAGTTGGGCGATTTACGTGAAACCGCGCACCTCAAAAAGGGTTGCTATATATTAGCGTTCGTCGTAGTTGCGCCTAAAGTTGTCAAAGGCACTTTTCGATATAACTTCATGAAGTATTTGTAAGCCTATATAAACAAATTTTTTCCAATGTTGCAAGTCGCAACTGTGTGTAACATGTGGATAAATAACCGGCGGGGGGGGAGACACTCCCCCCTATTTAAGGCTATACTATAGAGATTAGAACATGAAA
>JADFGN010000539.1 GCA_022567695.1 Candidatus Poribacteria bacterium | reverse complement strand
ATAGATGCCATAGAGTAAGGCATCAAGCCACGCATCAATTTCGTGGAAGTAGCTCATATGATTATGATTTCTCTTATTTCACGAGGCTCGACTAGCACCTCGCGCAACTCAGCTACCGCTTCGTTGCAAAAATAAAAGACACACGAGGTCAAGGTGGAGATTCATGAGCAAAGCGAATGAATTCTTACCTTGAGCCGTGTGATAAACTACCTAGACAGCGAAGCGGTAGCTGACAATCACAAACACGGGCGGTGGGGGATAAAATATAAAAAGCTGAGATTAAAAAATCAAAAACGTTGACGCCTATGGCGTCTCCATGTCAGATGGCTGGTAATTTATAAACTATGACTACAAACGCAATCAAAGCAAAATATGGTCAAGGCGTTCTTGAGCCAGAAGATAAGCTATGGCTCGACGACGCGGCTCAAGAAATGGCGGACCATTTGGCTGAAATTGAGTCTGAGATGCCCAAAGATGAGGTCAAACAATGGCATGAAGCGATGTCTCGTGCCGCGAAACCAGCGCGACGCATCAAAGGTAGGGGAGTGGTTACAAAACGACTGTGAAACTGTATCTTGACAACAGTTTTCTCAACCGACCGTTTGACGACCCCTCCATTGCAAATAATAAGCTCGAAGCTGGGGCGTTGTTTGTAGTCATCGACTGGGTGAAACAAGGCAAGGCTCAACTGGTCAACTCAGCCGTTATTGAATATGAAAATTCACTGAACCCATTTTCCGACAGGAAGGAGTTTGTTGATTTCGTTGTGAAATTGGCGGTTCAGTATCAAAAATTTAGTCCTCGCATCACAGAAAAAGCTCACACCATAGCAAACCAATTTCGGCTTGAACCAATGGACGCACTGCACATCGCCAGTGCCGAAACCGCAAAGGTTGACTTTTTTGTGACTTCAGACTATGCTCTGTTCAGGAAATACAAAGGGGAAGTGAACGTCATCACGCCCTTGTCCGCCCTACAAAAATATGATGACTCTCATTAAACAGCACACTGCGCCCAAACCTCTACTTGATGAAGCGTTTCAAGTATTGTTGGAGAATCTAGGGGCTGAAAAGACCACTCAATTGTGGAGTGTCTTAGGTGTGCCAAGTGGTGATTATGTAAATATCAGGAAAGAATTGTTCAAGGGAAAGGATATAGACACACTATCCAAAGAGATTACGAAATTCAACCGGAAGTAGGTGTAAGAAGCCATAAAAAAACCCACTGCCCTTGCATTCACACAAAAGCAGTGGGTTTTTTGATTTCCCACCGCGTGAAGCAACCCTCGCTCCGGCTCGGCACGCGGTGGGGGATAGGGGAGAGTACAGCGATTTTACCTACACGGTTATCGGACACATTTTTTGCCGAAGTCTCAATAAGGAATCCGCTCTATGGCTGGATTCCATTTTTGGCGGATTGCCGAAAATACCGAAAAAGAGCCATAAGCGTCAAGAATACTGTGCTTGGTCAGAATCCTTATGAGTAAAGGGTTTGACGCTTATGGATTTCGCACCGACAAAAAAGCACCGAGAGCATGGCTCCCGATGCTTTGTGGATTGTGTTTTGGGTTCTACTTCAGAATTATCATCTTCTTCGTCGCGGAGAAATCCCCGGCTTGAAAATGATAGAAGTAAGAACCACTTGAGACTCGTTCACCCGTATCGTTTCGTCCGTCCCAATAGGCGGCACGAGTCCGACTCTGGTAGAAGCCTGCATCACGCTGTCCTATATTGAGGGTACGCACGAGGCCCCCTTGTGTATCGTAGATATGAATCACTACCTGAGTGGGTTGCTGAAGTTGATAGGGAATCCACGTTTCGGGGTTGAACGGATTCGGATAGTTCTGCAACAGCAGGTTGTCCTGTGGCTTCCCAATGCCCTTGAGAGTAATCGGCAACACTGCTTGACGGATGACTTCCGGCGTAATCGGATAAAGGAACGAATCGGAAGCACGCTCACCTGTTTTGTCTCTCACGGTCACTTCGAGTTTATCACCCACTTCAACAACGCTATTGCGGTTCATATCCCCGAAAGCAACGGCGAAGTATCCTTCTCGAACGACATCAGTAGCAACCGCGTTTGTCCGGGTGTTTCGGACGGACACTAGATAGCCATCCTTTTGGCGGGTATCCGTTGCTTCAGCCGCAAGTCTGCCGCTGACGACGAATGCCCACGCGCTATCAGGCGATCCACCAATCGCAGGCGAGGGAGCCGCTTCCACTTTTACAGAGGGTTGGTTTGTCCATGCGGCGCCAACAAACACAATCTCCTCTGCCTTTAGAACATTGACAATGTATCCTTTACCGCCTTCAATGGCGAAACCATTGCCGGGCGCATCCGGGGTAAAGCCCACAAATCACCTCCTGTCCTGGAGACAGCGGTGGCACATCGACGGGTTGACAGTTCCATCCTTGAAATCTCAACTTTCAATCGTCATCTTTCTTCGGTTCCGGTTGCTGAAATGCGAGATGATTGAGGTGCTTGTTTCGGAAGCAGGATGTCCTCATCTCTCCACCGCTTGGGCGGAACATAATGTTCGTAATCGCTGATCTTTCCATGCGTCGCCGCATAGAACATAAAATTCGCGCCCATACGGAGAACCGGGACAACATATTTGATGCCTACAGGGGCAGTGGGAGATTCCCATCCATTGTTATAGTCGTTATAGCTAATGACGACGGCGAGTCGTCCATCCAACTCGAATGCGGTCATCGGATACGTGACTCCCGTTCGATTGGGCTCGGCGGGCTGTCCACCGAGTTTGAACGGCTGATTCCAGATGGGGTGATCTTTTGGAATACGCTGAAGTTCAGTTCCACCCGCCTCAAAGATAATCTCCCTAAATTGAGCGCGAAGGGTATTGGCAAAGGTCTTCGCTGACCGCGTACCGCTGCTGTGATCGTCATCAACAAAGATGAATCCCCCTTTTTCAACCAGGTAACGTTTGAGCATCAGTTTCTCATTATTGCGAAGACGAATCGGCCGGACGCCATTTAGGTAGATCATCGGCGACTCCAGAATTCCCATATCATCAATGTAAAGCGTTCGACCAGCGATTCGTGTCCGGAGTCGTGTATTGGCTGCCATCCATCTCACTAGATAGGACAGGGCGGTCGGATCGACATCAAAGAGCGGGTTCATTCCGAGTTGCCGGAAACGGACATAGCAGATCTGGATAAATCCGGTGGGTCTTTTGGTGTCGGGGTCAGTGTAAATTCGAGCTCCTAATTCGCTGTGATGCATCGGCGCCATCAGTTGATTCCCCAATCGCATCTCTCCAACGAGCGAGTCGAGCGCAGTGGGTGCAATATCGCTGGCAGTAAGAAGCGATTGAACCCCCGTTGGCTGAGGCATCCTTCCCGTCTGCCCTATCCCGTGTACCCCGCTAATTCCTCGTTGAGCCGATTGATAGGCACCGGTTCCACCACTCGGGGCGGGCCCCGAAAACGCTAATGCTCCGGGCGCGTCAGAGGTCGGGAGATCGACATGAGTAACCACCTCGGGAATCGGCTGATTGGGGTCAATGACCTTGGGACGGTGGGGTTGTGGAAGGGTTTCCATCTTGAGGGGACGATTGGAAAACTCGATCACATTCTCCGTTGCAACTTGAGCGGTTCGCAGATTCACCGCTGTTGTAACACGAGGAGTCGGTTGAACTTGCTCAACCACAACGGATGATTGATTCGGGACCGTTGGTTTGATGATGGGTTTGACCAACGGCTTACGGACTTTTGGCTTTGGCGGATCGGGGGATTTCAAAAAACTGGCGTCAATAAGGTCTTGAAACTGTTGCGTTTGAGTTACCAAATAGACTCCCAAAATAAACAGAATAATCCCGTGAAGAACGAGGGATGCAATAAATGATTGAGAAGTCCTTGCATTCAGGCGTAGCATTGCTTTCCCCTTGTATCATAAAAAGCGATTTCAGGCAAACGATTGCCCTGCATTATAGCAAAAAACAAATAACTTGTCAATAACCAAAAGGCATTTAATTTTCGGTAATTCAGCCGCTTGATTTTCCTTGAAACTACCCAACATCTGTGTTACAATCACCGATTCGTGTCATTGGAGTACGCATAGTTTCTCAAGCAGATTTCTATCCTTGGTCATATTAAATCGTATGAAACGTGATATGCTAGGTCTTCACGTTTCGCGTTTCACGTAATGTTGAATTACGAAGCCGCCCTTGCCTACATCAATACATTCATCAATTCTGAGAAAAGTCCCAATTTCTCAAGACACGCACGCTTCTTTAATCTCAAGCGTATCTCTCACCTGTTAGATCTCCTTGGAAATCCACACCAAAATTTGAAGATAATTCATGTTGCGGGAAGCAAAGGAAAAGGGTCTACAGCGGCGATTATCGCCTCAATACTCACCCACGCGGGTTACAAAACTGGCTTGTTTACACAACCCCACCTGATAACTCCCCGTGAGCGCTGTCGTATCGATTCACAGCTAATTTCGGAGGCTTCGTTTGCGTGTTATGTCGATCGAATGAAACCAGCCATTGAAGCGGTTGGAGAAATGAAATCGATGGGGCGTATGTCTTTTTTTGAGATTTACACAGCGCTCGCCTTCTGCTATTTCGCAAAAAACGCTGTCGATTTTGCAGTTATCGAAGTGGGAATTGGCGGACGGTTAGATGCAACAAATGTTGTCCATCCGCTTGTGAGTGTAATCACACCGATTAGCCTTGAGCACACAGCAATTTTGGGAGATACATGCACAGCCATTGCTAAGGAAAAGGCAGAGATTATTAAAGCCAATCGTCCACTTGTTTTAGCACCACAGCCCGCGGAAGCGCAAGCCGTTTTTGAAACGGTTGCCGCGCAACGCAATGCGTCAATCGATCAGGTAGGGCAAGCAATCAATCTGAGGCAGCAAGATTCTAGCATCGACGGTCAAACGTTTGATGTCGAGACGCCAAATGAATCTTATCCAAATCTTTTTTTGCCCCTTTTAGGTGAACATCAGGCAATTAACGCGGCAACTGCCATCGCTTGTATTGAACGCATCAAACAAGTTGAGAAAACCGAAATCTCTGCGACCAAGAAAACCGGGGCAAGCTATTCTATTTCGAAAGCAAGCGTGTATGATGGATTGAAAAAATTGCGATGGCCCGGCAGAATACAGGTGGTTAATCAAA
>JADFGN010000538.1 GCA_022567695.1 Candidatus Poribacteria bacterium | reverse complement strand
CAACCAACGGAGCAAGGTGCGTGTTTCACGCTCAAGCTGCCGATGGCTTAAGTTATCGTCACCGGTAGCGCTCTAATCAACGGAGTAGGAAGTGTATGAGACTATTCATTGTTGAGAATGACAAAGGATTTAGGCACCGATTGGTTGACGTACTGCGCGAAGCGGGACATACCGTAAGACCGTGTGCAGGCTTGATGATCGAATCTCCCCAGAGTGTGCATCGAAAAGGTTATGATCTTGCCTTGATCGATCGGCGTGCAAAGGACGATTCAGACGAGGATGACACTTCGGGTGAGGACTTTGGAGTCCAATTATGCAGGCTGGGTACTCCTGTAGTTCTTATGACCGCTTTTCCACCTTCGAGCGCGCGAATTTTCGACCTCCTTCGTAGAGATGAAATCACCGGAGTAGTGAACAAAATCTTTGTTAGCGAACTACCTTCTTATCTTGAACGATATGAATTCAGTGGGCATTTCCCAAATGGGTTTGCTAAGTTTGCTCAAGAAGGTGATGAAGAAGACGGTCATTTAAATTGGAAATCAATTCAGGACAAATTACAGGAGTATTCAGAACTGGATCGTGAAGAGTTCGCAACTCTTTTCCGAAGCCTGGTCTCTCCCTGCGCAACCGACATAATATTGAAGCCTATCTCTGGCGGACAAAGTGGTGCAGCCCTTGTTCGGACTAAAGCTTCGTGTGGTGACGGGATAGATGAGGATTTGGCAATCAAATATGGGGAAAAGATAGCGATAAGAAGCGAAGCCATGCGTTATGATCGTTTCGTGGGACCGTTACCTGATGGCGCAGCAGCCCAACTTCGCTGGAGAGCGGAAACCGAAACCCTGGGCGCCCTGGCATATTCTTGGGTCAGTGATTCCCTAGAAGACGCCATCCCTTTTGGTAAGTTGCGCTCTGGCGACTTGCCCCAACTTATGTGGAAGCGTAGGCGTAATGCCATCAGCCTTCTGTTTTACGTTTCGCTTAACCGCTGGTATGAAATCTACCGGGGCCCGCCCAACCTTGAGCGGCCCAAACTCCTACTCGACCACTACACAGGAAGGGGCGGGGTGTGGTACGATGAAACTGACCTGAATCACTTGACGTTGCCACCGCCGGATATGCCTGAAGCCCTTACGGTTACATCCGCCAACGGCAGGTGGGATTTTGGTGAGCATGGTAAACTTGTAGATGCAGTCGAATGGGCGATGGAGAATCTCTGGATCTGAAATGACAAAGGATCGACGTACCTTTAATCATAGAACAATCAGAATTGGACTGATCGGTGCAGGGATGTTCGGTGGGGATGTCCACCTGCAAACGTATGCCAATCTGCAACGGAGTGGTATCGCACCCTGGCTTGGACGAATCGGCATGGACGACTTTGCGCGTCAATTCGCGGATGTACGTTTTGAATTGGTCGGCGTCGCCACGCGCACGGTGGCATCAGCGAAACGTGCACAGGCGATGTATAAAGATCTGACAGGCGCAGAAGTCGTTCCTTTCCATGGGGAATCCCCGTGGGTCGATCTGATCGACGCATTTCCAGACCTCGACATACTCGCCGTTGCAACGCCAGATCACTTGCACACTGCCCCAATAAAACATGCGCTGGAAAATGGAATTCACGTCATCGTCGAAAAACCGATGACGCTTGATATTGTTGAAGCGGATGAGGTCATCGCGCTCGCGCAGCAAAAGAACTTAATCGTCGGGTTAGACATGCACAAACGCTATGACCCTGACCATCTGAAGATTTTCCATGAACTGTTGGCGGAGATTGGAGAACCAATCTATGGTAGAGCCGTGCTGGAGGAGCCGTTAGAGGTTTCGACAAAGACCTTTAAGTGGGCGACACAGAGCGATCCGTTCAGCTATGTCGGCTGCCACTGGACAGACCTGTTCATCAGCTACCTGAAGGTCAAACCCGCGTCTCTGTTTGCCGTGGGGCAAAAGGCGAAGCTGATCAACGAATACAACATTGATGCCTACGACGCCGTGCAGGTAGATGTCATCTTCGATAACGGCATGAACATCCACTTTGCCAATCACTGGATTACGCCGCCCGACTTCGAGGGACCCGTCAATCAAGAAAGCGAAATTTTAGGGACGCGCGGAAAAATTGAATCCGATGCCCAGTATCGTGGGTTGCGTTACACCATCGAAGGCAAAGGCAGCCGGACATCGAATACCCATTTTACCCGCGATGTGATGCGTCCAGACGGCTCTAAAGCGTATGTCGGTTACGGCAAGGATAGTCTAATCGCTTGCGTGCAGGGAGTCGTGCGGATGAAGTTTGCCGACGCCTCGCTTGCGGATATTGCGGGTACATACCCGGACGCGGACGAAGCACGCCTGTCGGTTGCGATTCTTCATGCCGCCCGAATTGTTAGAGATCGCAATTACGCTTACCTGCAACGTGGGATGGGAACACCTACGACAGCGAAGTTTGGGGCTGATGGCATCACGATTCTTGATCCGTATAACGGAAATACGCAGATTTACAATCAACCAATTTAATTGAAACTACCTGCGGGTTAACGTGACTTCTTCGCCGCAAAAGTCTTGATAATTCGTAGCCTAAGATTCTCTCTTGCCTTCAAGCGGAAAGCCAAGTTATAATTTCGGCATTGAAATTGTGCATTGAACGTCGAATTTGGAGCGCGAAATCCTCCTTCCCTTCTTCCTTTCCTTCCTAAAGCATAGGATTTAATCCAATTCGTCGATCTGAACTGCAAATTGATAAAAGGTAGTAACTCGGGTTGAGTCCCCTTCCTTTCTCGATATATTCCTATCAATCCACAACAGCCAAGAGAGGAAATCATGATAACAAATTCACCCATCCAGATCGAAAACGAACCGCAGTCAAACGAGATTCGCAAGTCGGTGGCTCAGTTCATTCCAAAAGGGCATAAAACGTATACGCCAACACAACTGGTGATTGAACGGGCGAGTGGCGTCTACCTCTGGAATCCGGAAGGGCGCCGGTTCATCGATTTTGCTTCAGGGGTTCTGGTCGCCAATCTTGGGCACGACCATCCTTATTTTGAAGAACGATTACGTCACTATGCCGAAGGCATACCGCGCACCGCCTACAACACATTGACCGGGGTGGAAATCCGTGCCGCTCAACGGCTTATCGAGAACTTAAGTGCTGACAAGATGCAACAGGTTTTATGGGCAGATTCTGGCTCTGCAGGCATTATCAAAGCGATATGGGCGGCACAACATTATCAACCCGATAAGCACATTATTCTTGCCACCCAATACGGTTTTCATGGCAAAAAAGGGCAGGCGGGTGATATAACTGGTGAGAAAAGTTCAAACCCGAATGTTCGATGGCTCTCATTTCCGTTGGTCATGGACAATCGGCACTACGACAATCCAGAGTGGTCCGCGGAAGTGCTGATGCCGAAAATTGCAGCCGAGTTGGATACCCTAAAGCGAGAGTATCCGAATCAGATTTGTATGTTGGTCACCGAACCATATCTGGGTGCAAAGGGTTCGTTTCACCCACCGAAATGGTACTTGCGGCAACTCAACGACTGGTGCAACGAGAACGACGTCGTTTTCATTTTAGACGAAGTCCAATCCTGTCACGGTCGCACAGGAAATATGTACGCCTTCCAAACTTACGGACTCGATCCAGATTTAGTTGTACTCGGCAAAGGACTCGGCAACGGTGAACCTGTGGCAACCATCGTAGGCAGAGCCGAGATTCTTGAATCGCTTGACTACGGCGAGGCGTCCGACACATACAGCGGTAATCCGCGTGCATGTGCCGCCATCCTCGCTGTGCTGGATACGTTTGAGAAATTCCCAATCGTCGAGAATTGTCGCCAGATGCAAGAGATGATCGAAGCGGGGCTTTATCAACTCATCGAGGATTTTGAATTTGCAACCTATGCGCGTGGCGAAGGGCTTGTCTGGGGGCTGGAGGTCGATAGCTACAGTGAAAAAACGGCAGACGAGATTGCGAACGAATGCGTTTTGCAGTGTTATTTACAGGGGCTGCATTTGATGGGGCCTCTCGCGGGAAATGTTTTACGAGTCTCACCCCCGCTAGTCATTTCTGAGACGGAAGTGAAAGCGGGATTGGAGTTGATGTATCAAGCGTTTGAACAGATTGCAAATACGGATTAGAACTTAACGGAACAATTGATTCAGAAGATAGTTCGTTAAGACTTTTTACTGTTGACAGTATTTACGATGAGTGCTATACTAAGCAAAAATCAGATAAAGGAGTAAAAGGCAATGTATAGACAGAAACTGTTCCGAATTGGAATCATCACTACACTCGCGGCTTTGTGCATAACTGGCACGCTTTACGCGGCAGGAAGTTGGAATATCTTACAAAAACAGGACCCAGAAATTCGAGATTACTTTGCAATTACCTTTATCAGTTCAGAAGAAGGTTGGGCGGTGGGCGATTCGCTTTTTGACATGGATAATCCCGGTTTTATCGGTCACACCAGAGATGGAGGTAAAACATGGGAGAAAGCGGAGATCGACATCAGCCAAAGGCTTGGAGACATCTTCTTTTTTGATAAGAAAAATGGTTGGGCGATTGGCAAGAATGGAATGATTGTCGGTACCAAAGATGGTGGCAAAAAATGGGAAATTCAGACCAGTAAGGTCGGAAACTGGCTTTACGGTGTGCACTTCCCCACTGCTAAAATTGGTTACGCCGTCGGTATGTCCGAGACCATTGTGCAAACAACAAACGGGGGCAAAACGTGGAAGGTTCTTCGTGGTGGTGAAGGCGGTGGCGCAGTTGGAGATGACGATACGAGCGTTTTCAACGCCGCCTACTTTTTTGACGAATCGACGGGTTGGGTAGCAGGCGTTAAGTTGAGTCCCTCCACAGGCGGTCAAGATGGCTTAATCCAAAAAACCACTGATGGCGGAAAAAATTGGGTAGATCAGCCAACAAATATTGAGGATATTATCAAAGACATCTGGTTCGTTAACGCCTCCACCGGATGGGCTGTTGCAGAGAATGGCGTTGTGCTTCACACCACCAATGGCGGCGATACGTGGGAATTGCAAACAAGCGGCACAGAGGAACATCTGATGAGTGTTCGATTCGCCGATGAGAACACGGGTTGGGCAGCTGGCGGTGGGTTAGGTGTCGCTGTTATTATTCATACGACAGA
>JADFGN010000537.1 GCA_022567695.1 Candidatus Poribacteria bacterium | reverse complement strand
AGTTCTCAAATCACTAAACCCGTGTCAATGCTGGATTTAGTGAAATAAAAAATTCAAGGTTTATATTTAAACTTGCTTAACTAATTTTCAGGAATAAGTTTCCGCAAGAATTCAGTTATAATACGGGGCCTGTGGTTTGAAATATATAGTTTAATAGTGAAATTTAGTTACAATGTTTTGAATCAGGTTTATGAATATTCCCTTGCTAAAGGGATTCAACAGCCCCCGAGTGCAAATGGGAGAAACTTTCGGCTTAAGGTCGCTGGCAGACTTTAATCGACATTCGTGAAGTGCGCAATGCGATCTCTCAGAATGACAGAGCGGTATCATTTCAAAGTCGAATGCCACTGGCTTTACGGAGAATTGACGAGGGGTATGACGCCCTGAACGTCGTGATAGCGCGGTTTCTGCAAACAACTATTTAAGTCCGTGCCATTCAATCAAAGGAAGTCTTAATCTACCAATTTTAAATAACCAGGAGGCCAAATATGAAAGGTGTTGATGCAGTTGCAAGAATTTTGAAAATTGAAGGTGTTGAATATCTATTTTGTTTTCCAGCAAACACGCTCATCGACGCTTCAGCGAAGGTTGGTATCCGGCCGATTATGGGCCGCACAGAACGGACGCTGATTAATATGGCAGATGGATACAGCCGCATCTCCAACGGTAAACGCTTGGGAGTTGCTGTGGTGCAATCGGGGCCTGGAAGCGAGAACGCCTTCGCCGGTGTCGCGCAAGCGTTTGCGGACTCCGTTCCAATTCTTATGCTACCGGGGGGAATCAACCGCCGTGAGCGCAGCATTCCTACTGGCTTCGAAGCGGTCAAAAACTATGGCGGCATCACCAAGTGGCTTGCGGAGATCAACTTCGCCGATCGCATTCCAGACATGATGCGTCGTGGGTTCAGTCTTCTTCGGATGGGACACCCCGCCCCTGTCATGCTTGAGATTCCCACCGATGTTGGTGCTGAAGATATTGACGATGATTTTGCGTATACACCGCCAAAGTCTGCCAAACCCGCTGGCGATCCGCGGGCAATCGAGGCATCCGTAAAAGCGTTACTCGCAGCAGAAAGCCCGATCCTTCATGTTGGACAAGGCGTTCTCTACGCTGAAGCCACGGAGGAGTTAGTCGAATTTGCTGAACTGTTGCAAGCTCCCGTGATGACAACGATGCCCGGAAAAAGTGCATTCCCCGAAAATCACGCGCTGTCGCTTGGGGCGAGTGGATACACCGGCACTGGGATGGTCAAGCATTTTCTGCAAAAAGCCGACCTCGTTTTCGGGCTAGGGTGCGGTTTTTCAAACTCGATTATGTGTACGGAAATTCCGAGCGGGAAGGTTATGATTCAGAACTCAATTGATGAACTCGACATCAACAAGGATTACCTGATTGACCACGCAATCATCGGCGACTCCAAATTGGTCTTGCGTCAACTCATTGACGAAGTGAAAAAGCACATCGGGGATGAAGGCAGGCGAGATAATACTACCGTCGCACAAGAGATCAAGACCGTAAAGGAGCAATGGCTGGCGGAGTGGATGCCGAAACTAACATCGGATGAAATCCCAATTAATCCGTATCGGGTAATCTGGGATTTGGCACGCACCGTAGACCGGACGCAGACGATTGCAACCCACGACTCAGGAAATCCGCGCGATCAGATGCTCCCCTTCTATGAAGCGATCATCCCTCGTAGCTACATCGGCTGGGGTAAATCCACACAGTTGGGATATGGACTCGGATTAACGATGGGAGCAAAACTTGCTGCGCCGGAAAAACTCGCCGTCAACGTCATGGGAGATGCCGCATTTGGCATGGCAGGAATGGATTTTGAAACCGCTGTTCGTGAACGCATCCCGATTCTAACAATTATCCTCAACAACTCCGCACTCGGTGGTTACGAAAACCACATGCCTGTCGCTACCGAACGCTTCGGCACTAAGTTCATCTCCGGTGATTACACGAAGGTTGCGGAGGGGTTGGGTGGGTACAGCGAGAAAATCGAAAATCCGGCGGATATTATCCCTGCTATTCAGCGCGCTCAGAAAGAAATCGAAGCCGGAAGACCTAGCCTCCTCGAAATCATCACACGCGAAGAGGGAGCATTTTCAAGAGGTTACTAGACCTGATAGGTTGTCATGCAAACGACTTCTGAACCATTACCAAGTCCAAAAGTTGACAAACTTAGAAACAGCCGCTTAGTACGTCTGGAGGCTTTGGGCAAAGTCTATACCGAAGCAGGCCAGCATAGAACAGTGCTGGATGACGTGAACGAGGCGTTTTACGAAAGGGAGTTTGTTTGTCTGCTCGGCAAATCTGGTAGCGGGAAAAGCACGCTGCTCAATTTGATTTCCGGCATTGACGCCCCTAGCAATGGTCATGTGTTCATCCGCGAAGGGGATGGGGAAGTCGCAATTACCGCTCTGAATGAGCATGAACGAACTCTCTTTCGCCGCCGACACATTGGTATTGTGTTCCAGTTCTTCAACCTTATTCCGATGCTAACGGTGCTGGAAAATGTGACGCTACCGCTGGAACTCGCAAAAAGGAGTGATGAACGTCCTCGAGCAATTGCATTGCTAGAACAAGTGGGCCTTGGCGATCGGCTGAATACCTATCCCGACAAGTTAAGTGGTGGGGAACAACAGCGCGTCTCTATTGCCCGCGCACTCGTCCATGACCCGCTGTTGCTGCTTGCCGATGAACCGACTGGCAATCTGGATTCAGAGAATGGTGAGGTTGTGTTATCTCTTCTTCTTGAAATGAGTCGTAATGCTGGCAAGGTGCTGTTGATAGCAACCCACGCTCCAGAGATTGCACGTCGGGCAGACCGTGTGTTACACATCGTTGACGGCAAGCTGGTTTAGACATGACGTAACCGTTCAGGTGGGAGGGTGAACTCGTCTCCGGGCTCGACTCCCCTGCCGAACTCTGCTCCGCGGGAGCGTCGCCCTCCCATGGCGAAATGGGTTATCAATCTTGATCAATGTTCTCTATAATGCTTTGAACGGTTACCAGTATTGTTTGCGATTCACGGTTCCATATCGCGAATGCTTGGTGAACAGGATTTTCAATTGTCAGTTGTTAATCATCAATTGCTAATCATTTTGGCCTGGAGACACGCCTGGCGACGTCCATTTCAAAGTGTTCTGTTCATTGTCGGCGTGGCAATCGGTGTCGCGATGATTGTGGCAATTGATCTCGCTAACAGTTCTGCGACACGCGCCTTCTCTCTCGGGACAGAAGCTGTTGCAGGCAAAGCCACGCATCAGATTATCGGCGGACCGAGTGGTCTGGATGAGCGCGTTTATGTGAAGCTACGGCGTCAGCTAGGCTACCGACTCAGCGCACCGATCGTGGAAGGCTACGTCATTGCCGAAGAACTCGATTCTCAACCGATGCACCTGTTGGGAGTGGATAGCTTCGCCGAAGCCCTTTTTCGGAGTTATTCGGGGATGAGCCCTTCCGGTTTTGCCGATGTGAATGCTCTCGGCGCGTTTATGGTTCAGCCGGGAACTATTTTAATGAGCGCTTCAATTGCTGAAAAGTATGGGTTGCGTATAGGCGATCGCCTCCAGATCCAGTCAGGGCGCGGTCTCCAGCTATTAGAAATCGTCAACTTGCTACCGCCACAACGTGCGCTAGATGGGTTGCTGATTTGCGATATTGCAACAGCCCAAGAAGTGTTGGGCAAAGTCGGCAGGTTAGATCGGATCGATCTCATCGTACCGGAGGATGAGACAGACATATCAATATTGAGTGTGGGAACGGCTTCCTCGCCGCGATTATCGAGCAAAGAAACACTTTCTCGCATTGCCGCTATTTTGCCTCCCGGCGCCCGCATTGAACGTCCGGCTGCACGTCGCGGAGCAATTGAGGAAATGACCGCCGCGTTTCGGCTTAACCTGACAGCACTGAGTCTGTTAGCTTTGGTCGTCGGCATGTTCCTCATCTACAATACAGTTGCCTTCAGCGTGGTGCAACGACGAACAGCGCTCGGCAGCCTTCGTGCCGTTGGTATGACTCGGCGAGAGATTTTCACGATGATTCTGGCTGAATCCGGGATGCTCGGCATTATCGGTACGGCGATTGGGCTGGGATTGGGCATACTACTGGGGCGAAATACGGTACAACTGGTCACACGAACGATTAATGATCTTTTCTTTGTGATTGCCGTGCGTCAGATTGAACTCCCATTATTGACACTACTCAAAGGTGCCATCATTGGTATCGGTACTGCGATATTTGCTGCCTTCTTGCCCGCTTATGAAGCCACCAGTGTGCCCCCTGCTGGCGCGTTTCAACGTAGCCACATCGAAGACCGAACGCGAGCCGCTTTGCCCTGGGTGAGTTCAATCGGTGTCGCCATAATTGCCGTGGGCATCCTCCTACTCATTCCGGAATGGCATCTCAGTATCACGTTTGGAGGTGTCTTCGCCATCATTCTTGGTATTGCACTGCTGACGCCTGCATTAACGCTAGGGCTCATGCGACTCATTGAGATTTCGGATTCTTCATCACGTTTCACGCTTCACATTTTACGTCTTGCAATCCGCAGTATCACTCGATCGCTTAGCCGAACTTCCGTTGCTGTGGCATCCTTGATGGTTGCCATCAGCGTGATTGTCGGTGTTAGCCTCATGGTCGGTAGTTTTCGTTTCACAATTGAACGCTGGCTTACCGATCTGCTGCAGGCAGATATATTTGTATCCTCTCCAAGCCTTGCTAATAGTGTTGTTGTTCCGTTGGAACGTAGCGTAGTTCCTAAACTTGCCGCGTTCCCCGGTATAGCCGCGATTGCAACCAGCCGAATCGTCGATGTGAGTATGCCACTGGCAAACGCCAACCACACTATCCAACTTGTAGCCGTCAGTCGGGACATCGCTGGTGAGAAGCGTCACTACAAAGCCGCTATCGGCGATCACGTCACGACTTGGCAGGCGTTAGAAGCGGGTGGGTTGATTATCAATGAACCGATGTCAAACCGTTTCAAATTGCGGATGGGAGATGAAGTCACGCTACCGACCGATCGAGGTCATCGGCAATTCCCGGTTGTGGGGGTAATTTACGATTTTGATGTTCGCCCCGGTACACTGATTGCCGATCGGATTTACCGCAAATTTTGGGACGATACAGCAGTTTCCACGGTTGC
>JADFGN010000536.1 GCA_022567695.1 Candidatus Poribacteria bacterium | reverse complement strand
TGGTATCTTAAGGTCTCGTTGCCCTCCATCGTGAGGTATCGAGAGGTATCGATGCATGCCATCGAGAGGTATCGAGAGGTATCGTTGCTACCCATCGAGAGGTCTCGACCACTTTCCATTAAAGTTGGGGTAACGTGAACTGGACACGCGATGTGATGCTCCCTGACCGCGTTGCATTGCCTCTGCAAAGAGATTGCGCCCGTCTTGGTATCTCAGATAGGGTCAAAAAAGCGTGCGATTGTGGGGTGTTTCTGTGCGTTTGAGCGTGTGATGGTATCGAGAGGTATCGCGTGACCCCATCGTGAGGTATCGAGAGGTCTCGTTGTTACCCATCGAGAGGTATCGATACTTTTATAAGTGACGATGCGTTTTCGGTTGTATGCTCAAGTATCTGTTTCGATTGAAGGCATTGTTTGAGACCGTCATGCAGCAAAGAGAGGAATTGACTGACCATCGTCAAAAAACCCGCCGTGCGTTTTTAAGGTTCAAGCGAGACCAGCGAAAAAGTGAGAGATGTTTTGCTTCGCATGAAAAATTGATAAAAGCACTCTCCCAACAGGTCAAACACCTTGTTGAACCAGGACAACTTCCCCAGGAACAACAACCGCCTGTGAGGGCATCCGCTGAGCCGCAAACGGTGATGGCACAGGCAAATAATGACATCGACGGGCTTTCTTTTGCCGCGTTTTGTGTGATTGTGGCATCCTTGACCACTGATGAGCGGAAAATTGTCGATACACTTTTTGCCGAAGTCCGTCCCCTCAGTTATACTGATTTGCGCGTCCTGCTTGGTAAACGCACCATCCACGCCATTAAAAAGCATATTCATAATATGCAGGCCAAGGGGTTTGTGCTGATTGCCCACCGGGAATCCAACAGTCAGAAATTCTATACGCTCGACAAAAACGTACGCTCATATTTGGAAAAGCAAAGCGAGGAACACAGGACCAAAGTGACGCGGAAACGACCGGTCAAAAACCGTGGACACGAGGGGAAATCGCGCGGATGAGCGGCTTGTTGGACAACGCTAAAGATTGCTGCACTCACGGCAAGGCTTAGGGAAAATGGCGGGTTTCAGTGACTTTACCACTTAATTCGATGGAATGTGAAAAATCTGATTGAAATGCAAGGACTTAAGGGTAGAATTGATAAATCGTCGTATTCAAAACAATGCTGAGAATATTCCATAAACTGCCCATCGTGTAATCGCCCAAAATAAGTCCCAAGAAGAAGGGGACAGCCTTTCGATGCGCCTTGTAACCACCGTACTTCAGGAGACTGTATTTCAACACATAACTTATGATAAATACCATCCAGAGATCAGACATCTCTCCATTGGTGGACATGACATATCCAAGGGGATGCAAAGGCCACCAGAAGAAACGAAGCCGCATCAGGATAGTTCCAACTGTGACAAGCAGACCACCTCCCATAAAAGAGATGCCCGCCCAGTCTACCGAGCCAGGGTAAGAGAGCCAATTTTCCAGCAAGCGGAATGTACCGCTTCCGATTCGCCACGTGTGAAAATAGCCAGATGAAGCGCCATGCTTATAGTAAAGGTGCAGTTGAATCCAAAACGTTGCAATTGCACCCAGAAGCGTGGCCCAAAGAATTGCGCCAATCATTCCGCCGTAACGACTCCTGGTTTTTGAGGCCAGTTGATATGCTTCAAGTTGATGCGGCATCAAATGTGCACGAAAACCGTGATTGAAGGGACGCAATATCGCAAACGCAATCAAATTTCCTGGCGCAAGGGAACCACTTCCAACAGAATTCATCATTGCCATAACGGGTGATGCGTGGTGGAAGTTATGGACAAAAATTCCGGCCTCCGCACGCATGCGAGTGATGACAACCGCAACTATCATATAGATCGTCAAGAAGATGAGCACGATGCCAGTCGTCATTCCAATTTGAATGACAAACAGCCCGATAAGCACAAGCCCAACGAATGCTCCCAAAATCGCAATCGGATAGGGGAGCGGTTCATCTCTCGAAGGGGCAATGCACAACAGGTTTTGACCTATCCATTTCAGATGTCCTCTGCCTACCCATAGGAGATAGAACATGATGCCCACAAAACCGCCGAACGATTGTTCATTCCGGTAGGGGAAATCTGGAAGCGAATGCCAACCGACCTCCCTGCCAATCGCTGCCTGAACGCGATACAGCCCGTAAAAGACAATCGTCGAGAAAAGGAGGTCAATGGGCATTAAAAAAATGAGGCCAATCGCAAAGGGGTAGTAGGCGACGATAATCGTACCGAATAAGCTCAAGGGTTTATCGGAGAATCTATAGTGTCTCCTCGTAATTGGCAGTTCAGGCAAGTTTGGCCAAAAATGCGCCAGTCCATTGAGGAGGCTAATTCCCGCCGCAACGCAAAATCCGCCCCACATCATCCGGTTTTTGAAAAAGCGGGAGGCTTTGCCTGTCATTTCGAGCGGAAGTTGAATGATCGGATACGTGAGACGCTCACGCTCCGTCCACTGTCTACGGACGAGAGCGCTCACGCACAACATCACAAATGACAAGACAACCATGAAGCCCGTCCACCAAAGAACAGGTGTCAACCACGCCGAAATGATACTCCGCCGATAGAACGTCGTATCGCCTTGATAGTAGTCTTCTAAGACATGGCTGTCCTGAACCGTCAACCATGCCGGGAGATCTTTGCCAAAGAGGGCTTTCCAGTCATTTTCGGGGGTTGCGAGTCCGAATCCGTGCGCCATTGTGCCCACCAACCGCTCCATGATGTCGTGAGAGCAGAGGGTCGAAGCAATTGACAGCATCACATAAAGCCCCATCAATTCACTTTGGCTGAACACCCATCTCGGCGAAAACCACTTCAGGACCGTGTTAAAAAGAATCAGGATGAGAATAAAAAAAAGGACATTGGAGAGCGGCACGACCCACGTCGGCGTCGTGTAGCGAACAACCTCAAGTTCAATCAACCAGTAACAATTGAGCGGAATCAGCAAGACTGACACAAGCATCACACGGAGTGTAATACCGTCTTTGTTGGTTTCTGTTTTTCTGCTCATCATTCACTCGGAATGTAGGAAATTCGAGTCGTGGGTTGAGGGGATATTAAGAGATGAAAAACAAAAAAGAAAGGCACGCTTGCAATCGCGTTTTAACAGCAAGCATGCCTTCGAAATTCATCAAGTGAATGATCGATATTCATCAATCAACGATGGGTTTTGATAGCGCCCCATCCCGTTGTCAACCTGCCACGAGGAGACACCGCCAGCGGACCTGGGGGTCTAGGATTACCAATAAGCACATTATCCATTACCTGTGCTCCACTCCCGGCACCGAATACATTCCCAATTCGTACCCACGTCGCAGAATTTGAATCTAATTTGGTTGTACCGAGAAAGGCACCTACCCGATCATTTTCGTCATCAAACAGGAAATAGTGCGCTTCGCCTCGTACAACATGAATCGTTACGACGTACATATGGTCTTTTTGGAGTTTTGGCTTAAACGCGACCTGCTGTGGGTCTTGCACCCCGACCGTGTAATCGTCTTTGGCAGCCGTCGCGACTT
Source organism: Candidatus Poribacteria bacterium (assembly GCA_022567695.1). GTDB lineage: Bacteria > Poribacteria > WGA-4E > WGA-4E > PCPOR2b > JADFGN01. The sequence goes on along the minus strand of JADFGN010000536.1, from coordinate 1,607 downwards.
TGAAGTTGGTACGCCATGCAACACCTCCTTCATCGGTAATCAGACCGACGATCATGAATGGCACTGCGACATCCGCATCTTTCGTAATGCGAAAGCTGAGTTGCAGGACATACTCGTCATTCTTCCCAAATGGTTTCTTGAACTTCGGCGTATCAACAGCGTTGTCACCGGCTGCTTGAGCGAAGGCAAGTTCCCCTTTCTCGATCTTGAAATCACCGTTACCGTGTTTTTCCCAATTTTTGACCAGCCCACTGTCCTCGAAATCATACGTCAAAATAGATCCGTCTGACATGACAGGTTGTGGATCTGCCGCATGCGCAGTTATGCTTGCGAGAAGATATACCAAGGAGAGACACACGCACAACCGCAAAATCAACGAACTTTTTGTTCGCATTGTCCTTTTACCCCCTCTTAACTTTGGTAGGTTTGGAAAAGCGATTGGAGGAGCAACGTTAACCACAATTCTCTTTTATGCCAAGCGTCTGGTATTCCTTGTCGAACTGAATTTAATCTTAACATAATAAGCAGGCCAATCGCACCTTAAAAGTAGTATTGCAGCTATATCTGGGTCTCGTCACATTTGTACACTTCCTGACTCGGCCAATTCATTAAGATCCAAACGCCAAGATCCTTATGGGAAGCGGCTTTAACAACCTTAGATGTTTAACAACGGCAAAGCCTTCTCATACACCTCTTGGGCTTTCCCATACGAAATCGCTGCGGCTTTCGCGGCGGCGACAAGGTGTCGAAAACGGAAAGGCGCACGGGTTGTCATAAACTCTTCAACAGTCGCCTGGTGATGCTTCAGGGCGTGCATCTCCGTAATGTTATCCCGGCAGGCGATTTCAGCGAGGATGGTGATTAGAGGCTGGACAAAGTATTCCAGTTCTCCATATTTTTCCACCCGCGTGGTCGCCCCGTCAACGTCATTGGCAGCAATCGCGGAGGAGATGGCGTCCAAAAGTTTTTGCTGAGACTGTCGAGGGATCGCAGCGACGGCATCGGGATGGGGCTTAGGTTCAGAAGAGAGACGATTCGCTGCATTCGATATCTCTGGGCCGGAGTTCCATAGCATCAGTGCCGAAATCTTATTTTCTGTGCTGACACCCTTGACCCGCATGAGATGACGCCTGACATTCGCGGCGGTGTGCATGTGGACATCCATCGGATTGTTGGTATCCAAGCGCAAGAAAAGGTCACTCGCGGCGAAAGAAAGTGCTTCAGAAGTTCCCTCCAAGGACAGCCCCTGAGCGAGTGTTTGGGCGGTTATTTCAGGGAGGTCTTCAAAGGCACCGTTCATCACTTCGTGGGCACGGACGATGGCTTGGGTTTCATCTTCTCCCGTCCTCTCACGCAAGGGCTTATAAAGCAGTTGATATTTCTCAATCAACTCAACAATTTTTTTCACTGGCCCCGGGGACCGTGTCTGCGAGACATAGCGCACCGGGCCTCGGATGAACACCTGAAAATGCTCCCAATCCATCCATTCGAGGAACCTCCAGGTATAAATCGGGTAGATGAATTTATGGTCATCCATAACATTCTTGGGGATGGCAACCGTCAGCAGTATATCCAAGACTTGCTCAGGAGGTAAGTTCTCAGCAAGC
>JADFGN010000535.1 GCA_022567695.1 Candidatus Poribacteria bacterium | reverse complement strand
ATCGTCCTTTTGTACTCCTTGCTTATGTTCGCCCAGTGGAATGCTCCGGGGGCAGTAAGAACATGGCCGCTGCTACCCATTCTTGGATATACGCAATCGGGGTTCTCGCACTTCTGTGCTTTCCCAATGTTGTTGATAATCCACGCATGTTTCGTTCTGTATAACCCTTTCTCTCCCTTCCAGTTTGGGTTGTTTTCTTTGAGACGATCTTTGTAGTACGTCTTCATGTGTTCGTTTCGGCACTTCCATGAACAGCACTTGCGTCCTGCCGCGACAGAAGAAGGAACGGTCTCGAAATCCTTCTTGCAGATAATACACGTGAGCATAACGCGCTTTCTTAAATGCGCCCTGCTCAACGGATGTCTATAGTAGAGTCCTTTAGGCATTGATTTCTTTTACTTTTAGGCAATCCTGCACTCTCAAGATATGCTTGCAAGTTTCCCCTCGATAGCGGAAAGAAGGACAATCACAGGCCCACTTCTCTCCTTGGCTCACTAGCCAATGGAAGTCCCGAATGGAATCACTCGGAACTTCCCACCGGCGAAAGGATTTCTCAGCTATCTTCGTTAGTTGCTTGCTGATCGTCATACTGTACTGGTTCCTCGGAGTCGTCTTGGACGGGAACGATAGAGATATAGCTTCTTATTCCTTTCTTACGCATCTCTAAGATCAGTTCCTGTCCGTATTCGTACTCCGACATCCGCTTTACGAAGTAATGCAATTCTCCTTTTTTGTTCTTGACCGAAGCCTCGTAGAGCTTCTCTTCGCCGCCTTCTTCGAAGGTATACTCAACAACGTCTATCTCGTCGTCGCTCTGGTACTCTTGGCCTTTTATGATTCTGTCTCCGATCCATTTCACCCTATGGGGGCCGGTTGATACTACCTTCGTCTTGTCGCCGTCTCCTGTTGGAACCTGGCGACCTAGTTGCAGGCGAGGCTTTATCCCTGCCCGGTCTGTGAGGTCTTTTGATGCTGTATTCATGGTTATTTGATTAGTTCTTCTGGATGATCCTTGAAGTAGCAACTATCGCACTGCTCCTCTCTCTGGCATTTTGCCGCTTCTATTGTATCTGCCGCCTCGCACACCGTCATTTCTTTGATTGTTTCAGTCATATCATTTCTGGTTACGCTTTTCTTCGTATGCTTCGTCTTTGAGTTCCGCCATCCGCTTGTGGACTGCGAGAATACCAAGGAAAGCGCCATAGTCCTTATCTTGATCCTTCCAGAGTTCTTTTACCTCCAGGGATCCGTCCTTCCCTACGCGGACGATCACTCGGCCTTCGTAGTTCTCCTCTTGGTGTTCCTCTTTCCTCGCTCCCCCGCTTCCACGCTCCCATGCTTCCACGTTATCAATATCCGCACCAACACGGGTTTCTTACGTCGAACTCACGTTATTTAATACGAGTTTTTCAGTTAGCGATAGAAGGCTTTTGAATCGTTGACAACGCATCGAATTCCAATCAATTGACACCTGGTACTCTTCGATGTGGATTAAGAAACATCTCGTTGGACAATTTAGTCTCAGTGAAAATGGTAAAGCCGATTCTCAAGGCGGCGTGGAAGCCCAGACGAAATTGGCAGCCGTTCCCACAGATTTAACGCTGGAAACTGAAGCCATCTATGCACAAACCAGTAAGCTAAATAGTTGAAAGGAGATTCGCATGAGAGTTCTTGTAGTAGATGACTCAAAAACGATGCGTCGAATGATCATCAAACACTTAAAACAACTCGGTATCCCCGGTATTGTCGAAGCGGCAGATGGCCGTGAAGCTATTCAAGAGATCGTAAGATTGCGTAAAGCAAGGTCGAAACTTGATTTGATTCTCACTGACTGGAATATGCCAACAATGACAGGGCTTGAGTTTGTCAAAGCGGTGCGTCAAAATGGTGCCCTAAAAGTACCAATTATCATGATCACCACGAACAATACCAAACAGGATGTCATGGCGGCTATTGAGGCAGGCATTGAGGGCTACATCACCAAGCCGTTTACCGCTGAAACACTCCGAGGAAAAATCATAGAAACACTAAAAAAATACCATGGGCTTCCGTAGTGTTCAGCGGGGAGCTTGTCAAGCTGCCCGTGCTACATTTAGAAATTTACAAATGGGAAAATGGACAAACCTGCAAATGGAACGATCCGAAGCCGGGACATTTAACCTTGAGAAGGTCCCAAACCTTCTCAAGGATGCCCTGCGAAATGTAGGAGTAATTTAGTAGGTAATCCTAAGTGTTGAGTCGATGTCGAAGACCATCCGGCATTCACACCTGTTTTTCTCTTCAGGTGGATACTGCTCCGGTTGAATCAGTTGAAAAGATTAGACAAACAGATTTAACGTTTGGTGTAGATTTTCAATCACTCACACCAAGCGTTTTAGTGTGACGACAATCCAGAAAGGGTTGCATTGATGAACTGGCGTACAGTCCTCCAAAATGCTCAAGATGAATCTTTAGACATCAGAACCAGGTTATCACTCTTAGAAAGACTCAAATATAGTAATGAGAAGGGGGTCACGGAAGCGTTTGTTTCGGGCTGCTTTGCGTGGGACCAAGCCATTGTCAAGTATTGCCGAAACGAGGTTAAAAAACTTCCTCCGGACAAATTTCAAATTTTCCTCAACTCATTGTTCGATGGTAAGTTTGGCATCTCGGGGAATAAGTATTTCCAACTGATAGAGGAATTATGCGGATCAGAGATGATGAAATATATCTTGGGCAGGATTGGTGCCAACACGCTTGATAAGGAGCAATCAAAACGGATCGGGTCGTGGATTCGCCACTTTGGCATGGTTCATAGATATTTCCAGGCGGCTCTTAGATTCCCTGCGGAAGTCGCCGGAAGTGTGCTGGCCATGCTGATGCAGATCGATAGCAAAATGTTGCTTGATTTGTTAGATTTCACCGAATCCCTTCCTGCAGGGACGGTCGTGAAGGTGTTAGGTATCATCGGGAGACTGGAAGGCAATAATGACGTGTCCCAACAACTCATCATTCGCCGATTTATTGAACATCCCCACCCATCCGTTCGTGCACGTACCGCGTATCTGATTGGTGGAAATCTGCCGAATATTCGGTTCCTGAACCGGGTGATTAACGATAAAGATCCGCAAGTGCGATTAAGCGTACTCAAATCAATTGGGAGATTTTCTCATAAATTCTCCGAGGAGATTGCCGCAAAAATCACTGATGTCCTGTACACTACCTTAGCTGATTCCGATGTGCGGGTGCGTATCAAAGCCGCTCAAATTCTCTACACGTATAGGAATGTTCAGGGGTTACGCCAGTTAATATTGATGTTGAAGAGCACCGATTCGCTTGAGCGAGCTTATGCCGCCAACTTTTTGGGCAGATTGAAAGAGATCAGCGTCCGGGATAAGTTAAAGGTACTGATCGAACAGGATGCGGATAAGACCGTTCGATTGGAAGCGTTAAAAGCCCTCAAAATTCTCGACGAACAGGTTGATATCTTGAGCCAACAGTTCAAGACTTTAGGGGGATTCGTTACCCGTTCACTCTTATCAGAAAGCGAGAAAACAGACCTTTTACTCTTCAGTCGCTTTCAAGATTTAGATATTGACGTGACCAGGGAGTTGGTCGATATAATCGGTTTGGCCCCGGATATAGCTCAGCAGATCGTGGATAGTGCCGAGGAAATTGGAACGCAAGGGATCACAATTCCCTTGTTGCTGGGGACGTTAATCGATGATGAGGAGAAGATCTCCCCTCATAAAATTGCAGACCTCAATCAAGTGAAGATTCGCGTTCAGCAAATGTTAGATCTGCTAGAAGGTGGGACGCCAGAAATGGCCTCAGACACCTTTAGCGAATTGACAGCGGTCTACCGAGACCTCATCAAGGTGATGCTGATTCCCGCACTGACCACAGGCAGACCTAGAATTATGGTCACCGCAGCGAAAATACTTCATGAATCGGGATATAGCCTCGGTAGCGACAGGTTGACGGAGATGATTTTGGACGCGAATTTTGAGATTCGGCGAGAGGTCGCCAGAGCATTATCAACACTCTCCAATGAATTTGCCGCCCAACACCTCAAGGAGTTACAGAACGACGAAGATCCGATCGTCGCACAAATTGCTAGAGAGGGGCTTGAAGCTCTGGCCCCGAAGTTAGAACGAAATAACGTGCCAGAAGTTCAATTGCAGATCACAGATTATGATGTCACAGATTTTCCGCTGGTCAAATTGTGCGTGCGAATCACCAGAGAAAATAATCAGCCTATCAAGGATATGGATTTAAATGACTTCATCATCTTAGAGGTTCATGACAAGCTAATCAAACCCGCACTCAGAGATCACAAAAGTCGGAAACCGATTGCGGTATCAATAGTCATGGATTATAGTGCCAGCATGACTAAAGCCGCAATCAGCGACGTCGAAAAGGCAACGCTGGGGCTGATGGATAATCTGTTGCCAACCGATTCTGCTGCCATTATTAAATTTGCCGAAGAGGTTGATATCGTTGAGAAATTGACGTCGGACAAAGAACACTTAACCCGTGCAATTAAGGCTGAGTATCGTTTGTCCACGCAGGGAACTGCGCTTTATGACTCAATTATTCAAGCCATCAATCAGTTGAATGCCGCCCAAAAGAGTGTGAAAGTGGTGATCGTCAATACGGATGGAACGGATACAGCCAGCGCAAGTCAGTCATATCATGTCACGAACCATGCGATGCACAAAGATATTTCCGTCTATACCATTGGTTTGGGCGATGAAGCCGACACGGACATGCTAAGGAAGATTGCCGAGTTGACAGATGGTCTCTACTATGCAATCAACGACTCAAGAAAATTGCAAGATGTTTATGAAATGATTTTCAATGATATCCGCTTTGAATACGAGATTGCTTTCAACAGCAGTTTACCAGAACTCGATGAGAGCAATGGACGTGTGGAGGTATACTTGGAATACGGCAAACATAGAGCCAGAGATACAATTGTGTTATCTCCCTTCAGCGATGAAGAGAAGGGAATCAGGACTCTTCCTTTCCTCGGTTCAGGGGCAGACACTTTGGAGAAAAAGACTTAATTTATCTATCGTCTCCGGGCTCAACGATCCCCCTGAGTGCAAAGCACTCAACCCCCTCCATTTATCTATCGTCTCCGGGCTCGACGATCCCCCTTCTCAAGGGGGAGAGCCTTT
>JADFGN010000534.1 GCA_022567695.1 Candidatus Poribacteria bacterium | reverse complement strand
CGCTAGCACTAATCATTGGAGTACTCGTCGGAACATATTCGTCTATTTTTGTCGCAAGCCCAATTGTGCATATGTGGCATCTAAGAAATCAACAAAGGGCTGCTTAACTTGCAGTCGGTCATCGATTAGCAACTAAGAGCTTATCCATAAATAAGCTCGATCTCTCCCGCTGAACCCAAAGATAGGCGCGGCGGAGAGTTTCTTGCCCTCCCTAACTGCCTGAACGGTTACCATTACCTTTTTTATATGTGGTTCTTGATTTGGAGTGGAGGTTTTCTGCTCATCATCGTTTGTATGTCCGTAGTTGGAAACTGGCTTGTTCGTAGACAGCGAAAGGCTGATGGTCAACTCCCTAAACCGATCAGTGTCCTCGCCCGAGAATTAGTTCATGAGATCCGGAACCCATTGAATAGTATCAGTCTAAATCTGCAACTATTAGAGGAAGACCTGTCGGGAATGCAAGAAGATTTGCAGAAGCGGGTCCGCCGCATTCGTGGGGAAGTTGAACACCTTGATCAGATTTTGACCGATTTCCGCCGCTATACCAAACTGCCACCTTTAAACCTTGAAACTGCTGATCTTGCAATGTTAATTGAGGAGGTCTTAGATTTTAATGAGCCGGAATCCCAAAGACAGAATATTGAAGTTGTCCGTGAAATTTACAATCTGCCTCCCATTCAACTCGATGCAAAGCAGTTTAAGCAAGCATTGTTAAATCTGATCATTAATGCGAACCAAGCGATGGAAGATGGCGGGAAGTTAATGGTTCGTGCTCGATCTTTGAATGGACAGGTTCAAATCGATGTCGAAGATACGGGTGAAGGCATCCCTGTGGATATGAAGAACAAAATCTTTGAGTTGTTCTTTTCCACGAAGGACGATGGTACGGGAGTAGGGCTTGCCATTGCAAAGCAGATTGTTGAAGGGCATGGTGGCAGCATCAAAGTGGAAAGTCAACCGAATCAGGGCACCACATTTTCAATTCGATTACCAGTTAAGTAGACCACATTCACAAAGAACCACTTTTCACACACCCTCTCACGCATAGGTTGGGGAATCCAATGAATCCGAGAATACTTGTTGTGGACGACTACCCTGCGAGTGTCGAGCCTGTCGTTGAAATATTAGAACGTGAAGGCTATGAACTCCTCACGGCGTCAAGGGGACGAGAAGCACTCAGCATCCTAAACAAGGAAAATGTTGATGTTGTCATCACCGATCTCAAGATGCCAGATCTAAGTGGCCTCGAATTGCTGGAGTATGTCCGCGATAAACATCCCTATACGCAGGTCATTCTCTTGACTGCTTACGGTACTGTTGATAGCGCAGTCGAAGCAATGAGTACGGGAGCGGTCTCCTACCTCCAAAAGCCAATCAAAATCGATATCCTTCGACAAACTGTTAAAAACGCGCTTGAGAAACGTATTCTATTTCTTCAAAACATCAACCTGAGAGAACAGCTTGATGAGAAGTTTGGATTTGCAAACATTATCGGTACATCGAAGCCGATGCTAGATCTCTTTGATAAAATTAAGCGCGTGGCACCGACAAATGTCATTGTATTAATCACAGGAGAGACGGGTGTCGGAAAAGACCTCATCGCCAATGCCATCCACAACCATAGCCGTCGAAGGGACAAACCGTATAAAACCATCAACTGTGCCACACTCTATCGGGAACTCCTCGAGAGTGAACTATTTGGGCATGAAAGAGGGGCCTTTACCGGAGCAATTGCCCGTAGACGAGGCGTATTTGAGCAGGCAGATGGCGGTATGTTGTTTCTCGATGAGGTTGGGGAGATGGGAACGGAAACGCAGGTGAAATTTCTACGTGTTCTTGAGGGACATGAATTTACGCGCGTTGGCGGAGAGGAACCCATTCGAGCCGATGTCCGCGTCATCGCTGCAACGAACAAAGACCTTGAAGAGGCTGTGAAAAACAAGGAGTTTCGAGCCGATCTTTACCATCGCCTTAACCGATTTCCACTGCATGTCCCGCCGTTAAGAGAAAGGCGGGAGGACATTCCGCTCCTTGCCAGCGCATTCATCAAAGAATTTAGTCGAGAGCATGATGCCCCCGTCACGCGCATTACTGCCGAAGCGATGGAATATCTGAAAAATGCCGATTGGCCCGGCAATGTCCGAGAGTTACGAAATGTCATCGAAACTGCGGTGATTTTAGCGACAACCGATACCATTGGAATCAAAGATCTGTCACCCGAACTTCAGGACTCAACGCCAGTTTCCATGCCCATTTCAGACGAAACCGTTGGTCGAGTTGGAATGACAATGGAGGAGATTGAGAAAGATGCGATTCGAAAAACGTTGGACGAAACAGACGGGAATAAGACGAAAGCCGCGCAGATATTAAAAATTGGTCTGCGAACTCTCCATCGCAAGCTCCAATCTTATAGCTTGTCGAACAAAGCGGATGGAGAGGAAAATGATATGTGATGCTACTCTAACAACAACGGCACAGATGTTTTCCCAAATACACGCGGCAACCATAGACTCAGATCTGGCAGATAGGTGATAAAGATCAGCGCAATCAGTAGCAGACCGATGAAAAGAAGTACAGATCGGTAGAGGAAGACAACGGGTTTGTCAAACTTGAGGCTTGAGATAAAGAGGTTCATGCCAACGGGTGGGGTAAGATACCCGATTTCAAGATTTGTCAGTACAATCACGCCGAGGTGTGCTTTGTCGATACCGAATTCCTCCGCAATCGGAATCAGCAACGGGACGATGACGATGATTGCAGAGAAGATATCCATCAAACAGCCAACAGCCAGCAGAAAGAGATTGATTCCAATCAGAGTAACAATCTTGTTCTGCGTATGTGTATTAATCCATTCGAGAACAATTGTCGGCAATTCAATTGTGACGAAATAGTTCGTCAGTCCGAGCGCAATACCGAGAATGATCAAAATCGCTCCGACGAGCAACATACTCTCTCGCACGATTTTGGGTAAATCTCTCAGGCGGATATCGCGGTGGATGAACATTTCCACAATTAGCAGGTATATTGCTGTGAGTGGCGCGGCTTCATCGATTGTCACGATGCCAGTCACGATACTACCCAGCACAATGAACGGTAAAACCACTTCCCACTTTGCCTCCCATAATGCCCGTCCGCAAGCCTTTAGATCGAAAGCGGTGCGTTCAATCCGTTTGAAGGTACTCCAGCCAGAGCAATAGCCGGAAAGAATCAGCAAGAGAAGAAAGCCGGGAATGACCCCTGCGAGGAACATCTGATCAATCGGCACTTGCGCGATGATTGCGTAGAGAATCAGCGGAATACTCGGTGGGAAAAGGATGCCGAGGCTGCCCGACGCCGTGATTAAGCCGAGTGAGAATTTCTCCGTGTAATTCTGTCGAAGAATCGGGTAAAGCAAGCCACCTAGCGCGATAATCGTTACGCCCGATGCCCCGGTGAAGGTCGTGAAGAATGCACACGTCACCAGCACGACCACAGCAATCCCACCGGGTAACCAACCGACACTTGCCTGCGCAAAGGCAATAAGACGTTTGGGAGCACGACTTTCCGCCATCACATACCCCGCGAAAGTAAACAACGGGATGATCATGATCGTTGGGTTTTTCGTCAAGCGGTTCAGATCGATGATGATGCTCGAAATCGGATCGCCACTCGTGGCATAACCGGCGATTGCCGCCGCAGCGAGAAGCACGAATAACGGTCCCCCAAAGAGCGCGAATAGGAGGATTCCAAAGCCGATTAACGCTCCCACGATTTCGTTCTCCCCTTAATTTGGCCGCCGATATCGATAACGATGTGAATCGCAAAATGGAGTGCAATCAGAATAAACCCGAGCGGGATAATGATCTTTGCCCACCACATCGGGATGTTGCCAACGAGTGTCGCGCTTCCCATTTGTTCATGTCGCAAAAATTCGAGGCTCGCATGAGCCAGAATGCAAATGACAACGAGACTGATAACTTGAATGATGATAGCGGTGAGTTGAACAAGGCGAGGAGGTAACAGCTGCGTGAGGACATCAATGCTGATGTGGCGTTTGTCAGATGTGGCGAGTGCTGCACCCAAAAACGCTAGCCACAGCGTGAAGTGTTGAAGCATTACATCATTCCATAAAATGCCCGTGTGGAAAAAGTAACGCAGGACAATTTTTAAGAGTGCCATGCCAATCATCAGCAGGATGATGAGACATAGGAATGCGGTTTCGATGTGTCCGAGCAGGGCGTTGATGCGTGTCGCGTAAAACGTAAAACGTGACACGTGATTGGTGGTAGACATCAATTTCTATCTCTCTGAGATTTGTTTTCTAAGGGTCTCAAGGACGAAATCAATTGCGCCAAAAAGTTGGCCTAAATTGTCAATTGTAAACATAGTCCGATTCTCGGTAAATTCGTCAGTAACCAGTTTGCCAAACTTCCAAACATTGCCGTCGGTTACAAATGTTTTGATAGCCTACACCGTTGGCATCGTAGATAACCCTGTAACTCGGTGGTATCGGATTTCCTGTTTGATACGTTGTCAAGTTATTAGGATCGTAAGCGAGCTCCCTAAGAGTATCTCGAATTCCCCTTTCGTTCGTGTATAGTGGGTGATTCTCCACTTCGGGGGCAACCGTTTTTCGACCGGTTGGGCCTATCGTCATACAGCCAACCTCGGCATCGAAGCTCAGCTTGCCTTTCACATCGGCAAAACAATCAAAGTTCCTCATCGGATTGATAACGTATTTTATAATCCAGTCGGCGTCGTGGCCGGTGATGAAACTGTGATAAATCCCGCTTTGAGCCAACCTGAGAATCTTTATCAGCACTTCCACGCTTACTTGATCTCTCTCTGTAATCGTGCCATCAATGTCCCAGATGATGTGGGAAACGGGTCGCAGCATTGTCGGATGGTTTATCCGGTACATCAAGAATGTCCTTTCGAGTTATTGTGCAAATGTAATTGCCTCAGTTGGGTTGAGAACCTTTGAAGGTTATTTGGGCGACCCTTTGAACCTTCAAAGGTTAAGGTAGAGCATAGCAACGCCCGACGGTTACTTCGCCAAAACCTGAATCCCCGCACACGGGAATACAGCAACTTTGGCGTTTGCGGGCAACTTCTCTGCCAGCATATTGATGAGCGTATTCCACTCGCGGAAGAGAATATCGTTCGGGTGCTTCTTGTAGAAGTCAT
>JADFGN010000533.1 GCA_022567695.1 Candidatus Poribacteria bacterium | reverse complement strand
CTTGATGTCGTGGTGTCTTTGCCCCCACTGCGCTCTTTCCAAAACGAAACCGATTTCGTCCTGCACATCTTCGGGGAATTCTTTCAGCCGCCTTTTGGAGTCTCCGACCCAAACAACAGGCTTCATTCGTTCTTGTTCCATTAGACTTTCTGACGCGATAGAGCGTTATTGATTGCTCAACCAGCCCACGGCAAAATGGATCAGGTTTTCCATCATCGGGCGATTGACAAAAATGTTTGCGCTTGTTTCGTTTTGGAAACTTGTGATTAGGTACATCCCTTTGCCGTATTTCAACATGCCAGCAGCGATATCCTTTCCACTGTTTGTGGTTGCAAGGATGGTATATTTATCAGTCCATCCCGTCCATGCATCATCAATGAAGACTTCACCAGATTTAATTTCGTTGGGCTTAGTAAAGAGTGTTCCAGCCGCCCGTGTTGGCTGGAAATCGCTACGTCCCCATCGATCTACACCCTTTAACGGTTCAGGCAGCCAACCGGTATCGCATGGGCGATCATCGTCGCTATCCTGCTCAGAGACAATCACAATTCCGCCACTTTTTACAAAGGCTTTAATCCTTTTCTCCTGGTAAGTGGTCAAGACATAATTCGATTCACAGATTTCGCCGCCGCCGATCCAGAGGATGTCTGCCTTGCCCAGTTCTGGCAAGCCGCGATCTTTCGTCTTCTGGTAGACCACTCGGTGTTTACCAATCTGATCAAAGTGGGAAAGGGCGGGAAATTCTACATCGTAATGATTGCCGGTGAGTACAAGAACGCGAAGGGAATCCTCCGATGCTTGATAAGGCTGCTGTGCTTTCGGTGTCTTCGGTACTACGGGTTTGGTTTTTCCACCTAAGACATCACGTAGGTGCGTCTGAAAATCGGGGGTCGTGCCGTTGAAGGTGCGGTGCATGTAGATTTCGATGTGGGTAAAGTACCACCAAACACGGTTTTTGTCCGGCAGATCTTGCGTCTTGCTCTGAAACCATGTTCCATTGACATGTCCGATACTATCGATTGCCGTTCCGTGCTTCGCGTAAAAAATGATGATGGGCAGTCCGACCTCTAACTTTTTGATCATTTTTTGAGGGAAATTCCCTTGCCCAGTATCAAGGCGAATTTTGATCTCCTGAAAATCGCTTTTGCCCTTGAGATTCTCTTCGACTTTAACTTTTGCCGTCAGCCGCTTTTGATTCACCGAAGTCACAGTGCCAAAGAGGATGTTAGTGCATTCATTGATAACCTCTTTGAGGGTATAACGCCGTTCAATAAACGCTTGCGTTTGGAAAGATGAAAGGCATAATAACGCAATAATCGTGTAAAGTGTCGTTTTGGGTCGCATAGGAAAGTTACTCCTTTGATGGCGTATTAACATTTGGCACTATAGAATTGATGGTTGTCGATTACCGAAATCGCTTTTGCGCATTATAACATATTGCCTTCTCAAATTTCCTTTTTTACCCACACGCTGTTCTGATATTTATGGATAAGTTCTTAGTCTGACGCTGCATACATCAGAATATTGCTCCCTTGGCGATTTCGTAAGCAGAGGATGAGTTCATTCTGATCATCGTTGTCAGCATCACCGATTGTGAGGTCAACGATTTTGCCTTCAAATAATGGACTTGTCCAATCGACCTCATATAATTCGTCCTTTTTTTTAAGTATGATAAACTGATCGTAAATTTCACCAACACCGTGATTTTCAGCCCGTCCGACAGTGACAACAATTTCAGGTACACCATCCCCGCTCAAATCCCCCACGGCAAGTCCTTCACCGAAAAGCGGCGGTGTTTGCCAGATTAACCTTGTGGCGTTCGGAGAGACTTGGTATGCTTGTAAATGCCCTTCGATGTCGACGAGGAAAACTTGATTGTCAGGTTTAGAAACACGCGGTCGAGAAGTTGCGATTGAATGATAGTCCACAGGTAAAATACACCTTTGGCTCAGATTCACCCTCCATTTGAGGCAGACTGTCGATTTCCCCGCGTAATCCAGTTGATTCTTAGCGGTTTTCGCCGCAATGAAGAAATCTTCTCCGCGTGTCAGAAATATAGGGCTTAGTTGAGAGACCAACGGTTTTCCTTCTGCTTGCCATTCCAATTGCCACGTCAAATTCAGCGGCCTGCCATTGTCATCTCGATCTCCTGGTTGCCCGATATAAATTTCATCCCAATCGTTGTGGTCTCGATCGGCGGCGAGCATTGTTCGGCGTGTCCTATCTGAAACTGGTGTCTCATCATCCCCATACTGAATTTCCAGCAAATGGGAATGTTCCCGAAAATTGAATCCTCCCCAACTCAACGCCTTCACCCGCTTCTCATCTGTGATGATTAGCTCATTAAAGCCATCGCCATTGACATCCGCAACTTCGAGCGCGAGGGTCAAACGGTTTCGATAAGGTAACCCTTTCCGAAAATAGGGCTCATGTTCCACCATAAACGTTGACAAAACGGAAGATGGTGGCAACTGAAAATTCGCCCAATGACTGAGGTACCCTGTGTCCGTATTCCACAAAAACAGATTGACGTGGAGAGATAGATTTGACTGCTGCGTAACCTGTCCTGTTATCAACCACTCGCACACCAACATCTCCCCGTACCGTTTGACTCGCGCCGGGTTAGTTGCCAGCAATTCGCTATCTGTGGGAAAACGACCCCAGTTTTCACGATTCATTCCGACGAAGCGATCGCCGATGGTGCGTGTGAACCGTGACGCGAGCATGCTTGTTAAAATTTGGGAGATTGCGTTAAGTTTCGGTTGCGCAGGGCTCAACGGAATCATCGCGATTGAGGTTGAATTCTGCGGAAGTTGAGCGTTGATGTCCTGTGTAACTTCCTCGAGCGCAAGGTTAGGATTGGTTGAAGGTCCGGCGAAAGCTACACCGGTCAGGAAAAACGTGGCGAGAACGATTGCAAGAGATAAGCCGTTTATAAAACGTGAAACGTAATGCGTGATAGGCAATGCTAGAAATATCGACAGGGAACGGATTAACTTATAACCTTCGTTTCTCTTATCGTGCCCCCCTGTGATGAACTGATGAGCTGATGAGATGAATGCGTTCCTTCTATTCTGCCATTCTTCCAATAATATATGCAGTTTCATAAACATCTCTCCAATCTCAACGAGCGACTTTGACGACGGAAATTGAATCCTGCCGGAATTTACAAACCATGAATGCACGGCATTATTGGTGCGATTTTATCATCAAAGAGTTAGCATGTCAAAAGGAATTCCAAATTCCTCAGAGGTATGAACGCCATGAGTGCTCTTGGAATGCAAGCCAGTCAAGGGTTGGCGGGTTGATATTTTGCTTGCGTGTTCAATACAGGTGTGTTAGAATAATGAAAAATTAGCTGAATTTGAGCGTTTTCGAGGACGGTGATGTTGTCTTGGGGAAATCGGTTGTCGAAATATCTGTACTGGTATTAAATGCAAGTTATGAGGCGATTAACGTCTGCACCTTAAAACGTGCAATGAAGATGATCGTCAAGGGAGTCGCACGCACGGAGGAAGCTACCGAATGGGAAATTCATTCTCCAACGATTTCGCTGAAAATTCCCTCGGTCATCCGACTGGTGAATTATGTCCACATTCCTCATTGCGTCGTGAAGTTCTCCCGTAAAAATGTCTTCATTCGCGATCAATATATCTGCCAGTATTGTGAGAAACTTTTTCACCTACCGATGCTCACGATAGACCATGTTGTCCCGCGTTCACGCGGTGGTGAAACCGTGTGGGATAACGTCGCGACTGCGTGTAAAAAATGTAATACTAAAAAAGGAAACCGCACGCCCCGCGAAGCGCGGATGTTTCCCAAACGTTCTCCCAAAGCACCGTCTATCCTCACTTATCTGTATCTCAATCGTCATTTTCGTACTTATGACTCGTCGTGGACGAAGTACCTATATATCATCTAAATTGAACTTTAAGCGATGTTTTGCCCTTCTCAGTTTTTCCTTTTTATGTTCGGCTTGTGCTAATCAAGCACCAGAAGACTATTACTTTAAGTTTGCTTTGATGAAAGAGTGGGGCCAATATAACCGGCAACAAACTGGACGCGCTCTCGATGAAGTGATTTCCCATCCTGAGGATACCGAACCATTGATTCTTGCATTTGAAGTGGGTGATTCTCCGGCGACATTGCTCGGGTTCGTGCCTTTAGAAAATCCTGAACCTGAATCTACCCGAGAGACGTTGACTGCTGGATTACCCAAAGTTAGGATTTCATTGCAACGAGATGTCGTAAATGGACTTTTTAAAGAACAGGAAATTCAAGTATCCTATTGGCAGTTGAAAGACGGCCGCCTTGAAGGCGAGCAGAACGTCGTCTTAGCCCACTTTATCCCGAGGGCGTTCTCAGATCGAGCCATCAAAACAGAATTTCTAATGATTTTTGCCATCATGCATGGGGCGCAAGTTCAAGAAGAAAAGAATACCATCGACATCCTTAGAGGAATAGCACAGGGAGAAGATGGAACGCCGATTATGACTTTGGAAGCACAGACCTCAAACTACAAAGCCTACCTCCAAGGACAGATCAACATACAGGAATGGGAAAATCAGCTTAAAATTAGAAGATTTTGATCATGCCATATAAACCGCATCCAGAAAAACTGAAAAAGAGATGGGAATTTCAACGCGGGTATAAAAAAGGAAGAAAATATTGGAATCGTTACTTTGTTGTATATGTTTATCGGAACATGTTTGATTGCATACGCCTCGGAGTCACCGTCAGCAAGAAGACTGGAAAAAGCGTAAAAAGAAGTCGCGTTAAACGATTGATTCGTGAATCCTTTAGGTTGTGTAAACCCAAAATCCGTCTTGGATATGATATTATTGTTATCAGTCGCCCTCCCGCGACTCGTCTCAAATGTCAGCAAGCTCAAGCCGCATTCCTACAACTCTTGAGGAAGGCGAAAATTCTCAAAGCATAAAACGCTGTACAAATTCAGATGGTATCAATCGATGAGGGTACTATTGATTTATGCGATACATTTCTATCGTAAATTCATTTCTCCCTTTTTTGCGCCGACTTGCCGTTTCCATCCAACATGTTCTCAATATGCACTCGAAGCCATAAAAATGTATGGCACTCTCAAAGGGGGATGGCTGACAATTAAACGTTTATCGAAGTGTCATCCCTACCACCCCGGTGGTTGCGATCCGCTTGAGTA
>JADFGN010000532.1 GCA_022567695.1 Candidatus Poribacteria bacterium | reverse complement strand
CAATTGTACTGTTTGGATACATCTTCCATAGTTCATCTCCTAAAGAGGAAACTCTATTCAGAGACCCATCAGCCACCTAATTCCATTTGCCAAACCATTCACAATTTGGTAAAATAACAGATATGAGCCAGAAGCACCCGACGGGTTTAATTGTCATGTTGCCAAACGTGCCGTCCTTCCCAGGCTCACAACCGCGAGATAGACATATTGTACACCAAGTTCTTAAATTGAAACAAGCTAATAATTCTCCGTGTCACTTTGCGAAACCCAACTGAGGAAATTGTGATGATGGTTCCGATTTTACCGACTTCTATGAACTTGAATTCATAACTGAAAAACTCGTATTGGTGAATTCTCCAAACCATAAAAACAATACAAAGAACCATGAAACCCAAAAATCCAACCGGCATCAAAAAAGGTTTAACCAACTACGGCGACCCCGAATTTAGCATCTACATCCGCAAGGCATTTGCGAAAGCGATGGGATACGCCGACCATGAACTCGAACGGCCAATCGTCGGCATCATCAACACATTCAGCGGGTTCAACAGTTGCCATCACAATTTTAGCGACCTTATCGAAGCGGTGAAAAGGGGCGTACTGTCTCAGGGTGGACTCCCTATCGAATTTCCGACTATCTCGCTCGGCGAGATCTTCACAGCACCGACAACCATGATGTTCCGCAATCTCATGGCAATGGACACGGAGGAGATGATTCGTGCGCAACCGATGGATGGCGTCGTCCTGATGGGCGGGTGCGATAAGACTGTCCCCGCTCAATTGATGGGGGCTGTGAGTGCAGATCGACCCGCAATTTGCCTCGTAGCAGGGCCGATGATGACCGGAGATTATCAGGGCGAAAGGCTGGGTGCTTGCACCGACTGCCGCCGATTCTGGGGAGAATACCGTGCAGGACGTTTGGATAGAATTCAATTGAATGAAATCGAAAACCGGCTGTGTTCTACCACAGGAACGTGCATGGTCATGGGCACAGCCAGCACGATGGCAGCGGTGACAGAAGCACTTGGTATGATGCTCCCCGGAGGCGCGGCAATTCCCGCTGTGATGGCAGAGCGTCGTCGGCATGCGGAGGCGTCAGGTCGAACAATTATGAATATGATTCAAAACGATCTCCGTCCGTCAAAAATATTGACCCCTCAATCTTTCGAGAATGCGATGCGCGTGCTCATGGCAATTGGTGGTTCAACAAATGCGGTCATTCATCTGACGGCGATCGCCAAGCGGCTCGGCATCCAACTCAACCTGACTGACTTTGATCGCATCAGTGATGAAACGCCTGTGCTCGTGAACCTTAAACCGAGCGGGCGATACTACATGCAAGATCTGTGGAAAGCTGGCGGGATTCCCATCGTGATGAAAGAGTTGGAAGAACTGCTTCATCGTGATGCCTTGACCGTTTTAGGAACGACCATCGGTGAAAATCTAACGAAGGTTCCGCAACCTCCCGACTGGCAAGATGTCGTAAAAACAAAGGAAGAACCGCTCTTGACAGATGGTGGGCTTGCCAGTCTATTTGGAAACTTAGCACCGGAAGGTGCTGTTATTAAACGCTCTGCCGCTTCACCGCACTTGTTCGCACATCGTGGACCGGCAGTTGTCTTTTGCTCACTTGAAGATATGCATCGTCGGATTGATGACCCCGATCTCCCCGCCACAGCGGATAGTGTCATAGTGCTGCAAAATGCCGGGCCTATCGGCGGACCGGGGATGCCCGAAGCCGGGTATCTGCCGATTCCGAAGAAACTCTTGCGAGCTGGTGTCAAAGACATGGTCCGCATTTCCGATGCACGGATGAGTGGAACGGCATTTGGCACTATCGTGCTGCACATCTCCCCTGAAGCTGCGATCGGCGGGGCATTGGCACTTGTGCAGGACGGAGATATAATTGAGCTTGATGTTCTGAATAAACGCCTGCAACTTTTGGTTGACGAAGAGGTGCTTGCCAAACGGCGGGCGAATCTTGTTCTGCCAGAACCTCATTTCCAGCGAGGATACGGTAAGCTCTACGTCGATCACGTTGAACAAGCCCATCTGGGATGTGATTTTGACTTTTTGTAATGTAAAGCATGCAGCCTGCTTGTTCACAAGAATGAACGGGTTGGCAGCCCGCTCTACGCAATACGCATCAGGAGGTAAATGACATGGACACGATTCGGGTTGGTATCATCGGGACCGGAGGCATTTCCAGAGCACACCAAAGGACCTATCAAAAGGTTGGTGGTTTTGAGATTGTCGCCGTTTGTGACATCTTTGAAGATAAAGCACTGAAGGCGGCTGAAGAATGGGGCGTTCCCAAAAAGAATGTCTTCACGAACCAGGACGAAATGCTTCAGATGGACGAGATTGACACCATCAGCGTTTGCACCTACAATCAAGGACATCGCGTGCCAACAGTTGCTGCGTTAGAGGCGGGGAAGCACGTCTTCTGTGAAAAGCCAATCGCGGCGACCCTTGAGGATGCCACAGCGATGGTCAGAGCAGCGAAGGCATCTGGGAAGATCTTGCAGATCGGTCTCCATAGCAGTTTTAATCCGGGGGTACAGTTTGCCAAAAAGGTTGTCGATGAAGGTATCCTCGGTGACATTTACTATGCCGAAACTTCAGGGTGTCGAAGGCGCGGGGTTCCCGGACACACCTTCATTTACAAGAAAACCGCTGGCGCAGGGGCAACCGTGGACACCGGCGTTTACAATATGCATCACACGTTGTATATCATGGGATATCCAAAGCCGGTGCGCGTTTCGGCAATTACCGCAGACTATTTGTCACGACAAGACCCACGCTGGAAGGATATGGATGTTGAGGAGTTTGCGGCGGCATGGGTGAGATTGGAAAACGGCGGCGTGATGGTCTTTAAAATCTCTTGGGCAGTTCATCAAGATTCGCTCGGAGGGACCTTTTTTCTGGGTAAGCAGGCGGGATTGTCACTAGGAGGTCCTACCGTTTATGCCGATGGTTTCACCGACGAAATCAAGAAGCTGGCCGAATCCGAAGGCGTAACTGCCAAAGCCGACCCGCCCGAAGGAATGACAACCATCCGCTTTTCTGGATTTCCGGATGTCAATGTGTGGGAAGCACAGATGACGGCGTTTCGGGAAGCCGTTCGTACCGATGCACCTTCGCTGTTGCCGCCGGAAGGTGTTTTGCTGACAAACGTGATTATGGATGGTATTTTCAGATCGCATGAACTTGGAGAAGAGGTCGCGGTCAAGGTGCCTGAGATTTAGCCTACGGATGAGAATTCGGATAGCCCATTTTCGTTCACATACCGTTTGACGAGGGCACTGCTATCGAAGAAATAAGCACCCACTATCGTCGCTCCTCAATAAGTATTTCAGACACAGGTTTTCCTTTCACCTCAACTGGCTTCCAGTTTTCAGAACGTACGGGACTGTTTGGGGGCGGGACGGTCATAATACCTTTTTCGACCATCATTCGTTCAAACAGTTCTTCCGTGACTTCGTTATCGTGGCTTGCAAGAACAAAGTCCAGTATCTCTCGTAACTCTCGCTGTTCATCAGGTGTCAACATCTTGACCTGTTCCAAAACTTGATGCAGTGTAACTCTTTTCATGACTTTCTCCTTCGTCAATTCCTATTTTAGGTATGCTGATTGGATATTATAACATTAGTGAACACTTCAATTCACTTCTTTATCAGGAGGTGCTATCTATGAAAATCACACAGATCGACGTTTGGACCGTTGTTGTGCCCGTGTTTCCAGAGGCTGTGCATAGCGAGGAATATGGTGGATACCCTGAGTGGGCAGGGGTTCCTAAACAGATTATTCAGATTCACACCGACGAAGAAATTACTGGAAGCGGCGAGACCGGACGAGGAAAGTCCACTGAAGCAGTCATCCAATCCGCTGAACAGTTGAAGGGCAGAGACGTTATGAAGATGTGTTTGCAGAACGTGTTTCGCACAGAGTCGTTGAAACCAACGCCCGATGCATCAAGCACTTGGGAGATGGACCCCGGTCCCTATCCGGCGGGATACGAAGCGTTTGAAATGGCGATCTTTGATCTCATTGGCAAACGGACGGGAATGCCAGTCCATGCACTACTTGGCGGTGCATGTCGAGACAGAGTGAGAGCCGATTTTTGGATCGGGCACCAAACGCCGGAGCACACAGGGCGCAGCACGAAGATTGCTGTAGAACGCGGTTTCACAGGACTTAAGACAAAGTGTCGTATCCAAGAACCGATGGTCGAGCGGTTGCGGCGGATTTGGGAAGTTGCCGGATCGGATTTTAAAGTAACGGTCGATCCGAACGAACGCTTTCACACGGTTGAGCAGACGCTTGAACTTGCAGAACAATTGAAGGAACTGGATAACGTCGAGGTGTTTGAAGACCCGATTCCCAAAAAAGGGTTGCGGGATGACGTCCTTGCGCAGTATAGATATATGAGGGAGAAGCTACCGTTTCCCCTCGCCCTCCACTTGGGCGGCACGGAACACGTCCTCAAAGCGATCAAAGCGGATTGCGTTGATTACCTCAATCTCGGGGGTTCGATGGTCAACTTTGTCAAGGCTGCGGCAATTGCAAATGCGGCTGGAATTCCGGTCTGGCACGGTTCAGGAAATGACCTCGGGATTATGGAGATGTCCTATCTGCACGCCGCAAGCGTTGCCCCTAACTGCGTCCTCGCCAGCGATTTCGTTGGAAGTTGGACCCGCGTCGATGATCTGATCGTCGAGGGATTTACTTTCGCAGACGGTTTTACGCCTGTGCCTCAAGCCCCTGGTTTGGGTTGTGAATTAGACTTGAACGCATTAGAGAAGTATCGTGTGGATGCGTAAATAATGGACTTGCGTTTCCAGAAGCAATCAGTTATATTTAGGAACAAAGGGGTAGTCTTAACATTACCCATCTTAATAACCTTCAGTGAACGTCTAAATTATCTGTTATCACGTTGAAGGTGTTTTCAATCATCACTTGGTTTCACGGGGTGAGATAAAATGGTCAAACAACAATCCGAAGAAATTATGACGCTCAAAGAGATTCTTGCTGCACGAACTCAAGTCGGTACCCTGTGCAACACGCTTGACAACGACTGGGTTCACTGCTATGCGTGCGGACATAACTGCAAAATTCCACCGGGCAGATTTGGCGTCTGTCGCGTGCGATTCAATGAAGGTGGGCAACTCCGTGTACCGTGGG
>JADFGN010000531.1 GCA_022567695.1 Candidatus Poribacteria bacterium | reverse complement strand
CTCCGGCGGATACCTTCAGGGTGCTTACGAAGTCGCCAAACGGATCCAAAGTGGCGTGATTGTTACTGTCTTCAACGACCTCGGTGAACGGTATTTCAGTACGCGGTTGTGGGATTAGACTCAAGTGTAGAAAGTCTTACGAATTTATTTTTGTGGAAGGAGTTTCATGGCACAAATTGTTCCATTTTGTGGGGTGCGCTATAATCCCCAAAACGTCGGCGATGTCGGTCAAGTGATCGCGCCGCCGTATGATGTTATCAAAACTGACGAGCGGATGACCCTTGAAAACAGACATCCCAACAATATTGTCCGCTTAATCTTGAGTCCGCCTGATGATAATGACACAGAAACAGATAATCAATATACCCGCGCAGCGGGACGGTTGAGAGACTGGATTTCGACTGAGGTGCTTGCACAGGATACATCTCCGTGTTACTATGCCTATGATCAAACCTTCACAACCCCAGATGGGCGAACATATACCCGCCGAGCATTGGTCGGCGCAGGCAAATTGGAGCCGTTTGGCACGGGCGTTGTGTTTCCTCATGAAAAAACCCTCGCTGCACCCAAGGCAGATCGGCTGAATTTGATGCGTCAGTGTCATGCGAACTTAAGTCCAATCTTCCTCCTCTATTCCGATCCCGAAGGCGAAATCGAAAACGCGATGGCACGTTTCATAGCGGCGAACGCGCCCGTGGTTGATGTATCTGAGAGATTCGGGACCACCCACCAGCTTTGGCGAATCGACGACGTGCAAATCAACCAAGAGATTCAATCGCTCTTTTCATCGAAATCGCTTGTCATCGCTGACGGACACCACCGTTATGAAACAGCCCTTGCCTTTCGGGACGAAATCCGCGCGCAATCACTGCAGTGGACTGGTGAAGAAGGCTACAACTACGTGATGATGAACCTTGTTCGGATGGAATCGCCGGGCTTGGCGGTGTTAGCCATTCATCGGCTATTGAGTGGATTGAGTTCAAATCAAATCTCCCAAGCCATTGACCAACTCCCCAAATCCTTCGACGTAACAGCGACCAACAATTTAACCCAACTCCTCGAAAATCTTCACGCCCTGTCGGGTAAACGCCCTGCGTTTGGCATGTATATAGGTGGAGATGCTTATCACCTACTTGTGCCACAAATCGATGAAGACGCGGAAATCTCTGTCTATGACCGGCTTGACGTCACACTGCTCCACACTCGCGTGATTGAACAGCTCTTTGGCATTGACATAACAATTCCCGAACATCAAAAGCAGATTAGCTATACTGTAAAAACCGATGAGGCTGTCCAATATGTCAAAGACAGCGGAGGACGGGTCGCGCTGTTCATGAATCCTACACCTGTTTCGCAGGCAAGTGCCATCGCAATGGGAAGCCAGACGATGCCTCAGAAATCGACCTACTTCTATCCTAAGATGGCGACGGGGTTGGTGTTGAATTTGCTGAAGGATTGATTCCTAATTCCGTAGTGAACTGAAAGATTGGAGGAGACCTTCAAATGCCGGAAGATTATTTAGATACCTTAACTTTTTCTCATGAACTGTACGATCAAACCCCTCGCGCAATGGCGTTTCAGGCTTCAACGAAAACCGTCGCAGAGGATTGGCAAGTCAAGCTCCGTGCGAAACTCATTGAATTACTCGGCGGATTTCCCTCTGAAAAGTGCGACCTGCATCCGCGAGTTGTGGAGACGACGGAATTTCCGACTTATACTCGTGAAACAATTCTATTTCAAAGTCGTCCAAACATGACCGTTTTTGGCTATCTCTTGTTGCCAAAGAAGTTTGAAACTCCCGGCCCCGCTATCCTCTGTCTGCACGGACACGGGCGAGGGGTTGATGACATTGTCGGGATTCAGGAAGACGGAACAATGCGAACCGAATACGGCGGCTATCAAAATGATTTCGCCCTTCAGTGTGTCAATCACGGCTATGCTACACTCGCAATTGAACAGTTTGGGTTTGGGCATCGGCGGGATGAAGCCGCACGCAAGCAAGGCAACGGTAATTCATCGTGTCAACCTTCAGCCGGAGCCGCTTTCCTGCTTGGGCAAACCATGGTTGGGTGGCGTGTATACGATGCAATGCGTTCTCTTGATTACCTTGACACACGTTCAGAAATCGACATGAATCGCATCGGCGTGATGGGAATCTCTGGAGGCGGGACTACGACCTTCTTCTCGGCGGCAATCGATGAGCGTTTTAAGGTCGCTGTCACCAGTGGATATTTCAACACGTTCCACGACAGCATCTTGAGTATCAGCCATTGCATAGACAACTACATTCCGGGCGTGCTCAAATATGCGGAAATGTATGATATCGCCGGGCTGATTGCCCCGAGAGCACTGTTTGTTGAATCCGGAACCCAAGACACAATCTTTCCTATTAATGCGACACGGTTTGCATTTGATTGTGCCAAAGAGATTTTCCAAGTCTTTGATGCAGCGGATAAGTTGGGGCTTGAGATTTTTGAAGCCGCGCATAGTTTTTACGGGGTTGGGGCATTTCAGTTTCTCGATCAGATCTTATAGAAACCGTCACAGAAAACTCCCCTCATTTATGGGGAGATGAATGAGACGAACCCGTTTTTGAGGAGGTTAAGTTGGAACACATTCCCGTCATTGAATTATTCTCAATCGGTACCGAACTCATCCTCGGACAGATTCAGGACACAAACGCACATTGGATTGCGCAACAGGTCTTGCAATTAGGAGGAACCCTCCGTCGGGTAACTATGCTTAGAGATGAAGCAGATGAAATGCTTGAAGCCTTAGAGGATTCGGTTAGCCGGAAAACAGATCTCATCCTGACAACCGGTGGGCTTGGCCCAACGCCTGATGATATGACAGTCGAGATTGTTGCGAATATTATCGGTACCCGGCAGGTCGTTCATGAGGAAACGATGGCAGCCTTCATAGAGAGGCGTCAACTGAAAAGCTCTGACGAACTGAGCACGGCGGCAATCAAAATGGCGACTGTTCCCGAAACGGCTGAAGTATTCCAAAACCCCGCTGGTTGGGCACCGTGTATCAGTGTGATTAAAGACGAGTCCACAATTTGTATGATGCCGGGCCCGCCTCGCGAAATGAAGGCAATTTTTGATGCCCACGTTGCACCGCTAATCGCGAAACGCTACAGCGCGAAAATAGCGACGTTGCGTGTTCATGTTAGTATGTTTGAGGCAGAGGTTTCCCCGCTTTTGCAGCAGGTGATGGGCAAATATCCAGATGTTTACCTAAAAGCCTACGTCGCCTTGCGTCGCACTGATGGAAAGTATATGCCGGTCGATCTCGTATCAACTGGAACTGATGAAGAACACGCACAAACCCAACTTCAAGAAGCCGTTGATTATTTTCGCCACCTTGTCACCGAAAAAGGAAAAGTCTTCAGTCTTGAAGAGGAGTAATCAGATTCGGATAAACTTGAAGGTTGTTTTGTTCGTCGGAAGATGAAGCCACATTATAACAAGCCCTCACCTATATGATTCAAAAAAAGGAGAAGTATACACATGAATAGTAGACGATCGGGTTCAGGTAGCCGTAGAAGGTCGGGTGGAGCCGGACGTAGAAGATCGGGTGGAGCCGGACGTGGAAGGTCGGGTGGAGCCGGACGTGGAAGGTCGGGTGGAGCCGGACGTGGAAGGTCGGGTGGAGCCGGACGTGGAAAAACGAGTCGTAAAAAAGACAATAAAGCGAAAAGGCAACTTGACTATCGAGAAGCGCGAGAGGAACGAGAGTCTGAAAAGTCTGTCCAGGGCCGCGTTCGAGCAAAGGACAATAAAATCGAAGTAGAAGGCACGGTTACTGAAACCTTGCCGAATGCGATGTTCCGTGTCGAGTTGGACAACAAACATCAGGTTTTAGCTCATATTTCCGGCAGAATGAGGAAGTTTTTCATAAAAATTTTACCAGGCGATCAAGTGACCGTCGAACTTTCGCCTTATGACCTGACACGCGGTCGTATAACCTATCGCAAAAAGTAGGTCGAGGCATATTTAGTAGGCTTACCAGGAAATCATTTTCGATAATTGGACGACTTTAAGTGGGTGCTCGATGTTTCGTGAGTCACCCATAAAATGGGTTCAGAATTTCCGAGGCTGCCGTTGTCTATTTATTATTCCACTCGTGTTCCGATTGAGCCAACCGTGTGAAGGCTAGAAAATCGGGGATATTATGAATCCATCCACCCTGATTCCTCTCAAAACCCGTGATGAAGTTGAGATTGAGCAATTGATGATGGCGATTCAGGCAAAGCGCGACGAAATTACCGAAATGACGCTTGCACTAGAAAATCTCAAACATGAAGTATACCGTTTTGAGAGAGGGTATAATGCGCGCATAGCGGAATTCTATTTTGAACTCGATAAAGCAGAGCTTGAGACAAAGGAATACCGGCTTCGTCTGCGCTTGCTGCAAGAGGGGGTATCTCATACGGAATTAGAGATGCGCGTGGAATCATGTTTTCGATCGGAACGTAATCGGCTAGCCGATTATGAGAATGAAATAGGAGTGGAAGACGAGAAATCGGGGGAGATGGAAAAAAAGCAAACGCTTCCAAAGGACCAGTTGAAACAACTTCGCACGCTCTATTTGAAATTGGCTAAAGTTTATCACCCGGACAAAGCGAATCATGGTGAACAGCAGAACAAGCGAAAGCAGATTATGACACTGATCAATCATGCTTACGAGAACCAAGATCTTCAAACACTCCAAAGAATGCACGTCGGAGAGATCCTTCAAGACGAATTCGCAGAAGAAATACCCCGCGAAAGAAAGAGGCGGCTGATGCAGGAAATGAATCGGCTGATGCGTGCGATCGGTGAATTGCGTCTGGAAATCAATCATACCAAATCGAGTCGGATCTTTCAACTTAAACAGGAGGTCGAAAAAGCACGTGAAAATGGGATTGATCTCCTTGCAAATCTCGCCCGAGATCTCCAACGAAAAATCAACACAAGTCGACACCGATTAGCAGATCTGGTTAATGTCTTCCACAGACTCCGCGAAAAAAAGACGCCTTCGGTTTCCCCTGGCGCAAGACCTGTGTGAAAATCGAATTAACCGATGGAGATACGCATCAGAATGATTCAATGAAGGAAACGAAGATTGATTCCCTTTCCAAACCCCAATCAGATTCGTTGCGCATCACCTTCCGCGCCGTTCTATTGGGGTGTCTGCTC
>JADFGN010000530.1 GCA_022567695.1 Candidatus Poribacteria bacterium | reverse complement strand
GAAGAAAAACATGACTCAGTTAGGACAGATTACGTTTGTTTCTAACCAACTCAATGACGTTCAATCTCTTTATACGGATCTGGAGGAACATGGGGCTCAAGTTTCATTAATCTCCGCTCAAGAACTAGATCTCCTCGCCGATACATCTCCCGATATCATCATTATAGGGGCCGATACCAAAGGTATTTGGCAAGATATGCCCTCCACTGAACTGAGTCAGCTTTTTGAAAATCATAAACTAATTGGGTTTGGTAGAGGAGGTGAAGCCCTGTTTTTCCACCTTGGATTAGAACTTGGTAGTTCGATGGGTAGTAAAAATCCTCAGGTCATAGTTGAGCATTCTGAACTGCTTTGTTCTCCTCTTTCAATTTCAAACAATCTTGTCGAAGTTTATCAACCCAGCGAGGCATATGTATTGGGTGTATTCGACGGTTTCAACTCTAAGGAAAATGGCTCACTCGCCAACTCCGGCTTCGAGGGTATTGCTCATTTTCAACGAGGTCACCACCACTGGCCGATTGCTCGTCAGGGGAATTATGTGCTGTGGGGCTTTGACTCGCCTACGGATCAGATGACAGATGCAGGTAGGCAGTTGTTTGTAAATCTCCTCGCTCATCACAAGGCACGGCCATCCGTTCCTTTATCTCAGGCCCGCAAGCAACCTGAATATATCAAACCAGGACTGCTTTCGGATGACTTGACAGAGCGATATAATAAGAGTGTGTGGAATTTTCAGGTCAATCAAGTCGGTCAAATTCGTGCCGATCTTTGGTGGCATCCTGTGGATCAGGAACTAGCTTTGGTACTTAATGGCCCGGGGCAGGTCGGCTTTTACGCCCGAGTCGATGGGACTTCACCTCAGGTGATAGTGTTTGATGTCGAAGAGAAGCATCTGGCCAGAGGCACAGATTGGTGTATCAGCGTGGTCTGTTTCGGCTTTGGTTGCATAGGCTGTGAGGAAATGGGATGCGATCTGATTAATTTCAAGTTACAGCTTGAGTTTGAACGAAAAAATTCTTGAGTTATATCCAGCGGTCCCATTCTCTGCCAGATATTGTAATCCTCTCGAACCTTTCCACAACTGGTTTCGTTACACAGCGCCATTCGTGTATAGTGCGTATTGAGACCATCTCCGAAATATGCACTACGACGGGGTTTGGTCATTGAAGTGCGTCACTCCAAATTTTGTCAAACTCGAGTTATAAATCAAAATCCAAAGACATAGCGATGCAAGATGCAAAAGTCTAATGATACCTCTGAATCTTGAATTCTGTATTTTGTATCCTGAATGCTGTTAGGAGCTTATCTATGCCGCAAAAATACAAGGTACTCACAGAAGCCCAAATCGAACATTTTCTTGAAAAGGGCCACGTCATTCTCCGAAACTACTTCTCGCGCGAGCTCGCTGAAGAGTGGACAGCACTGGCCTACAAACGGCTGGGCTATGACGCCAACGACCCGACAACATGGAAGGAAGAGCGAATCCATTTGCCGTCAATGAATCACGTCTCCATTCGGAAGGTTGCGCCGAAAGCGTGGGACGCCATTTGTGATCTCCTCGGCGGCGAGGAGAGACTTGCTAACCTTGACCCGCAGTGGGGAGACGGATTGATCAGCAACTTTTCCTTTGGCGCAGATCGCCCATGGCAACCACCGTCTCCAAAAGTGCGAGGTTGGCACAAAGACGGTGATTGGTTCCGCCATTTTCTTGATACGCCTGAACAGGGCTTGCTGACTGTTGTTATTTGGTCGGACATCTATCCTCAAAGCGGCGGGACATTTGTCGCATGTGATTCCGTGAAGCATGTTGCGCAACGGCTTTTCGAACATCCCGAGGGCTTGTCCCCCGGTGGATTTGGTGGACTGATTGAAAAGTGTAAGGACTTCGTCGAACTTACCGGCAATGCTGGGGATTTCGTCCTGCTTCATCCGTTTGTGTTACACTCCGCCTCACAAAATCCGTCTGGTCGTGCTCGCTTCATTACTAACCCGGCTGTTTCGCTCAAAGAGCCGATGAACTTCAACCGTGAAAACCCCGATGATTTTTCACCCGTCGAATTGGCAGTGCTTCGTGGCTTGGGACGCGCTCGCCTCGATTTCAAAATCACCGCACCTCGCGAGCGAATTGTTCCTGAGCGGGTCCAACGCCAGCAGAAGATGCTGGAAGAACAAAAGGCAAGGCTGGGGATAGCGTAAAATCTTGACACCATCAACATCCCTTGCTAAAATGTAGGGCGAATTTTAATGAGAATACGCACAAAGGCGCGAGCATTTGCGCTTCAGATGTTATACCAAAACGAAATTAGTGGTGATTCGATAAACCATGTGACACCCCTATTCTGGGGAATGGTAGAGGCCGTTGCGGAGGAGTCAAAGTCCTTTAAAAACCCTTGCAACGACTCTGATTGCCCCCCAATCATCTTTACGCCACAGAGTTCTTTTGACGACGTAAAGGTGACCGCCGAAACCCCAGGAGTAGCTGAAATCCAATGGACACCCCCGCCTGAAGTTATCCAAGTCACGGTTTTCACCCAATATTTAAGGAAAATCGCTCAACGCAATAAAAGCGAACAAAGATTCATGGTTGAAATATTGGGAGCAACTTCAATGTCCGAATGTGTGAGCCTCAACAACCAGATATTGTCTAAAGACCATCCCGTCCAATTCGCCGTCACGTTTGCAGATGGAGCAACCGTAAGTGACCCCAACCTTGAAGTCCAATTGACAATGGAAAATGGCGAACCGGAAACAGTCTGTCATGTCTCGCTGGTCCAACCAGAGTTGAGCAATGAAAGAGAAGAGTCCTTAGCATTCCGTGTGTACGACCTCCAAGAGGCGACGGAGGAAACTTCGGTAAAAGTGACGATTACAGCAAAAAGACTGCCCATAAATTTGATTTCTGGAAATTTTAAGGCGGAGGAAAGCGAATACTTTGCGAATCTGCTGATCAAAGGAACATCAGAACATCTGGAGACAATTGATCGCGTCATACAATCTGTGGCGACAAACTGGATGCTTAATCGAATGCCAATTATTGATCTCTGTATTTTGCGGAGCGCAACCTATGAACTCCTTTACCTCGTTGATATTCCCCCTATTGTCTCAATTAACGAAGCTATTGAACTTGCAAAGATATATAGCACAGAAGATTCTCCGAGATTCATTAACGGTGTTCTGGACAAGATTAAGGATATCGCGCCAGATCTCGTTGGTTTAGAACATATGCAAACAAGTGAAGCTGAAGTATGAAATTCGGTAGGCATTAACTGGCTTAACTTTAGGTTAATAGTCCGATACAAGCGGAGGTGAATCGTTGACAAAATTCCGTACCTTTTTGATCGGGATTTTCATCCTGTTTTTTCATTTTAACGCAAGTGCACATCGAGAGGTTAAATTTGTTCAGGAGTTTGGCGGAAAGGGTGAGCAACACGGTCAAATCGCTGAAACCATGTTTATGACTTTCGATCGAGAAGGCGGAATTTATATCACAGACACCGACAACTTCAGAATTCAAAAGCTCGACCCAAATGGTCTTTTCCAGTTTGAAATTAAGGGGACAGCCTCCGGACAATTTCGATTCATCAATCCGACAGACATCGCAGTCGGAATAGACGGAACAATCTACGTGATGGATTGGGTCATAGTCCCGATCGAAGGCACATCCGATCCGAAAATCTTTAACTACGGCCCCTGCGTTCATCGATTTGATTCTGAAGGGAAATTTGTTGCCAGTTATCCGATTCAAGATTTTAGCAGAAGAATCAAGTTGCTGGAAGCCGCCGCCCCCGGAATTGATGCTGAAGGAAATTATGCGCTCATCATTCCGCAGGGGGACACCGAACGTTCCTTTTTGTTGACTGTTGATGAACAAGGAAATATCTACGTTTTTGACGATGGTAAAATCTACAAACTCGACGAAAACGGTCAACCTGTCACGACTTACGCGGTCTCCCAACCCAAGGCAGGACAGGTTATTCAGGCTGGGGATATGACCGTAGACCGTCAGGGCAATCTGTTTATTGTCGATAAAAAGGCGCATCGGGTGTTGAAATATAGCGCTGAAGGAAAATTCACCCAATCATTTGGTGAGTATGGCGACAAGGCGGGGCAGTTCATTTCGCCCTTCCTGATTATTGCGCTCGACGATGGGACACTCTTGATCGCAGATAAAGCCAAGTACAAGAAAGATTATGTATCTGGTTTGCCCAGAAGACGATATGACCCTCTTCAATCTGAGAGATTTCTTGGCGTTGTTGATGACAATTTGACTCAGGCTTTTCAGCTTGGCGTGCTTCCTTACCGCGTCTTCCGCACCCGTTTTCGGCGGGTTCAACGATTCTATGCAAGCGGTGAATACGCCGAAAAAATCTTAATCCGTTTCGAGCGTGAGAATGAACAACACTTACATCTGAACCTCAAGGCGATTGACTATAGTGGCAATCTCTACTTTATTAACTCGGAAACCCTAAAATTTAAGAAGTTTGCACTAACGTCTGCGCTAACCTCGTCCGCATTCCAAACAGAGTTTAAGCTGCGATATACATTTGACATTGAGGATGTCGAAATTGACAATCAGGATGACCTTGATGCGGATTTCTTTAACAAAGCCGATTTCGACGAACGCCTCATTCAAAATGCAGTTGATGCGAAGGTGACTTTTTCGTACGATGTGAATGAAAATCTCCGCGGTTCAATGTCCAACACCCTGAGTTATGCTCGACTCACTGATAAGAGCTTTTACCGTGCGCGGGATTTCGAGGACTTTCGTGGCGTTTTTAACCAGGACGACGAATCCATCCAAACATTTTGGGAAGATCGGGTTCAGCTTGGCGTGAATCTGATACGCAATCACAATCCTTACCGTTATCAGGAAGCCGGCGCATTTGTCTATTTCGTTGTCACGAGAAACGATTTCATCAACAAGGCACTTGATTCACGCAACTTCCGTGTCTTCGACTTTAGGGCACGCATCTCAGATTGGGGAGCGGGTCTACGCTATGACCTCGGCAGAGCATTTCGGCTTCAGTTCCAAGTCGTACATTTCTTTGGCTATAACATATTTACCTACATTGACGAAACGAACATTTTGTACGCAACGGGTTTCCAGGAAGCCGACTTCACAAGCGCAATCCTGCGGATTGATGGCGTGTTTTGATCATTTAGCGTTGTCTGAAAGTAAACATGACAGGAGTTACGTATTTTGTAT
>JADFGN010000529.1 GCA_022567695.1 Candidatus Poribacteria bacterium | reverse complement strand
CATTCTCGTTTTTCTGCTTCACAGATGCTTCTCCTGTAGAACGGCAGATATTTCTGCACGCAAACACTTGGTGTGGGTTTTTATGCTACAAGCTACATTGAATAACTAATTTTCGTGAATAAGTTTCCGCAAGAAATCAGTAATCATCTGGGTCCCGTGGTTTGAAATATATACTTTAATAGAGAAAATTAGTTAAAAGAATTAAGGTTAAAGTATAGGTTGGGGTGGGGGGTTACAAGGCTGGGTTTTAACCTTTAACCTTTAATGATAAAATATCGTTATGTGGAATATAAAATCACTATTGTGACATACAAATATCTGGCGATGAGAACTGAATTTCCCTAATCCAAATCCCACTTCCAACGTAATAGAAAGTAGAACAATCACCGTTTGATTCGGAAAAAGGGGATTGATATGAGCGGACAACAAACGCAGAAAACCGAGTGGGCGATATTTGC
Source organism: Candidatus Poribacteria bacterium (assembly GCA_022567695.1). Lineage (GTDB taxonomy): Bacteria > Poribacteria > WGA-4E > WGA-4E > PCPOR2b > JADFGN01. The sequence continues at coordinate 4,751 of JADFGN010000529.1, read as the reverse complement.
ACCCGCGTTTTGGGACGATGAAACGCTTGTGGCGAAAGCCGCTGATGGTGCGTGGATATACCCATCCCGCGGATTCGAGCCGCAACAGGAACAATACTACTACCTGATCCTTGAGCCACGGACTAGCAAAACCACGCAGAAACCATACTACGTTGGATACCCCAGATATGGCAATGTCACAAGCCTGCCACCTGAGTTTGTGCAACTCATACAGCACCATCAACATCTCCAGAGCAAAGTCGATAAGTTACGTGCAGAAAAGCATTACCTATTCCAAGAGTTGGCAGAATTGCACGAGGAGAATGTTAACCTACAACAAGAGAATCAGACGCTTATACGTCAAGTGGGAGCCGAGGGAAGAAAACAGAGGATTGCCCCAATCCAACTCAACGAACAGACGATTGAAAAACTGCTCGCCAATTGCTCGTTTGAGGATTTGCTCGGTAGCCATACCCCAGAGAAACAAAAGAAGGTCTATCGTCAGATAATGCGGCTGATTCACCCGGATAAGACGCGGGATTTGGGTCAAAAGGCGCGGCTGATTCTCGAAGTGCTTGTCAAAGTCATCAATGCCATGTACCATCGATAATGTTATTTAACCCGCCCACAGTTGACTCAGGGAAGGGATGGTCATGATTGATATGGACAAATGATGCCGTCAAGAAGGGTTCAGCCCCAAAGCTAGCGCAAACGCGCTAACACCTTGGCAACAACTTCTTTCGGATAGGGAATCGTGATGCATCGCGTTTTCTTGCCCAAAGATTTATCATACCCCATCTGAGAGGCGATTAAATTGGCATCATCAAACTGGACTAAAAAGCTCTGAATCCGTCGTCTTGAGAGCGGTGGGGTCTTGGCATGATGACACAATGATAGGTAATCGCTGAAGGCGGCATTGGAAGTAGAGGTGGGTAGGGGACACTCAAGCAGCGCCCTCAAGAGCAGTTTCTGGTGAAGTGTGAGCAAACAGATAACATTGAGCAGCGTGTCACTCTCCAAGTGTTTATGTGCAGAGTCGACGACCCCAAGGGTGACTTGGTTTTGGCCGGTGGCAATCACGGTCTTTCCACAGGCGTATAGCAGCTCACACGCTTCACGGGCGTCACCGCCGCTACGCGCCTCAAGCGCGGCAATCTTTTGTATCACGCCACCTGCTAACACGCCATCGCAGAAGGCATGCTTTGCCCGGTCACGGAGTATAGCGGTCAGTTCAGCGGCATCGTAGCGGGGAAAGACAATCTTTGCTCTGCCGAAGCTGGACTGGGTTTTGGGCTGTAGATAGGACGGTACCTTGACATCGTTGGAGATGATGACGGTGCAGACATTGGTCCGCACACGGGGATCGTCTTTGACGCGGCTTAAGAAATAGAGAATATCATCACCGGAGGATTTGAGTGCCATATCAATCTCATCGAGCACAATGAGCAGGTTCAGCGCTTCGTCTTTGAGGTGTTTTAGGAACTGGCGAATCACCGTTGAGCGATTCACACCTGCCTTGGGGATTTTGTGCTTGGGCGAGAGTTGTCGCAACACCGCGAGCAGGATCAAGGTGTCGGTTTTGGCGGCCGAACAATTGACATAAACGGTTTGCATCGGCACCCCGTCACGAGTGGCGTGTGTTTTCAACTCATCTGCCAAATAACTCATCAGCGCGGTCTTGCCGGTGCCGGGCACCCCATAGACAAACAGGTTCGATGCCCTCTGCGAGGATAATAGCGGTGCTAACTCTAAAATCAACTCTTTCTTCTGGTTTTCGCGATGCACAAACTTGCCACCGGGCGGTTTAAGCTCTGTGAGCACATGGCGGTCTTTGAAGATGGTGTTTTTTTTCACCATCTCAAACGTGAGATCCATACCCGGTTTGATGGGGGTATATCTATTTAAAGGTTTCGTTTGGTTCGCACGCTTCACTCATTTCGCTCTTGGCCCCTCATTTCGTTCATATGCCCTATATTGCACAAACCCAACACCCACCCCTCATTTCGTTTGGTCGGGGCGGGGAAATGGGGACGGGGGTTTGCTAAAACCGTTACCACTGACAGGTGAAGACATGGAGGTACGACTGTCAAGTTAACAGAAAAATTTATAAACGATAGATACTATCTATCTATGCTGTCTATATTCTATATTCTATATTCTATATTCTATATGTTTGAGAGAAGAGAAGAGAGACGGGTAAACCTCATCAGCGGGGGAGGAAACGAAATGAGGGGTGTGGGTGGTAGACATCAAAGCCGAGGGTGTGGCTCAATGGATTGTGGTCGCGACGTGTCGCACCGAAACCAATTGGGCAGTTCGACCTATACGCGGTCGAACATGCTTCAAACTGGTTTCGGTACGGGTACTCGATAATCATACGATTCATCGCTTTAACCCATCCAAAGCAGGTCCATACACCATATGGAATATATACTCAACCGGATGAAGACAGATATTCATCGTTTCAACGGTCATCGTGAGTGGTCTTAGGAAAGGAACGACACAGGTTGTTTACGATAAGCACTGTGAAGGGCATTGATATGAGCCAGAGTCCAGTAGTGATAGGCGGCGTGTGGGCACACCCCATCAAGCAAAGCTTAATGGGGCGGTACGATTGATGCGTACCCAGCGAATGAATTCAACTCAACGAGAGATGCGAACCACGATCGAAATTGAGTCAAATGATGGAATAAAAGAGAGTCATAAGGAAAACGGGAAGGGAAAGGGTAAAGAGAAAAAAAAAGGTAGAGAAATGAGGGAAAAGGAAGTGAAAAGAGAAAAAGGAGACGCGAAAACGAAAACGGAAACGGAACGTGAAAACAAAGGAATTCTGCGACATATTAAACGCCATAAACCCATGCTATCACTGAATCTGACTGATTTCACCCGCCCTGAAAACAGAAGTGAAAACAGAAGATGAGGGAAAATAGTGAAACGCCATAAAACCCATACTATCACTGAATCTGACTGATTTCACGTTGAAACATTCCGATTTCGCGCACCTGAAAACAGTACGTGAACGTGAAAACAAAACGAATAAATCCACGACACTTCGCCCGAAAACCTTACAGTGACTGAGTTATTCCGATTTCACGTCTCTTTTAACGAAGTGAAAACGAAACCTCCGCCTTCACAACATTTTAATGACCATAACCGTCATATCGTCGACCCCAATTCTGGCACTCAATCACCCCAATGCATTTAAAATTCGGATGTCTTTTTGCATTGATGAATGAACAGCCACCGCACGCTCCCGATTTGTCTACGCTGGTCCACCGACTCTTTGCCCATCGGTTTCAGGCTAGCTACGACCTGTTTTTACATATCCAACAGGATATCGAGCGAAGAGAAGCGCTGCATGACGACATCTTGGCAGTCATTGACGAACAAATCCGCGTTCACCGAAATCGGTTGCTGGAGTTTCAGGGCTGGCTGAAACATGACTCGAGCTTATGGCTGCACCCCCGGCGGAGCCATCTCGAACAGGCACTCTCCGACTGGCAGCAACAGCGGATAGCGCAGCTGACCCAAACCTTTGCTCAGATACAACCGCTTCAAACCCAATCCCGGGAAGCGATAAAAACCCTCGCCGATGCCCAAAGGAGCCAGGGGATGCTTGATGCCTTCACAGGCTATGGATACGCCGCCCTCCTTTGAACGGGCGATAGGCTTTTATACTTTGTCTGCTACAAACCCATCAATGGCTTCATTCGACTCAAACCTCATCATCACAAGCGTTATGCTTACCTCGACTTTGTTAAAATTGCATGACTAAAGCCGAATTCATGGCTTGGGCAGAAAACCGCGCAAAGCGAAAATGAGTCCAAACCCGTTTCCTATCTGCCCGAAAAGAGGGTTCCATTTTCAGACTTTAGTAACGATTCCCCATTCGGTTGCACATAACTTACGCTAGTGCCGTGACTCGAAGGCGGCCATTTGAGCGAATTTTAGATTTGATTCTAAATGTGCAATTAATCGGTACTGGTCAAAGGTCATGCTATGATAACTTATTTGAACGCACTCAAACCGTTTTTCGCTTGACCTAGATTCTTGCCAGTGCTACGATATGGGCGTTGATTGGGAAACAACGTGTCTCTATTCCGCAGATTTCAAGGCGGCATTACCGGAATAGCAAGGAGGAACTGCACGATGATTGGAAAGACGACCAAAACGTTTGCCTTTCGCACAAAAGATGCGCATTGGAACAACGACGGTCTACGTCCTTACTTTGCGTATCGCAATCTGGGCATCAATCACGCCACCGGGGGCGTGATGCTAGCACACGTTATTCGCCCGACCAATCCTCAGTAGCACCTAATCTATAATTCCTGCGAGGTGAATTATGAAGATCGGTATGTTCATGATGCCATTGCATCCACCGAAAAAGAACCGGACACAGACTTTTGACGAGGACAGAGAGTGCATCATTTGGGCAGATGAACTGGGTTTCAGCGAAGCGTGGATCGGTCAACACCACACCGCCGAGTGGGAACCGATTCCGTCTAACGATGTGTTCATCGCTAACATGTTGCCACAAACGAAAAACATTCGATTGGGGACGGGTGTGACCATCATCACCCAACACCACCCAGCCAACGTCGCTGTTAGACTTGCTTATCACGACCATCTGGCGAAAGGTCGATTCAACGTCGGCTTTGGGCAGGGCGGCGTGCCGACCGATTGGGGGTTATTCGACCTGCCGGATCCGAGGACGCAGGGGCTGATGACCCTGGAGGCGATGGACATTGTCCTGAAGCTCTGGCAAGAAGATG
>JADFGN010000051.1 GCA_022567695.1 Candidatus Poribacteria bacterium | reverse complement strand
CTCTCTGTTTCGGAGAGGGGCCGGGGGAGAGGTTAAGAAGGGGGCCGAGCCTGTCCCGATCTATCGGGAGGGGTTAGGTCTGACTGCATTCGGATGATAACTGAAAAACTCGTATTATTACGGCATCTTCTCTGAACAGGTTGTGGATCTGCTGGTCAAAAATCAGCAGATTCGGTTAATCATTTACGACGTACTTGAGGAGAGGATTACACAATGGATCGACGGGAAGAATACAAAACAATCATAAAGTTGCTGCTTTTGGACTATGCGAAAATTAAACCAGCGAATGGCGATATCGAATCGGAAGTTCTTTTTGATGAAGAAAGGGACCATTTCGAACTTCTGGATATCGGCTGGGATGGTCCAAAACGGATTCATCACACTTCCATTCATATCGATATAAAAGAAGACGGTAGAGTTTGGCTGCAACATAACGCAACCGAGATGGAAATTGCAGAAGAATTGATTGAAATGGGAATCCCCAGAGATCAGATTGTGCTTGGTTTCGTACTTCCACAAAGCCGAAAATTGACAAAATATGGGCATTAAAGAAACGTAGCTAAACAACCCAGCCACAAAATTCAAGTCAATGTGTAGTTCCAACAGCGGAGAACTATGATGGCAACAATACTCATTGTCGATGACGAAAAAAATATATTGAAGATGGTTGCGCAGGGATTGAAACTCGAAGGCTATCAGACAATGACAGCTTCAAGTGGCGAAGAAGCCCTACGGATCTGCGCGTCGCAGCCAGTCGATTTGGTATTGCTGGATATTATTATGCCCACCGGCTTAGACGGCGTCGAAACATTGAAGCAGTTGAAGCAGATGCAACCAGATCTGAACATCGTAATGATGTCCGCGCAAAAAGAGATTGAGATCGCTGTCCAAACGATAAAGTTAGGCGCGAGGCATTATATTCCTAAGACGGCAAGCATCGATGACATCGTGTTGACGATTGAACCCCTGCTGGAACTTTCACACCTCACACGGGAAAATGAGATACTGCGGAATCAAATCGGTACACAGGAGGGGATGGTCGGAGAGAGCGTTGTCATACAAAGGCTCCGTTCCCAGATCCGTCAGGTGGCATCCAGCAACTTGGGAGTACTGATTACTGGAGAAAATGGTACAGGTAAGGAACTGGTTGCCAACACAGTTCATCAGCAAAGTCAGCGAAATCACAAGCCGTTCATCACTCAGAACTGCGCAGCTCTGCCTGACGAACTCATCGAAAGTGAACTCTTTGGTCACGAGCGTGGCGCGTTCACAGGCGCAGCAACTCAACGGCGTGGTAAATTTGAACTTGCCGATGATGGTACGCTTTTCCTTGATGAGATCGGCGACATGAGCTTAAAGGCGCAAGCGAAGGTGTTGCGCGTTCTGGAATCCGGGGAGTTGCAACACCTAGGTGGAACCCGTACATTACGTGTCGATGTGCGGGTGGTAGCGGCAACGAATAAAGATTTGGAGAAGGAGATCGAAAACGGCAATTTCCGAGAAGATCTTTACTATCGCCTAAATGTGGTACCGATTGTTGTTCCTCCGCTACGCGAACGGCTTGATGATTTGCCATTATTAGTGGGACATTTCGTTGAACAGTTTCATCGGGAAAATGCGCGTTTGCCAAAAGTGATTGATTCGAGTGCAGTTCGGGTGATGCAATCGTACAGTTGGCGCGGCAATGTCCGGGAGTTAAAGAATATCGTCGAGCGATTGCTCATCATGGTCGAGCACGACGTAATTTCTGCCGATGATGTGATGGAAGTTCTACCAGTCCCGCGTGATTCATCTCCTCCTATTAGCACAGCATTATCTATGGAACCCAGTTCTCAAGCTGGAAAATCTTTGCAAAAAATGGTCGATGAGGCCGAAGCTAACCTCATCATGAAAACACTTGAAGCCAATAACTGGAATGTCAAGAAAACTTCGGAGCAATTGCAAATTGAAAGAAGCAATTTCTACAAAAAACTTACGAAGTATAATCTCAAGCGTCCAGAGGTTTCATGATTTCTTAAAAGTGAGGTAACTCCGATCGGTCAGATGAAATATTTGTCTTGTCAAGTCTCCGGAATGACGCGCATTCAACTGCTCATTTTAATTGCGTTGGCAAGCCTCATTATTGTGCTGACGCTTCCCCCATGGCTAGAATATCGAAAGGTCTCTCAAGCTGATATAGATGTGGATATGATAGCGGAGGCAATCAAAAAATATCTCAAGCACACTGGCGAATACCCCCCAAAGTTGTCAGACCTAATCACCAATCCGGGGGTTGGTGGATGGGATGGAAGCTACCTGGAATCAATCCCCAAAACGCCGTGGGGCGGTAGTTACCAGATCCTTCACGAGTCGTATAAAGTTTGTATTCCCTCAAATCACGCTCGTGTTCCTGCGAAGTATAAGCTCGGAGGAATCTCAGAAATTAGCCGCGTTTATCTTGAAGGCAGACAAGGAGAAAAGCATTGGTGGTAGCCATTTCTATTTTTATCTTTATACTTGGCCTAGCAATCGGTAGCTTCTTAAACGTCTGCATCTATCGAATACCGCGCGAAGGGCTCTCCATTCATTCCCCTCGCCGATCGGTTTGCCCGGAATGCGAAGTGCCGATTCAGTTCTACGATAACATTCCCGTTTTGAGCTATCTTCTCCTACGAGGTCGCTGTAGAAATTGTAAAACGAAAATCTCGATCGTCTATCCTTTGGTCGAACTGATCACGGGCGGGCTTTTTCTGCTGATGTTTTACCGATTCGGTCTGACTTTAGATCTCCTGCGGGGTTGTCTCTTCGTCTCATTGCTCGTGCCGATTGCTTGGATCGACGCACGCTGGTACATCATCCCCAATGCGATTATCGTCGTCGGTTTGATTCTCGGTTTGGCGATTACGCTTTCCATTTCACTCGCCCAAGGCGATTGGGGGTATCTCATCAAACACCTGATCGCCGCAGTAGCCGGAGGCGGTGGGATGATGTTGATTGCGGTGCTGGGTAGCGCAATCTTTCGTAAGCCTGCAATGGGTGGGGGAGATATTAAATTGATGAGTGTGCTTGGGCTATTTCTCGGTCTGTGGCCAGATCTTTTGGTAGTGATTATCGTTTCCGCTTTTACTGGCTCAATTGTAGGTGGTATACTTATCGCCCGTAGCGGCAAGAAGGCGCACAGCCCGATTCCTTATGGGCCCTTTCTGGTGGTTGCTGCGTTGCTCGACCTCGTTTGGGGAGATGCACTTTGGATGGGGTATTTGAGACTTATCGGCTGGCAGTGATATTTGGTGGTCAGATTAAAAGGCTTACTCATAAGTCTATTGAAGGTTGCCATAGGAGGGATGTTTACAATTTCAATACCCAAATCATTTATCTGAATCAAGGAAAATTCACTGTGAAGGAAGAAGCAACCACCATAACCAAATCAACTTGGAGGTTATATGAGTATGACAGCTACAGAAACAATTCGTTCTCGCCGGACGACATTTAAGTTCAAACAGGAACCGGTACCGAAAAAGGTCATTGAAGAAATCCTCAGTTACGCCATTTGGGCACCCAATCACCACATCACCGAGCCGTGGCGGTTTACGGTCATCGGAAAAGAAACGAAGCTGATACTCGCAGAACGATATCGACAGATCCAAATCGAAAAGGCTGCCGCTCATGTTGATGAGAAAAATAAGGCGAAGATCGGCCAACTCGGTTATAAGAAATTCACCTCCAAACCGACAGTTATCGTTGTTTCTTGCATTCAGGATGGTGATGAACAGCGTCGTCGGGAGGATTACGCCGCAACCTGTTGTGCGATGCAAAATGTCCAACTCGCTGCGTGGGAAATGGGGGTTGGTATGCAATGGAGCAGCGGACAGATTACGATGGAAGAAAACACGTATCGACTTGTTGGCATCGATCCGGATAAGGAATACATCATCGGATTTTTCTACACGGGCTATCCATCTGAAATTCGCAAGCCGCAGCGTAAACCGTTGAGTGAGTTTCTTCGATGGACGGCTTAGTGTTTACCCCCTCTAACTCCCCCTTCGCAAAGGGGAGAACCAATTCCCTTCCTTGCCCTGCGGGACACGAAGGAGGGCTAGGGAGGTGAGGATTGTCAGTTTTCAATCTTCAATTTATAGGCTGTCCTTGCATTCTTCCAGAAATATTTGGCAACGACCTCCTCACCTTTCTGCGTAAAGTACGCAGTCACAATGCGCTGCACAGTTGCATAGTCGGCGAAGCGCTCAGACACAGGCCAATTGCTGCCGTAGATGAGGCGGTCTTCTCCGAAAACATCCCACAGGATATCCAACGTCGGTGCATAGTACGCCGTATCAGTGGGAGCGGGTTCATCTTTGGCACTCTCTACCAGTCCCGAAACTTTGCAGTAGACGTTGGGTGGAGCTGCGGCTGCGTGCATCCCCTCAACCCATACAGCATTCGGGCGTCTACCATCAATGGAAACCCCTGCGACGTGGTTGATAACAATTCGGAGGTCTGGAATGCGTTCAGCCAACAAGCCAACATTGGGCAGCACATCCTGATTAATCAAGAGATCTAACTCAAGGTCCTTCGCAGCTAGCTTCTCGACGTTCGTCAGAAATGCCTGATTATCGATATCTTTGACATGACCACCGCCGAGTCGGATACCGCGGAAAAGTGAATTTGTAGCGAATCGGTTCAGGTTTTCCTCGAAATCAGCGGCGTCAATTTCCAGATGTCCGACAAAGCCGAGGATGAACGGCTCATTCGCCGCCAAGTCGAGTATCCATTGGTTATCCTCAATCCATTTGCTTGCTTCAACGACGACTGTACCGGTTACGCCTTCGGGGACGGCGAGTGCTTTGTAGTGTTCTGGGAGTACAGTCCGATAGAGAACTTTATCATCGGGGTTTGGCCACGGTACTCCTTGCGGACGGGTTGGATCATAAAAATGTGTGTGCGTATCAATAATCATTAGTGCTATCCTTTTCTGTTTGAATTTAAAATAAAATGTAGTGGGCAAAGACATTATGCACCCCCATACGTATGGGGGCGAGGCATGCCTCGCCCCTACACAGCAATGGACTTACGGTAATGTGTAATATATTCCTGACCACTACAGAATTTAAAATAAAACCATGGAAAGAAAATCGGAGCACAGCAAATATTTCACTTGGCTCACCGAAACAGGTGGGGTCTGGCATTACGTTTTTTATTTTGTCATAGCAGCCACCTTTCTTGCCATGACAATCGCAGGCTTCCTTTACTTTCGAGGACCATCAACAGAAAACACTGGACGCAGCCAGAGGAAAAAAGAACTTGAGCGTGAAGCCCTCAGACTCAGACTAGGTATGACACTCGCTCCAGAGGATGCGTCAGGATATCTCGAACTTGGCGAGATTTACCACGACCTTGGAGAAACGGAGAAAGCGATTCAGGAATTTCAAACCGCGCTACGGTTTGACGAGAGGAATGCACAAGCCTATAACAGCCTCGGCCTGGTCTATATCGATATACAGTTAGTTGATGAGGCAATCGAAGCGTTCCATCAGGCAATTGAAATTGAACCCGACAACTCTACATTTTACAATAATCTGGGGTATGCTTATGATGGAGAAGATGAATTTGAGGGCGCAATTGACGCATATCAAGAAGCGATTGAACTGGATGCAGAATTCCAAGATGCCTATTATAACTTAGCATCGGCTTACCATAAGAGAGATCTGTTTCAAGACGCAATCCAGTATTATCAGAAGGCTATCGAATTGGATGAAAACGATGCGGATGCTCACTCCAATCTCGGAGAGGTTTACCAAGAAACGGGGCAGTTCGATCTGGCAATTAAAGCATACCAAAAGGCGTTATCGATCGATTCAAGCGATCCGTTGATTTATTATCGGCTGGCGCAAGCGTATCAAAAAAAAGGCGATCGGTTGACAATGCAACGCTATTTAGATCGCTTCTTAGAAAGCGCTGCAAATCTTCCACAGTTTCAGGATGAAATTAAAAATGCGGAACAGATGAAGCGTGGAGAAGATGCAAATTCAGATTGAAGCCTTCCTGAAATGGCGTTCGTAATCTCGCGTGGCAAATTGCATTTATTCAATCTCCCATTCTTCAAGCCCCGGTGGGAGCGGCGCGGGACGTTCCACTGTACTCTCTATTTCGGCGTGTTGACCGGATTGGGAAGACTTATCAAACGCAAGCATCACCTCCAAAACATGATAAGCCAATGCACCACTTACACGGTGAGGTCGAGCCGATTGAATTGCACGTACCATATCGATCACACCAATCATACGGGCATTTTTTGGAAACGCGAGTGGTACGTCGGACCAACCGTCACGAGCCGCAGAAACGCGCACCGAACCGCCAAAACCGTTTGGATCGGGCACTTGCATCGAACCGGTTTCGCCGTAGAGTTCAATACACGGGAGACTGTGTCTCCACATATCAAAACTCATAATCATCGTAATAATGGCACCGTTTGCAAACTCTATAGCACCTGTCAAATGGGTGGTTGTTTTCACCGGAATACGTTGGCCAGACGCCGCATCACTCGTTGCGATTCTTTCCTCAAAAGCCTTCGTGGTAATACCCGCCACACGCTTGACGGGTCCGAGAATGTTGACGAGTGCTGTGATATAGTAAGGGCCCATATCCAGCATTGGACCGCCACCGACATCGTAGTAAAATGCCGGACTGGGATGCCAGCTTTCATGCCCGTGACCACACATGAATGCCGTTCCTGCAATGGGTCTACCGATCGCCCCTTCATCTAGCGCTTTGCGTGACGTCTGAATACCCGCACCCAAAAACGTATCAGGCGCACACCCCACGCGAAGTCCCTTTTCCGCTGCTTTCTTCAGTAGATTCTGCCCGCTCTCGATATCCACAGAAAATGGTTTCTCACTATAGGTGTGCTTCCCTGCTTCCAACGTTGCAAGTCCGACCTCTGCGTGAGCTTTGGGAATCGTCAAATTAACAACAAGCTCAATCTCCTCATCGGCTAACAATTCGTCTACACTGGCAGCTTGGCAACCATACTTTTCTGCTACGCTTTGAGCGGCTTCCATCCGGATGTCCGCACAAGATTTGATTTCTAAAACATCGGTCTTTTGGGCGCCACCAAAATATGCTCCACTAATCGTGCCGCATCCAATAATTCCGATTTTCATGCGTTCTTGCATCCAATTCCCCCTTGTACCGGCGATTTTCCTGACAAAGTGTGAGATGGTTCATTTTACATCTGGAGCGAAATTCTTTCCAAAAAGGTTGATTGAAAACTTCAGCCCTCGATGTGAACCAATGTCTGAAACACACCGTTGTATTTCACGCCTATATAATATCCTAAATAGAAGCATGTTTCTATAGAAAAGGCGTTTCCATTCTCTTGGATTCTATCAAAGGTTATGATATAATCAATTCACTGTGGCCGATAATCGAATCTATTTTTGCAACGTAAACGCGGTATACGTGAGGAGATTTAATCACATTTTCCGGCGCATCGGGTGATAAATCTTCACACCGAAAGGTTTTTATGCACGACTTTCATAGAATCTTCGCGGCGGAAACCCCGTCCTTTAGCGGGGAGGAAGCCGCACTTCTTCCTTTTCATCCATCAGTTGCCCATCCATCGTCCGTTGTGGTAAGATATAGTTGATTTTCACATCTCCCAATCTCACATTTGAGTTGACCGAACATGCAAAGACTTACAATTGAACTCTCCGACCCCGTTTTCCGAACACTGACGCATGTCGCAGCACTCACACAGAAATCGCCGGAGCAGCTTGCTGCACAGAGCATCATGGGCAATTTACCGCCCTCGTTTGAAAACGCACCAGATGAAATGCATCCTGAATTGTTGGCGATGCAAACCAAATCCATTGATGAATTGCGAAAAATTGCCGACGGTCAGATGTCTCAACAACAGCAACAACGTCTGGAAGCACTGCTCGAGAAAAACTGCGAAGGCTCGCTCTCGCCGAAAGAGCAGCAGGAACTCAGGGATTTGCGTCTAAACGCGGACTGTTTGATGCTGCGTAAGGCGTATGCTTGGGCGATTTTGCGTTGGTACGGTTGTCCGGTGCCATCATTAGACGACCTGCCGTTGGAGTAGTCGTGTCAAAAATTCCACCTTCGCTCCGAGAGCAAGTTTCTGCCGAAGCGAGCCACCGCTGTGAATATTGCCAAACATCACGCCGACTCATCGGAATGCCGTTGGTCATTGATCATGTTCTCCCTCGTTCCGCTGGCGGAGATGACAGTCGGAAGAATCTGGCGGCTGCGTGCTATCGATGTAATGAATTCAAAGGTCCCAGAACTCATGCGACTGACCCCGTAGCCGGTGAATTGGTATCGCTCTTTAACCCTCGTGCCCAAAGCTGGCATGAACATTTTGCATGGGTAAATGGTGGAACGCATATCGTAGGGGTCACACCAACGGGACGGGCGACCGTTCTCGCGTTGCGATTAAATAATGAGTACGTTGTGGAAGCGCGAACGCTGTGGATTAGCAGAAACTGGCACCCCCCATTGGATTGAGATTCTATCGCCACTCTCACCGGGACGCAGCTAAACCTCCGGGCTGATACAGGAACTGCGGGGAGAAAGAACCGGGGGCTCTTGCGCTCGAGGACAGGCCTGAACACAGCGAAAGATCTCTCTCAGCAGTTATATTACGAGATTCTTCGCGAAGTTTTTCCTCGAGCGTAGCGAAGGGCTCAGAATGACAACTTTAATACCGAAAATTAGTTACGTGAGGAGATTTAATCACATTTTCCGGCGTATCGGGTGATAGAGCTTCACACCGAAAGGTTTTTATGCACGACTTTCATAGTATGGAATATGTAACAAAATGGGCGAAGGGTGTCAATAATCCCGTCAGGGAAAGCGTGTTTTACCATGTTGTCGCTCACCTGACCCTCCTACCTTATGACTCACTGCATGTTGTCGAATTAGCCCCTGGGCCCGGTATCCTGGCTCAAGTAGTCTTGTCCAAATTGCCCCAAATCACTTATGAAGGTCTCGATTTTTCCCGTCCGATGTTAACGCTTGCCCAAGAACGTTTGGCTGACTTCGAGGAGAGGATAACGCTGCACCACGTGGATTTAAGGGCAGATGATTGGTCATCAGTTTTAGCATCAACACCTTCGGCGATCATTTCAATGCAGGCACTTCACGATGTGGGTGGCGAAACAGAGCATGAACGAATCTATCGAATTGCCAGAGATCTGCTGAGGCCGGGCGGGCTCTTGCTCAATGCCGATTATATGCGGCGGTCGCCTGAAGATAGAAGCCCTTCCAGTTTGGAGATCAAGCAGCACCTGACCCTATTAAAAGCAAATGGCTTTGAGCGTGTCAAATGCACGCTTGATTTCAGTCGATATGGGTGTGTTGTTGGATTTACGCCTTAACTCGAAGGAGGAACGACAGCGCGTGAGGATAGATTCGGGGAATTTCGTTTCACTGCTTTTAGTCACGTTGGTTTCCTTTTCACCTTCCGTTACCGCCCAAAAAGCCGCCTCCGCCGAAACAGGGGAAATTCATGGAACGATTTATCGGCGGGGAAGTGGAGAACGATTAGCAGCCGCAAGCGTTCGCCTGATCGAAAATAATCAACGTTTGATCGCCGATGAAGCGGGTGAATTTCGCTTCATGAATCTTCCTGCTGGGGAATACACATTAGCCGTCCTTGCCGTTGGCTACCGTATTTCTGAAGATCAGGCCGTGATTGTCAAGTCCGGGCAAATCACTTCGGTCCAGATTTACCTTGAGCAAGTTGAATTTCTATTTGAGGAAGTACTCGTTACAGCCGAACGTTTTCCAGCGACTGTTAGCCAACAAAGTTTACAAGGGCTGGAGATTAAGCGTATCCCCGGCACAGGCGGAGATGCACTCAGAGCCTTGCAAGCATTGCCGGGTATCGGCGTTGCAAACGATTTTGATGGTTCATTATACATCCGTGGTGGAGGTCCTGAAGATAATCGTTTCTATTTCGACGGCTCACCCATTGGGTATCCTTACCATTTCGGTGGGCTTGTCTCAACGATTAGCTCTGAGGTGATTGAACGAATTGACGTGTATGCCGGTGGATTTGGTGCAGAATTTGGTTCAGATGCCCAAGCTGTGGTTGACATTTATTCGCATGTGGGGAGTCGGGAAGGCTTGGGGGGAAAGTTCAATTTGAACCTCCTCTATTCAGAGGGGTTGCTTGAGGGGCCAGTTGGAACTCGCGGTTCATGGTACTTCGCTGCGCGACGGAGCTATGTAGACCTGCTGCCAATTAGTGTTGAAGAAATCACGGCGTTCCCCCGTTTCTGGGATTATCAGGCAAAATTCAGCTACGATTTAAGCTCCAAACATCAGCTTATACTCAATGCGTTTGCAGCAGATGATTTCATGGAACTCAAGCTTGATGCAGAGGATGTGGGCAACGATCCGACGCTGGCAGGGAAATTTCATTTTAAGAATCATTTCAATGGACAAGGCATTCATCTGAAATCGCTGTTCACAAATCGGTTGACCTCCGATCTTTCCATTACACGGGGGTTTACTTTCTTCGACATTAGCTTCGGTCAAGGTTATTTTTTGCGGGTTGAAGTCCCCGGCTTCGAACTTCATGAAGATCTGACATACCGTTTGACGCCGAAACACCAACTGGAATCTGGACTGCTTCTCTCAAGTGCCCCGGCGCGGGTGTCCAGTTTCTTCACTCGTCCTCCCGACGAGGGGGATGCGGATTTTGATTTCGCGTTTGAAGAAAAAGTGGAGTCGGACTTTACCGAGCGATTTAGTCAGATTGAAGGGTATTTGCAGAGTCGGTACAGCCCTTTTGCGTTTTTATCAATTGCGCTGGGACTTCGCGTTGACTATTTTAATCTGACCGATGAGTTCTCTATTGGGCCGAGGGGAAGTCTTAAGTTCAAAATTCCGAGTGGGTCAGAGATCCGTCTTGCCTACGGCATGTATGAACAGAGCCCGCAGCCCCATCAAATCCTGTCGGAATTTGGCAATCCAAACGTAAAATCTAGCAAAGCCATTCATTACATCATGGAGATCGAGCGACAAATCTCACCGAAGACTAGCATCAAAATCGCTGGCTATTATAAAGACCTGAATAATTTAATCACGCGCGATGAAGAAAATAGCTATCTCAATCACGGCGAAGGATTTGCTCGCGGCGTTGAGGTTCTCCTCCGCCACCGGGAAGGGGAGAAGTTCTTTGGTTGGGCAAGCTATGCGTATGCACGTTCCGAACGCCGCGATAGCCCCGATGAATTGAGGCGGCTCTACTCATACGATCAGACCCATGTTGCGACATTGACGGCAAACTACAAACTCACCCCAACATGGGAGATTGGGGCAAAGTGGCAGTATTCGACAGGTAATCCGTATACCCCTGTAATCGACGCGACACTTGTGCTGCACCCCACAACCGGCCAGCTCGTCTATGTTCCAATTTATGGCGAGACCAATTCGGCAAGAGTACCGCCATTCCATCGCTTGGACGTTCGCATTAACAAATCATTCATTTACGACCACTGGCAGATGAGCGTTTATATTGAACTCCTAAACGCATACAACCGCAAAAATGTGCTGGATTTTGACTACAACGCGGATTACACCGAAATGGACGTTATCAACCAGTTGCCGCGGATTCCTTATTTTGGGGTGACAATCGGGTTTTAAAGCTCTTATACTGTTTTAGAATTGAAAAGTCCTAATGGCTGTAGGTCGAGATTCATATCTCGACAGCATCCTGTCGGGTTTGGAAACCCGACCTACAGGAAATCCCATTTTTGAAATAGTATTAAAATTCCAAGGAGGCACGAAATTTCCTATGAAGCTGAGCTGTCTACCAGTTTCACTTTACGAAGATATATTCAGCGGCAAAAAGTCCGTTTTAGATTGGGTGCGTTTTGCTGCTGAATTGGGATTGGATGGCGTTGACTTCAGTGTCAAATTCTTCCCAAACCATCAGACAGGAGAAATTGACACCCTCCGAAAAGAGATTCAACGCGCGGAGATCGAACCCTGTACACTGGCGTGCTATTCCGACTTCACGCATCCAGATGCCAGGCAACGGGCGAGGGAAATCGAACAAATGAAAGCAGAAGTGCGCTTGGCTGCGGATTTGGGAATCCCATTCGTCCGCATAACTGCTGGGCAAAATCACCCCGGCATCCAACAGGAGCAAGCGGTATATTGGGTGGTTGAAGGATTCCGGGAGGTGCTTAATGAGGCAAACCAACTCGGCGTGACTTTGGTTTACGAGAATCATACCAAAGGTGCGCCTTGGCAGTATTGGGATTTCTCGCAGCCCACCGAGATTTTCTTGAAAATACTTGGCTATTTCACCGATACACCTTTACGGGTCTGTTTTGATACCGCGAATCCGCTGGTCATCGATGAGGATGCCATTGCGTTGCTGGAAAATGTCAAAGAAAAAGTAGCGGTCGTGCATGCCTTCGATATTCGCACGCCCGGTTCCTTTGAGCCTGTGCTTGTGGGCACAGGAGCGGCTCCAATAAAGCAAGCATTTTCCGTGTTGAAAAACAGCGGTTTCGATGGCTGGCTTAGTGTCGAGGAGGCAAGCCGCACGGGACGAGAGGGTTTTGAAAGTGCGATCACTTTTGTCCGTCGAGCGTGGGAGAGCGCATGAATGCAAGGCATTAAGGTTTTTCCGCCGACACAATAATTGCAGGCATCGGGATTGAAACCACATTATCTTTTTCATAAACTTTAGAAGCGGTACGGCTTCGCACTTCTCTCCCACGCCGTATGTTCAAATGCCTTGAATGCGAACGAATGGGCTTCTTTGGAGCATTGGCACCCAAGCAGGTGGCAGACTCGAAAAAGCCCCATGCCTGACACATGGGGCTTGAGAATGTTGAGATTCACCTCGTCCTACTTCAAGATGACCATCTTCTTCGTATCGTAATAACCCCCCGCCTGCAGATGGTAGAAGTAGATACCGCTGCTAACCGTCTCACCATATTCATCTCGACCATCCCAATAGGCAGCTTTCGCCCGGTTGGTGTAAAATCCTGCGGCTTTGAGTCCCAAGTCTAACCGCCGAACCAAACGCCCGGAGGGGTTGTAAATTCGGATGACCACATGAACATCTTTTGCTAAACGATAGGGAATCCATGTCTCGGGGTTGAACGGATTGGGATAGTTCTGCTGCACGAGCGAGTCTGAAGGCAGAACCACCGCCGGCGGAGCGGCTTGAACTTTATCCTCAGCTTTGGTGGCGTGCTCCCACGCCTTCTTGTAGTGATCAATCGCTTTGTCGGGTTTAGGGTTGTCAGCGTCTCGCTCTTTATTTCCCTTCTCAAGCTCATCTTGTGCCTTAGCCAACTCCTTGTTAACGTGCTTCTGCTTCTTGTCGTCAACTGAGGTGGTATCACTGAGTTCGTTGATGAGTGTTACCACTAAGATTCGGTCCGCTGTCACCAGATCATCAATCGCTTGCTGGACTGCGGCCAGGGCTGCCTCACTGACCTCTTTCGGGTGTTCCACCAGATGATGCAGTTCTTTGACGGCGTGCTTCTCATGATCAAATACCTTCTTCCCATGCTTGGCCTCAAGGTAAATCTCATCGATCCAGAGTTTTTCGTCCATGCTCTTTTCGATTTCCTTAATCGCCTTCTCGACCCGTTTAGATTCACCAACGTGCGCTGACAGATTGTCTATGACGCGCGCTTTGATGTCACGTGGCGGATCGATGGCGATGTCTTCACCTGGTAGGACGGGGGTCTCTTTACCATCGATTACAACCTCTATCGTGTCGGTATTCATTGATGGTGCGGTGATAAGAGAAGTCTCAGCGTCATATACCATGCTATTGCCTCCGCTCAGGCTCACCGTTGCTACCATCGCCTCGCCTGTGGTATTGGTCTCGACAACCACTTCTATCGCGCCGGTATTCGTTGATGACGCCGTGACGGTAAACGTTTCGGCGTCAAATATCATACCGTTGCCCCCACTCAAGTTCACCGTTGCCTCTGTGTCGGTATCGGCCTCGACAACCACTTTTACCGTATCCACATTCGTCGGTGGGGCGGTGATGGTGAATGTCGTCGGTTCAAACGTCAGGCTGTTGCCCTCATTCAGACTTGTGGTCGCCGGGAGCCCTTCATCGGGAACAAGCGTCACCTCGACAGTTCCGTGAATCACTTCGACAGTAACGCTACCGCAGGTCACAACCATTTCATCGCCGGGGCTGAAAGAAAATTCAGAACTGGCTTGGGCGATTCCATCCAGAAGCAAAATACCACTCTCGCAGGCACTCAGGGTGGCTGGTGTCGATCCACCAGAAGCATCCACTCTGATTATGACCCCTTCATTAGAATCCGGGTGATCTGTGATTGTTAAAGTTTGATCCCCCGGATTCGTAACGGTTACCGTTGTCGTTCCATCATTAAAATCATTGTTTGGCGTGTCACCGACGGCAATACACTGAGAGAATTCCGAGGTGTTGTTCTTAGAGTCAGTCGCCGTCGCGCTAATGGACTGTCCCACAGGAATCGCATCCCGGAGTACAACCATGAAGCTTGTGTTGCCATTACTTTCAGTTGTCACATTGGTCGAGCCGATGAAACGTTCCCCCTCGCCGAAACCGGAGGGATCGCAAGTCGTGTTAGCGCAAAGTTAAAAAGTGCCTAGAGTGAGCTAGAGTGCCTAGAGTTGGCAATTTGCGCGAGGATATTGCTCCCACCCTAAGGGCATCCCCGTCCTAAAGGGCGAGGGGTTCAGACGCATTTGTTACTCTTCCTTTACTTCGATCAACCTGTTCACCTCAACGGGGCCGGTAACAACTTGCTTCCGACCGGAGGGCCAAAGCACTTCAATCCGGTCGACTTTGTCTGCCGTGTCCAGTCCGAAGTACAGCGGATAAAGGCTCTGCGAAAGGTATCCGGACTGTCCGTCATGCACTTTGGTGTAGGATTGTGCCCCTGCTCGAACCGTCACCTTGGCGCCGAGTCCGTCTCTGTTTGAAGCTGTGCCAATCAATGTCACTTTGAGATAACGAATGTCCTTCTTTTCTGACAAATTGCTGATGAGGACCATCGGCTCGGCATTGAATTCGTTCGTGACAATGTCCAGGTCACCGTCTTCATCTATATCGAAGATTACCGACGACCTTGAGCCTAATGCCCCGAGGATGACGACACGCCCGGTTAGCCCTTTGCAATCGCTGTGTCCTTTGTCTTCGCCCGAACAGTCGAGTTCAAACCAAGGCTTGGCAGTTCGCCCATCCCGTCGCGGTTCAACGCCCAAGATGAATTCGCTGTCCAGGAATGTCTCGCCCCGGTTGTTCAGCAGAACCGAGTTGACGCCGTATCGATATGGATAGTTCATACAGGCGGTGATGAACACGTCATCGTAGCCATCGGCGTTCAGGTCGCCAACACTGAGTCCCCACGGCCAATAGTTCTCGGCGCCGATCTGGTCTGAGATTTCTGTGAACTTCCCGTCTCCTTCATTTTTGAAGAACGCATTGCCAAAGATGCTATTGCCACCGGATTGCAGCAATGCTTCAGGCCACCGCATCCAGGATTTTCGCTTTTCGCGCATCGGTCCAATGAGCTCAGACATGTCCGAATGCATATCGGTGATGAAGATGTCCATCATGCCGTCGTTGTTGTAGTCGAACACCTTAATGCCCATCGACCCCCAGGGAGTTTTCGGGAAGACTTCGCGGCTCTTCTTCACGAAACGCACCCCTTCCACATTTTCGTAGTATTCGTCATGTCCCTGCATGTTCAAGACATACAGGTCCGGGTAATTGTCGTTGTTCACGTCGATGGGAGAGGCATCACCCGTCCAGCTTTCATCAATTAGCATCCCTTCGGTCACATCGACAAAACGGTTATCCCCCATGTTCTTGTAGAGGATGCTGCGTTCGGTGCGCTCGGGTTTGAGGTGGCCGACGAAGGCATCTTCTTTAAACCCGAGCCAGTACCCACCGCGTCCCTTTTTATTTTCCGTGTACACGCCCACGTTGGTCAAGAAGAGGTCTAGCAACCCATCCCGGTCATAATCGAAAAAAACGGCACCTGAGGAGTGTCCAACATAACCCAATCCGGCAAGGGCAGTGATGTCAGTAAAGACTCCGGTTCCATCATTCTCAAACAGGAGATTGCCCATCCGGACGGTCGTGACAAAGAGGTCTGGGTCGCCGTCATTATCGATGTCGGCGAAGGATGCGGTGACGCCGATTCGGTCTGCTACGGATACGCCTGCCTTTTCTGTGATGTCCTCAAATTTACCGTTCCCCAGATTTTTCCACAGTTCGTTTGCACCCAATTGGTTGATGAAGTAAATGTCGCAAAGCCTGTCCCCATCTACGTCGGCGATCGCCACGCCGTTGCCATGGTCGTAGTGAACGGGTTTATAATCTCGGCCGCCATCATCGACGATCTGGTGAATGAATTGGATGCCGCTTTCCCCAACTTTGTCGGTGAATTGGAAATCGTAAAACACCTTGAATTTGTCAACCGTTCTCAATTGAGCAGCTTTCCGGGCTTCTAGCCACGGTGGGTTGAGGGCGTCTTTGGGAACGGGCACCTGTCTCGGCTGCTGAGCAAAGGCGGACTGCACAAACAGAATACCCGCTAGAAAAGCACAGAGATAAAAAATTCGGGCATTGCTTATCGCAGATTTCATTGTTGTCATGATATCCTTCCTAATAGCGTGGCGAAATTCTCATTCCTGAAGATTCTATCACGTCCGTCGCGAGAGGTCAACGTTTTTCCGAGAATTAGGTGTTGAACAGGATAGACTTCTGTGCTATAATGTTCATCATGATGTCTGGGTGAATCCTCATCGCGGGCATCACATGATACTATTGTAGGTCGACATTCACATCTCGACACAAACCAATCGTCGATCTTTGGAAAGCCGACCCACATTTATGCAAGGGAGGAGAAATATGCAAACTATGCTTCACAAAAGCATGTGCTTGGCAATTTGTTGCATCATCGGCCTGGCCGCCAGCGTCTGCATGGGAGCTGAGTGGCAGACGGCGCAGATTGGTGACGGTACGCAAGGTGACGCAACAATCACCAACAGTGAAATCACGGTTAACGCAATTACCGGCGACATCTGGGGGGCCGCAGACACCGCCGTGTACGTTTACCAAGAAGCGAGTGGAGATGTGGACTTCTCCGCACGTGTGAAAGAATATAATCCCTCTAACCCGGGTTGGGGCAAAGCGGGATTGATGATTCGCCAAAGTGTCGATGCCGATGCCGCAAATGCTTTCATCAATTTGACGCTGGAGAACG
The DNA here is from genome assembly GCA_022567695.1 of Candidatus Poribacteria bacterium. Taxonomy (GTDB): domain Bacteria; phylum Poribacteria; class WGA-4E; order WGA-4E; family PCPOR2b; genus JADFGN01. Next base: position 5,967 of record JADFGN010000051.1, on the reverse strand, counting down.
GTCTGAAGCTCATCCATCGCGATACGGTGGGCGGTGACACAGGCCCTGGAGACGCGGGAGTCGCTTTTGATTTGCCGATTCATCTGAGGCTTACGCGAACTGGTAATCGCATCACAGCGTTCACGTCACAGGATGGCAGTGCATGGCAAGAAGCGGGAGGTGGTACTGGACCATCGGCAGATATTCCAATGACGGGTCCAATTGTCGTTGGCCTGGCATTGAGTTCCAACGACGCGGCTTCCGCGTCTATCGTTTTCGATAGGTTCGGTGGTACAGTTGCGACTTCGGTCGAGCCGCAGGAAAAACTCACCACGACCTGGGCGCGTCTCAAGACAACGGACTAATTGACGACAATGTCTGTCGCGAAGCATAGGTGCTGTTGACGAGTTCCTTTTGGCACGTCGGGGACTGTCGGAATTCCGTCCCTTTGACTGCCATAATGCCCCCTCGATGAATAGCAACTAAGTGAATGACAAGGACTGATGCCTTGTTGCTCTCGTCGGTATCGATCCTAGATTAAACATAATAACGAAGTGAAATCTGAAATTCTCAACACTTTATTATAGGAGAATATCATGGATTTACGTTGTCGAATCGTTGCAATTGCAGTGCTGACAACAATTATGGCAGTCCCTGTATTTGCAGCGAATAAGGTTGAGCCCGGATTTCAGGGCGTCGGCGGAAAATTTGGCGAAGTTTATGAATGTGCCTTTCCCAATTCTGTCAAACTTGATGGGGACTTAGAGGACTTCGCTTGGCAATTAGCCGGGTGGCATTTTGTTGATAACAAGACGGGGACAGGCCCCGCACCGAACGAGGCCGATGCTTCAATCGCATTTGCGGCGGTTGCCGATGATAAATGGCTTTACGTCGCTATCCGCGTGAAGGACGACAAAATTGTCCGCGGCGAAGAGCCTCCCGGTAGCTCCTGGAAGGATGACTCGGTCGAAATTTACATTGACCCAAATCACGGCGAAACGGCTGCGTATGAAACGAAGAACGGGAATTGGGATTCCCAGATTACAATTCCCGCTGATAACATCGGTAAAGACCCGAAGAAACCCGATCTCGGTGGAACGGGTGACGGTGCGACAACGGGCACAGAAGTGGTTGTTGTGGAGACTGCCGAAGGCTGGGACGTCGAAGCCGCCGTTCCGCTCAGCTCGAAGGGTAAATGGGATATAAATCCGACAGACGGAATGGTCATCGGCTTCAACATCCACTTAAATGATGACGATGACGGTGGAGACCGTGATCACAAGCTCATTTGGAGCAAAAAGGACGTTGATGACCGATCTTGGACGGACACAACACGGTTCGCAGACCTCCAATTCGTCAATCTTCAACTGTCCGTCGATGCAAAAGGCAAGTTAACGACGCAGTGGGCACGGATGAAAGCAAATCGATAAAAATGGATCGGATTACCCGAAAGTTGAATTCTTAAGCATTATCTGGAGGTTAAAGATGAAAATGACGTTTCATAAAATCATGCGCTTAGCGCTTTGCCTCATCATCTGCTTCACTGCCAATGTGTGTATGGGGGCCGCGTGGAAAAGCGAGAAAATCGGCGCCGGGACGAAAGGCAGTGTGAAATTCGAAAAGGATGCCAATCAGATGAACGGCGAAGCGATTACGGTCACTGCAATCACCGGCGACATCTGGAATGCGGCGGACACCGCGATGTATGTGTACAAAGAGATAAGCGGGGATATGGAAATCTCGGCACGTGTTACGGAACATAAGCCGGCCAACCCGGGTTGGGGCAAGGCGGGACTCATGATTCGTCAGAGTATCGATGCAGATTCTGCAAACGCCTTTCTAAATCTGACGGAGACTAACGGCTTAAAACTCATCCATCGCGATATCCAGGGCGGTCCAACAGGTCCTGGTGAGGGCGGCGCGGATTACGATTTGCCAATCTATTTCAGGCTCACACGGAAAGGCGATACCATCACAGCGTTTACATCGAAAGACGGCAAATCGTGGACAGAAGCAGGTGGTGGACTTGGGCCATCGGCTGATATCGCGATGAAGGGCAAAGTCGTCGCCAGCTTTGCGTTGAGTTCCAACGACGGTGCGGAGGCCGAGGTTGTTTTTGATATGGTGGACGGCACGGGCGATTTCGCGCTTCCGGTCGATCCGCTTGACAAGCTCGCCACCACATGGGCAGGTATAAAGACAAAGTATTAGGTGTGAGCACGAGTGCTTAACACGAAATGCCTTTTGGAGAGTGGAAGTGTGAAACGTGCCCGCTCATCCTTCCATTCTTCCATAATTTCTCCGCGCTTACCTGGCTATCCTTCCATTTTTCTTTCCTGCTACCAACCTTATCTTCTTTTGGACATGACGAATGCGCGATGCGAATCTCCGTTTCATTGTTGTGACAATTACGAGTGCGGCTTGGTTGTTGGTCAGTGCAATCTCACCTCAGGCCGAATCACCGGAAAGCCTTCATCGCTACCTCGAGCGGGCCGCTACCGCCTACCGTGAAGACCGTCTAGACACCGCCGTCATGTATTACCGCAAAGCGATAGCCGCCTATCCGAACGCCGCTGGTGCGCACGGTGGCCTCGGCTACGTCTCTGCGCTGCTAGGCGATTATGCCAGTGCAATTCAGGCATATCAACGCACCATTGAGCTAGATGCAGACCGGGTAGACGCATATGTTGAATTGGCGAAGGCGTACCGTGAAACGAAGCAACTCGACCAGGCCCTGCGCTATTATCAAGCCGCATTACAACGCGACCCGAAGCGGAAACAGGCATGGATTGGTCTCGGGAGTGTCTACACCGATTTAGGGCAGTTCGACGAAGCAAAAGACACGTATCAGCGTGTTCTCGAAATTCACCCAGATTTGGCGGAAGCACACCACAATCTCGGCTTCGTTTACTCTCGGACGGGGCAATATGACAAAGCCGTCCCCCTTTACGAGCGAGCGATTCTCCTCAATCCAGACCTCGCATGGGCGTATTATCAGCTCGGATTAGCCTACGTCAAGGGTGGGCGGTGGGACGACGCGCTGGAGTCATTCCGTAGAACGATTGTTCTTGATGAAGACCATATCAGTGCATACTACAATATCGCCCAGGCCTACATACATCAAGGCAATATGCGGGCAGGGGAGGCGGCACTCGCACGGTTCAGAAAGTTGAGTGAGGCGGAGGAAAAGATCCAGTGGCAGAAGCGATATGTCGAAAGAAATCCCCAAGACTCCAACGTTCATTTCAATCTCGCCGAAGCTTATGCACAGGGCGATAAGTTAGACGAGGCGGTTCGCACATACACACGGACGATTCAGCTAGACCCAAACTACCTAAACGCCTACCTCCGCAGGGGTGCGATATACACCGAGCTCCAAAAGTATCCGCTTGCCATTGCCGATTATCAACGTGCGCTGACGCTGAATCCAGCATCGACAAAGGCACATAGTGCGTTGGGGCATGCATTTCTTCGACAAGGGAAAATCGAACAAGCGACAAGCCACTACGAGCAAGCAACCAAAATCGACCCAAACTTCGCTCACGCGCATGCGGTGCTCGGCGCAATCTATAACAACGGCGGTGAATTGAATCGAGCGATTCAGTCGTATAAGCGTGCAATAGCGTTACAACCCACTCGCGCCCAAATCCTGAATAACCTTGCCTGGCTCTATGCCGACAATGGCATCCACTTGGACGAAGCCCTGCAACTCGCGCAGAAAGCGGTATCGATTCAGCCGCATCCGGTTCATTTGGATACCCTGGCATGGGTCTACTATAAACGGGAAGCATACGCACAGGCGGAAGCCACCATTCAGAAGGTGCTACAGGTCGAGCCTGAGAACGAAGAGTATTTGGGTCACTTGCAGGCAATTCAGGAATCATTACAGAAACGGTAAATGCAAGCGATTCGTATCTACCTGGTGTGAGATCTATTTTACCTTGATGAACCACGTCATTTTCAGTATACTTTCCGCATAAAAGCATGCGCTTATCCATTCATAATAGAGAGATAGATTTATGGCTGTTCCCATCACTCAGCAGCGCAATCCCTATATCGTAGGTCGCCCGATTACAGAGCCGGAGCGTTTCTTTGGACGGGAAGACATCTTCCGGTTCATCAATGATGGCCTGGATTCCGGCATCCGAATTATGCTCCTGTATGGCCAGAGGCGCATCGGCAAATCCACCGTTTTATCCCATATTCAACATTTTGTAAACCAGGAAGATGTTCACTTGGTGCAGTTCGACCTCCAGGGACAAGCCGCGTCCCCCCTGCCCGAGGTACTTTATAACCTTGCTGAGGCGATTGCTGATTCCCTGGAGGATGAATACGATGAAGCTATCCCGCTACCCGACGATTCGACTGAGTTCGAGGAAGATCCGAATTACTTTCAACGCCGCTTTCTTTCGGCAGTTTATGAAATTATCGGCACCAAACGCTTGCTCCTATTGTTAGACGAGTTTGATGTTCTGAATGACTATAAGGAGGATACGGCAGCTGGAACGTTCTTTCCCTATTTGCAGCGGCTCTTGCAGGCAGAAAAGCGGCTTTTCATTATTCCGGTCGTGGGACGCAGGCTAGAAGAAGTACCGGTACTTCAGAGCCTCTTCAGAGAGGCGCTTTATCAAAATATCTCTCTGTTGGATAGTGAATCTGCGCGACGCCTTATCGTTAAACCTGTAGAAGGAACGCTCGATTTTGACGAGGGCGCCATCGAAGCAATCTTGAATCTCACAGCGGGACACCCATATTTTACGCAGTTGATGGGCTACGAGCTCTTCCACTATTCACGCGATCAGGAAAGAGCACACGTCACCGCTGAAGATGTCCATGCAGTCATTGACACAGCAATCGAAAGGGGAACCGGCGGCTTGGTTTGGTTTCGGGATGGGCTGTCCGTCATCGGCCGTGTTATCCTATCCGCTGTGGCTGAGGCTACAGAGGGTATCCTATCCGCTGTGGCTAAGGCTACAGAGGGAGGTACGGCTGTGGTGCTGGAGGGTGCGTATGCTACCCAGGAGGCCATTGAAGCTATCTTGGAGAGGCACGATGTACAGCTTCTCCCCTCGGAGTTGATTGCGGTATTGGACCAATTGGTTGGCTGGGAGACTTTGAAGGATGTCGATGGACGGGGCTATCGGGTCACGATTGAACTGGTCCGCCGCTGGGTCGTAAAAGAGCATCCCTTGAGACGGGCGAAGCGGGAATTGGATGAATACCAGGAAATGCAACGCCGGGTAGAGATTGAATCGTATCGTCAAAAGGCAAAGGAGGCTTTCGACAAACGGCGGTATCATGACGCCATTGAGCAGTGGAAAAAACTACTGGAACTTGATCCGGACGACGAAGAAGCCAAAGCAGGTGCGAATCGCGCACAGAATCTGTTAGAGCTGCGCGAATATCTGAGTGGATTGGAAGAAGTGGTTGCAGCAAACAAAGAGGCGGAGGCAGTCGAAAGGTGGGAAGGGCTAGCGCCGTGGTTACCTGCGCCTGATGAGATTCCATCAACTTACCATAAAGAGATCGAACAGCTAAGAGCAACAAGTCAGAAACGCGCCGAGCAACTCGATAACGCTCAAGCACAGATTGCCGAGCTGGAGAGCGATAGCAGCAATCTCAATAAAGAGATTGCCGAATTACAATCGACACACGCCGAGCGACTAAAGCAAACTAAGACTCAAGTTTGGATTGGTCTCGCCCTAATAGCGCTTCTGGTCGGTGGCAACATTACCTTCGGGATACTATGGCGTCAGGAGCAGAGCCACGTTGTTCAACTAAGGGCGCGCGGAATGTTGAACCTTGCTCAACGCCAGTATGATAACGAGGCATACCAATCCGCAATTGATACATTAGACCGACTGTTGGCCATTAGCCCAGACAACATCGACGCAATAGAGCTGAGATCTAATGTGTTTAATAAAAAAGCAGAAGCTCTGTCGAAGGCCCGAGAATTCAGCGCACAACATCGCCATTCTCAAGCGTTGG
>JADFGN010000050.1 GCA_022567695.1 Candidatus Poribacteria bacterium | reverse complement strand
GGATACAAAATCTGCTTCGACTCCGTTTTGATGAGCAGATTCAACCTGTTTTTCATAAGCTGCCATGCGTTCAGGTGTGAGTGCTATTAACAAACTCCCGGTCTGGTGCAGCCCAACATCGTGTTCAAATTGGGAGAATAGTTCCAGCGCGTATTTTATCGCTCCCATCATGACGCGAGTAGACCGGATCTGACCTACCAATCCGGCGGCTTGAGGTGTTGTTTCTGCGGCGATCTCTGGATTGCGTTCCAAAACGCACACCTGCTTCTGTCCAATCTGGGCCAGATGATAAGCAGTACTTAACCCCCAAATACCGCCACCGACGATTACGATTTCTGTCTTTTGAATCATTGATTTTTCTCCTCAAATGTCAAACGTGAAACGAATCAGAAATACGGCATCCAAGGGCTTTGCATATTGTATCCTTGCCCCTTCACTTCCTCGCTCCTTCAATTTCCTATTCCTCACTTTCAGGACGTTCATAGCTGGCACGAACAACGGTCTTTATCCCACCGCGGATGTTGAAATCTCCAACAACTTCGACTTTTCGTGGACGACACGCCTTAACAAAATCCTCCAAGATTTTGTTGACAACGTGTTCGTGAAAAATTCCCACATCCCGGTAAAACAGAAAATACTCCTTCAATGACTTGAGTTCAATGCACTCGCGATCTGGAATGTAAGTAATTTGAATTGTCGCGAAATCTGGCAACCCGGTTTTGGGACAGACTACCGTAAATTCCAGATTTGTAATTTCGATCGTGTAATCCCTGTCGCTGTATTCATTTTTCCACGTTTCGATTTCCGGCGTTTCTATCTGCCGAATCTGATGCTGTAATCCATTGTAGGATAGCGGGTTGCTCATTAAAGATTCCTTTTTAAGTGATTTTCAGTATTGCTTAAGGCCAGCCCTATTTCGTGTCGATAACGTTCTTCTGCCCAATAAAATACACGGCAGACGCCAGAATGTGCGAATGTTTGTTGTACATCAGCAAATAATCCAACCACACCAACGGGAACGTCAGCCAGCCTACAGTCAGAGAGATTAGCTTTGCGAGCAACAGATTTCCGAACGATAAACAAAGCCCGACGTACTCCCGAAACATCCAGTGCAAAGATGCCGTTGGTCCGGCGCATGCGCCGCCTTCAATCTTCACGAATTCGGAAAATAGGTAATCAAAGCCCGGTACAGTATAACGCTGGTAATCATGGGGAGAAGCGTGGAATCCTTGCAGGAATGGAACAGCTGCACACACATACCCGTGCGTTTTGAGAACACGATTGATTTCAGCGACCATCTGCTTAGGTTCACGGACATGCTCAAGCACTGCCTCGGTGATTACCGCATCAAAGACTTCATCTTTGAAGGGCAAAAAATGTCCGTCGGCAACGAGGTCAACATTCGGGTTCGCTTCAAGCTCAAGATTAACCACGTTTGGCGCGCGTCGATCCAAACCCGACCCCAAGTCAAGGATTCTCACTTCTTGACCCAGTTCGCGGATAACTCGCTTGACGGCTTTCTCCCAACGTGGCGCAGGATACGGACATCCCATGAAAATCGATAGAAGGCGAGATTTGCGCAATCGCCGCTTGATTCGGGAAAGTCGATCGGGATGTAAATTCTGATCATCCATTGGGTCAATGTTTTAGGAAGTTAGTGAGAACTGCTTCGATCGCCGTCGTTGTTGAACTCCACCGCATAGGAGATCCAATGTTTTAAAAATCTCCTCGTGAGTTAAGGCCTCCCACGGGTGCATCGTGGCATAAAGCGACGAGAAGACCTCAATTGCAAGTGCTGATTCGAGCGTAGAGAGAATCCGCTGAATGCTGATCTGGAGCCATTCCTCTTTATCGGAGTAGGCGTGTTCGTCGTCAAATCTGACAGGTGGTTGAGAGCGGGGATACCATCGACCATCTATTTTTTTGAAGCGTGCGGTTCCCCAAGGCCTCGGTTGCTTTGCTCGTTCTTCTCCCAGAAACTCAATCCGATCATCCCAGAGGATGTATTCGATAACTTCTGGTGGCATGCCGCAGCGAAACCGAAGGATCTCTGGCGAATCGTGGTCGTAATGTTCTCCCTCTTGAATGGTCCGCCGATCCAACAACAGAACAACGGTCGCTGAACCTGCTCCGTACGCACTGGAACGTCCGCGAGTGTACCCATGTGCAATTTGTGGGTTAAGCGTTGTCCAAAGCCCGCGCTTGTGGAAAAGCCCGAATTCGGCGATTTTCTCAGCCCGTGTTGACGATGTTCCATGCCAAAGCACGATAGCGTCATCGCCGAGTTCCTCATATCGCGCACTGGCGGGACAGTTGTGCATTGCCGCCCACAGGTTTAAATCTGGAAACCTTGTCATATCGCGTCGTGTGGCGTAAGCATACGCAGCTAATGTGGCATTCCAGCCAGTTCGAGGAAGGTACTTTAGGTCTTTGAATCCACTGTGAACCAGTTTCTGATTTGGACGCCAATCTGTTTTCTTTTCGAACTCGAATGGCGGATGAAGTTTCATTGTCATGGAATGTTACGCATTCCTCCCCGTTCTTTTTTGTTTGACAAAACCGACTCCTTCTGCTAGACTGTACTGTACAGGGTTGCTTCGACCCTTCGTGGAGGTGCGGCGGTTGTAAACGCCCCCGAAAAACTCCCTAATGGGAGAAAGAAGCGAGAAATCCGTAAGACCTACAATGGCGAGTCCTGCTACAAAAGCTCTCGCCATTTATGGCGGGGTAGTTGACATTTGACCTCTTATTTCAGGATGAACCTCAATTTGAGGGGTAGCTGAATTGGCAAGTTGCTTTGAATCCCCCCGATAGATCGGGGCAGGCTGTGAAACGGGGAATTCAGAACCGAATTTTTGCAAATTCGGCTACCTTCATCTCACGTCTGGCAGTTCAACCCCAAGACGGTTTTCCATCTGTTTTCTCATCTGAGCCGCGACTTGTGGATGTTCCTTGATTACGTTTCTCTTTTCTTCCGGATCGTTTTTCAAGTCATAAAGACAAGGACCTTTTCCTTTGTCATCACCTTTGATATGCTGGAAATAGTGCCATTCGTTGTCACGGACGGCTCCAAACCGACCGAAGACCGTAAAGAGCCTGTCATGGACGGACGATACTTCGCCCTCTGCAACTTTCCACACATTTGTTCCATCCGCCCCTTGATAGTCATCAATGCCGAGCAAGCCTAAAAACGTTGGCATGTAGTCGGTCGCGCTGACAAGGGCATCAATGCGCTTTCCAGCAAATTGCGCGTCAGGGTGCTTGATAATCAACGGGAGTTGAGCGACGGCTGAGTTAAGCAGAGCAGGTGTTTTTTGAACACATCCCTGTTCTCCAAGATGAGTACCGTGGTCGCTTGTGAAGACAATGACGGTATTGTCCATCAACCCAAGTTGCACCACACCTTCCAAAAACTGACCAATGCAATAGTCGCTGAAGGTCACTTCCGCGGCATAGAGATCGCGTATCACAGGGAGGTCTTCGGGACGGACATCCGCCGCTCTGACACCGTATCCAAATAGATAACGTTCGTACGGATATTCATCGCGATACATCTTCTGAAAACGCGGAGGTGCATCCCATGGCTCGTGGGGATCGAACATGTCCATCCAAAGCATAAATGGGTTACGATTATTCATATTCTGCTCTAGCCACTCCACCGCTGCCCTGCAGGTTCGCGCACAAAAGTAGTCGCCTTCGCCCTTTCGGTGCTGCGTGTTCATTAGGTACTGCCGCATGTTATTGTCGTAACCTTCGTTCCATAAGTGGTCAGGCATGTGATCCCGCGGGTTAAATTCCTCTCTGGGACCGCTCTTCCAAAGGTCTGTCTCTTGCCCCCGAATCCATTGCCACGAATCATACCCCTTGTGAAAATTATAATCCGGTTTGAAATGATGATAAGTATCTACAATGAACCCGGTCGTGAAGTCGTGATTTTTCAAAACTTCGGCAAGGGTTATATCATCGTTGGCAAGCGGCTTCCATCTGGCGTCAGGCAGGATGCTTTTGCCCGTGTGATACACCCGCCGCGCAGGAATGGTGGGTAAACCGTCCGCGTAGGCGTTCGTGAAAAGAGTGCTTTCTTGAGCAAACTTATCGAGGTTCGGCGTTTTGATTCTGGTACTGCCATAACACCCGAAGTGATCGGCACGCCATGTATCACACACGATGACAATCAAGTTCAGTCCCTTGGCGGTTGAGGATTTCGATGTTCCCGTGCGAGATTTCCCTTCCCGCCTTAAATCGCCCGACCAAACGGGAATCTCCTCAGTTTCTTTATTTTGTTCCGTTGCTGCAAAGGCCAAATTTGTCAATGCTTCAATCATGGCAAGTGTCTCCTTAACTAAATTTCTCTATTAAAGTATATATTTTAAACCACGGGACCCGCATGATAACTGATTTCTTGCGGGAACTTATTCACGAAAATTAGTTAAAATAGGTTTACCTTCCTAATTTCCTCTTTATCCTTTATTTTCAATTTCCGTGTCATGTTAACTCAAAACGGACAGGACTTCAAGTGAAAAATTGGCTTCGTCTACCAATTTCTGTTGAGTCAGCAAGTTGTTTTTGGTATAATCAAACTGGATATGCGTTTTGTGCGGTGATGTGTTCCAAGCAGAAACAGAACTTCTGAACTCCAAATATGAAAGGAATCGATTATGTCTAAACCCAAAATCTTGATTGCGAGCCGTCAAGTACCAGAAGTCGAAGCGATGCTCGAAGATGCTCCGTCGGAGGTAGAAATCCGTTTTTTGCCGCTGGGAGAGAAAGCCGGCGATCACATCTCCGATGTCGAAATTATCTTCGGGCATATCGGTGAAGCCGATTTCTCCAAAGCCAAATCATTGCGTTGGGTACATCAACCCCACGCCGGCGTTGAAGGGGTCATGTATCCTGCCTTCAAAGCGAGCGAGGTGGTTCTGACCAATTGCCGAGGGCTGTATGGCACTCAGATCTCCGAACACGCCTTTGCGCTTCTGCTTGCGCTGACACGCGGCATCCCGACCCAACTTGAGTTTATGAAGCAGAAACACTGGGAGCGCGTCCCGTGCATCGAATTGGCAGGAATGACCATGGGAATTCTTGGGCTTGGTGGCATTGGACGTGCAATCGCTGCACGAGCGAAGGTGTTTGAATTCAACGTCATTGCGGTCGATCCGGAGCCTATCGAAAAGCCGGACACAGTCGATAAACTCGGCAAACTCGACTGGTTATTGGAATTCATGGCACAATCCAATGTCGTCATGGTTTGTTGTCCAAGTACTCCGGAGACCCATAAGATCCTCACGCACGAGCAGTTTAATCAATTGCAGGATGGCAGCTACTTGGTTAATGTCAGCCGTGGCAAGATAGTCGATGAGGAGGCACTAATCGCGGCATTGCGCAGCGGCAAGTTGGCAGGGGCTGGGCTGGATGTCACCTACACCGAGCCGTGTCCACCGGATAGCCCGCTATGGACGGAACCGAATGTTATTTTGACATCACACAGTGCTGGTGCATCGCAACACATTCGCGCACGTGCGATGCAACTGTTTGTTGATAATTTGCACCGCTACGTCAAAGGAGAATCATTGGTCAATGTTGTGGATAAGCAAAAAGGCTATTAACATTACAACAAGGAGAAACCTATGAACAATTCTAAAATCAACCGCATTGAATCCGCGCGGCTTATCGGTCAAAGACCACGAAAAGCCGGATGTAATTCACGTCTTGGAGAACACGGCATCCAAGTCAGTCCAACGATTGTTCGTGTGACAACCGATGACGGCGCAACAGGTTTCGGTTGGTCGCGTATCACAAAAGATCAGGCCGAAACGCTTGTCGGTTTCCAACTTGATGAGGTATTTAATTTGGAAAGCGGCGTCGCTGAAGAATTCCGCGTCCTCGAATACCCCATCTGGGATGTCGCGGGCAAACTCGCGCAAAAGCCGGTGTATGCCTTAATCGGCGGTCAACCCGATGCGGACGGTGTCTTTCGAGCGCGCTGCTACGACACCTCGCTTTACATTGATGACCTGCATGTCGAAGATGACGACGCAGCGGCTGCGTTCATTGCATCAGAAGCGTTGGAAGGCGTTGGGCGAGGACACACGGCGTTCAAAATTAAAGTGGGACGTGGTGCGATGCACATGCCGCTTGAGCAAGGAACTCGTCGAGATATTCTTGTGATTCTCGCTGTCAGGGAAGCCGTTGGGCCGGATGCGACAATTCTGTTAGATGCTAATAATGGTTACAACTTGAATTTGACCAAACAGGTTTTGGGTGAAACTGCTAATGCTTCAATCTACTGGATGGAGGAAGCATTCCACGAGGATGCCAGATTTTACGCCAATCTCAAGGAATGGCTTGATTCGGAGGGCTTGGAAACCCGGATTGCCGATGGAGAAGGCGGCGCCTCGCCTCACTTGCTCGATTGGGCACAGCAGGGCTTGATCGACATCGTTCAGTATGATATTTTTCATCCCGGCTTCACACGCTGGCTTGAGTTGGGAATTCAACTTGATGAGTGGAATGTCGGCACAGCACCACATCATTACGGTGGACTCTACGGCAATTACGCCTCTAGCCATTTGTCAGCGGGAATGCAGGGATTTGAGTTCGTCGAATGGGACGAAGCTTCAACGCCGGGTTTAGACGCTTCCGGCTATTCGATTACCAATGGCTATGTCAACGTCCCCAAGCTTTCCGGGTTCGGTCTCAAGCTTGAAGAGGATATCTATGCGCAAGCTGTTGAGGAGAATGGGTTTGTTGTCCGCAAGGCGTGAGGTGTGAAGTTTAGATTCTCTGTTCATTGGAATGGATGCTAGACTCAAGTTATGTTATAATTCCGTCCAATGATTTTATAACTTCTCCTTCAAATATAGTTAAGAATTGAAAATGAGGGTAAGAAGACCCAATGGCTTATTTAACTGACGCAGATAAAGAACACTTCAAGGAACAAGGCTTCGTTGTCATCCGGAAAGCTCTCGATCAGAAAGTGATTGACGACGCACTTGATGTGCTTTGGGCGAACATGGAAGAAGATCGAAACGATCCGGACTCATGGCTTGGTAAAGGCTCTCGCAATGTTCGAGTTGGAAGCGAGGAAGCAATCAGACAGACTATCTACGGCCATCCTGTATTTGCAATGGCCGAAGAGTTGGTCGGTAAAGATACCTTGCGGACAGGCGGAGGGGCAACACCGCATATCAACTTTCCAAATCCGGAGCGGGAATGGCGTGAACCCGGCGGACATCTGGATGGCTATCACACACCGACGAACGGTGTCCCGAAAGGCACCGTGGGAATCTTTACCGTGGCAGCAACCGTTTATTTGGGCAGAGTTGAACCGCGAGGTGGCGGGTTCACAGTTTGGCCCGGCAGCCATAAGATCTGGGCGGAGTACTTCAAATACCACGATCTTGACAGCTTGCGGGGTGGAGGTGCGCCCTTTGACCTCGGTAAAAGTTTGGAGATTACTGGCGATGCAGGCGATGTATGTTTTTGGCACTACTGGATGTCTCATACGGCGGGCCCCAACGTTGGGCGCAACATTCGCATCGCGTTGATTAGTCGATTGCGCCGGAAAGACCTTGATGAAATTCGGGATAAGCTCCCTGATGAGGAAGATCTGTGGAAGTATTGGGAGGGCATCAATTAAAGGCTGGCTATGAAACACTGAGATGACACATGTAACAGGCATCCAGAAATTCAGGATTCAAGATTCAGGGGTTTGTTCTTCCGCATCTTGCATCGTTTGACATCGGATGTTTACTGAACGACAATAAATCGGTAGCCTTCTAATTTTTTCTTGACAAAGAAATGCAGATCGTCTATCTTAATTCTTTACTTATGCGGAAGAATACCCTTGCTTGAATGATTCGGTTTTCGTTTTGGAAAGTCAGAAACCCGATTCGCTGCAGTTCATCGGTAGAAATATGGTATACTTTTCTCAAATTAACCTGCCGAAGAATTGGTCAGACTTTTAGACTTAAGGAGACAACAATGGCAGAATGCCGCATATTTTTTATTTCTCCTCGTCGCATCCTTGTTCCAATAATGCTGTGTGCCTGTTTTTTGATGACCCTTACTATACAAGCACAGACGCTTGAACCCGTGAGCTACCATACAGGGGTTTGGCCAATTATACAGCGGAGTTGTCAGGGATGCCATCACCCGGCTGATGCAGGCGGCGATTTAATTCTGACCTCCTATAAAGACTTTCAAAAGGGTGGGAGGGAAGGCTCGCCCTTCATTCCGGGGAAACCTGATGAGAGCTTGGTTATCGAACTCATATCCGGCGATGAACCCGTGATGCCCCAAGAAGGCGATCCATTAACGCCTGAAGAGGTCGAGTTGTTGCGCCGTTGGATTGCCGAGGGAGCGATGGATGACACACCGACACAGGAGGAAGATCCAATCAGCCCAAGCCAACCGCCAGTCTATACTGTGCCGCCAGTGATTTCCGCATTGGCATATTCACCAGATGGCAAAACGCTGGCAGTGTCAGGGTTTCGGGAAGTGCTGTTGCACAAATCGGATGGGTCGGAATTGGTCGGTCGGCTCGTTGGAAAATCTCATCGAATCGAGTCTATCGCATTCACATCGGATGGAAAAACCATCGGCGTCGTTGGCGGGACCCCCACTCAATTTGGTGAAGTTCAATTGTGGGACGCAAGCACCAACACATTGATCAAGTCCATTAAGACCACTTACGATACCTTATTTGGTGCATCATTTTCTCCAGATGGGAAATTCATCGCTTTCGGTTGTGCGGATAAAACCGCACGTGTCATTTCCACTGCTGATGGGAAAGAGCTCGTTAAATTTGATAATCACAGCGATTGGGTTTTCGGGACGCTGTTTTCTACGGATGGAACACACTTTGTCACCGGAGGCCGGGATAGCGCATTGAAACTTGTAGAGGTAAAAAGCGGAGCTTTCGTCGATGATATTAACGCAAGTAACAAAGGCTACGGTGGCATCAACGCCATTGTACGTCATCCCCAAAAAGATCAGGTGCTAAGTGGGGGAGAGGATCGGATTCCGCGCCTCTACCAAATCTTTCGAGAAACTAAAAGAGACATGGGCAATACAGACTTTAACCTCATTCGTGCATTTGAGCGACAGCCGGGGGGAATAAACGCCGCGGGTTTTAGTCCTGATGGAACAAAGATTGGGGTCGGCGGAGTAGGTGGGGCGACACACATCTACAACGTAGAAGATGGCAAACGTGTGGGTACGCTCAAGAGTGATGAAGTTGCCGTGTTCGCTCTCGATTTTCATCCCGATGGTCAGCAAATTGCGACAGGCGGATTCGATGGGAAGATCCGGATTTTTGACCTCGCCTCCGGTAAATTGATCAAGGCATTTGTTGGGGTTCCACTCAGTGGCAAAAAGATGGCGTTTGCTGTTACTGGTATGACATGTGATGCCTGTGTCTCCAAAGTGCAAACTGCGCTAACAAAAATTTCTGGAGTTATCAGCGCCGACGTTTCGCTGACAGATAATCATGCGATTGTCCAGATTACAGACGGCAAAGTGACCACAGACGATTTGATTGCCGCTATCAAAAGCACAGGCTTCGGTGCAAACGTGAAGAACTGAAGCTTTGACGAGAGCTGTGTGGAGTGATCCAAAATGATCTTTTCCACACGCAATGTTTTCTATAGTTTGTGTACATGCTACAAGGAGGAACTCATGAAACCATTCACATCTCTTCGTTTTGCGATAATGCTTCTTGCCGGAACATTTGCCTTTTTCGCATGGTTGGGGATGGAGGCAAGTCAGGCAGAGACGCAGCAAAACAGAGCAATTCCCAAAATAACCGCGTTAAAACTTCAACCTGATTCACTCATTCTAGAGCATAAACGGGACATTCGTCGGGTTCTGGTATCCGGCCAAACGGAAGATGGAGTTTGGATAGACCTGTCCAGACAGGCGAGTTTCGCGCCAAATTCTTCGGCTGTGCAAGCTGACAGCGAAGGGTATATAGAACCAATTGTAGTCGGAACAACAAAAGTCACCGTTTCGGTTGCCGGAAAAAGTATCGATTTGCCCGTTACCGTTCGTAGTGTCGATTCACCGCCAATTAGCTTTGTCCGCGATGTCATGCCGATTATTAGCAAGGTCGGCTGTAATGCAGGTACGTGTCATGGTGCCGCCAAAGGTAAAAACGGATTCAAACTCTCGCTACGAGGCTATGACCCTGCCTTTGACTATGAAGCACTGATTCAAGACATTTCAGGACGCCGATTCAATCGTGCATTTCCTGAGCAAAGCCTGTTCTTGCTCAAGACAACGGCAACCGTGCCGCATAAAGGTGGGCAAGTGGTCAAGCCCGATTCACGCTATTATCAAATGCTTCATCAATGGGTTGCCGAAGGAGTTGCTTTGGATATCGAAGAAACGAAGCGCGTGGAGCGGTTGGAGGCCTTTCCCCATTCTGCAGAGATTCCGCTGCCGGACATGACACAACAAATGCTTGTGATTGCGCACTATCCCGGCGGAACAACACGGGATGTGACCCGCGAAGCCAAATATGAAAGCAGTGTTCCCGAAGTCGCCACTGTGACGGAGGCTGGGCTTGTGACCTCGGTTAGACGCGGAGAGGCAGCTATTCTCATTCGTTACGAAGGGGCTTACAGCACCAATGAAATCATTGTCATGGGCGATCGCGCCGGCTTCCAGTGGGTTGATACGCCTACATACAACTATATTGACGCGCACGTCTTCAACAAACTCAAGAAGGTCAAGATTTTGCCTTCGGCGGTTTGCACCGATGAAGAGTTCATCCGGCGGATTCATTTAGACCTCACCGGCCTTCCATCGACGCCCAATCAGGTCCGGGCGTTCTTGAGCGATAAAACCCATCAGAAAGCGAAGCGAGAAAAACTAATTGATACCCTGTTGGAAAGCGAGGAATTTGTTGATCATTGGACACACAAGTGGGCTGACCTTTTGCAATGCAATCGCAAGTTCCTTGGCGAGAAGGGGGTTTGGTTATTCCGCCTGTGGATTCAGGATGCGGTTGCCAAGAACATGCCGTATGATCAGTTTGTCCGTGAGTTGTTGACCGCCAAGGGAAGCACCTACAAAAACCCTGCCGCGAACTACTACCGCGTCTCCCGCGAGTATCGTACGGCTGTGGAAAACACAACCCAACTTTTCTTGGGTGTTCGGTTTCAGTGTAATGTGTGTCATGACCATCCCTTTGAAAAATGGACGCAAAACCAATTCTATGAACTCGCTGCGTATTTCGGCAAAGTTGGGCTCAAGCGTGGAGATCTTCCGGGCGAGGAGATTGTCTACACCAAATACAGCGGCGGCGAAGTCCTTCACCCCAAAACAGCGAACGTGGTGATGGCGTCTGTGCCGTATGGCGAAGCTGAGGCTGTAGCGGGATTGAACCCCGTAACAAACGATCCGCGCCAAGCCCTCGCAAAGTGGGTAACCTCACCGGAAAATCCGTTGTTCGGTAAATCCGCGGCGAATCGTGTTTGGAGCTACTTCTTCGGACGAGGAATCATCGACCCTGTGGACGATATTCGAGGGAGTAATCCGGCCAGCAATCCCGAATTGCTCGACGCGCTCACCGAGGATTTCATCAAAAGCGGATTTGACTTAAAGCACCTAATGCGAACAATTACACAGTCACGGACATACCAGCAGACCATCAAAGCCAATCGCTGGAATGAGGACGATGTAATCAATTTCTCCCATGCCATACCGAGACGACTGACCGCTGAACAACTGTTAGATTCGATCAGTTTGGCGACCGGAAGTTCACCGAAGTTTGAGGGCGTTCCCAAGGGCTTTCGCGCTGTTCAGTTGCCCGATAGCAAGGTCAAAGATGATGGCTTTTTGAAGCTATTCGGTCGCCCGGAACGCGAGTCATCTTGTGAGTGTGAACGTACGACCGAGGTCAGCTTGGCACATGCGCTAAATCTCATCAATGGCCCCACGATAGGCAATGCAATTATTGACCCTGAAGGGCGAATTGCGAAGTTGATGGAATCCAACCTCGATGCCCGTGCGTTGGTTGAAGAAATTTATCTGGCAACACTCTCACGCTTACCGCATGAAAATGAATATACCAAGGCGATTGCCCATGTGTCTGAAGCTGAATCAAAAGCTGAAGGGGCGCAAGACCTCTTGTGGGCATTGATGAATAGTCCCGCGTTTCTGTTCAATCGGTAGGCTTATATTACCCCAGACTTTGGGATATTATTGAGGACCTCTGAGGATGGGAGCTAACGATGCAATTAATCATTGATGTTCCAGAGACGCTAGGTAAACAAATTCTGTCTTTAACCAATCCCGATGAGTTTATTCGTGAAACTCTCAGAGAAGCGGTCGGAACTCATCAGCAGAAACAACGTGAGGAACTGCTGCAAGACCTCATCAACTTTCAACCGCTCAAGGTCCAGAGGAACACAACCGAAGTTATTCGAGAAGAGCGCGAAAAACTGGATGCTCGTGATTTGAGGCGAGTAAAACATAAAGTCGGTTCGATTGTTTTGTTATCCGATTTAGACCTTTCATAGCTCTAGACCATGAATAGGAGGTGATACCGATGCCGAGTCCGTTTCCCGGAATGGACCCATATCTTGAACATCCAGCCCTGTGGCCGGGTGTGCATCAACGATTGATTACCTACATTGCAGACACGCTGAACGCCGCGCTACCACCACGTTACATGGCAGACATCGGTGAGCGGCTCTACGTCGTTCAACCAGGTCGAGGCATTTATCCGGACGTGGTGGTTTTGGAGCCTCCCGTTCCCCCGCCGCCGACAGAACCGGGCGCGGTAGGAATAGCCGCCGTAGCGAGTGACCCGCCGTGGGTGCTAACTGTTAAACCTGAAGAAATCCGAGAGGTGTACATTGAAATCTTGTCTGTCCCGGACGAAAGCCGTGTGGTAACAGCGATTGAAGTCTTGAGTCCGAGCAATAAAGCGGCGAGTAGTGAAGGACGACAACTGTATTTAACCAAGCAGCGGGAAATCCTTTCAAGCCAAACGCATCTCATTGAGATAGACTTTTTGCGAAGCGGTGAGCATATCGTCGCTGTTCCGCGAGATATGTTACGTGGTCGGGGTCAGTGGGATTATCTGGTATGCCTACACCGTGGCGGGCGGAAAGAAGAACGCTACGAGGTGTGGGGGATTCCGTTACAGCAGCGGTTGCCACGTATTCACGTCCCGCTTCAAGACGATGCCCCTGATGTGGTGTTGGATTTGCAAGCGGTGTTTAATCGTTGCTACGACGAGGGTGCCTATGCCCGTCGCCTGGACTATCGTAGAGAACCACCGGCAGCCATGACAGAAAATGACGCGCGGTGGGCTAATGCGCTATTATGCGAGCAAGGATTGCGTGAGTGAAATACGCATAATAAATCGGGGGCGCAATCTTTATTGGCTCAATTTTTGTTATCTTGGATCAAAAGGATACAACAGAGGATTCAGGATGCAGGATTGAGGCTATACCGACATCTTGAATCTTGAATCTTGATTGAGCAAAGCTATTCGAACTAAATTGACTTGTAACGAAAAACGTTTCTCGGTTAAGCAGTAACCATCCGTTTATATTTTTAGACCTGACAGGTTTTGAAAACATGTCAGGTCTGGGTATTTACGCATTACGCTTCACGGAAGGAGTAACAACCTATGTTATCTATTCCCGGTCAACAAGGTCGATTGTGTGATGGCGTTACGCGACGAGAATTCCTTCGCGTCGGCGGCGCAGCGATGCTTGGCTTAAGCCTGCCACAACTTTTTGCATTGCAAGCCAAAGCTAACACCACACTCAGTCCATCACTGCCCCAGAACGGATTTGGCAAAGCCAAGTCAGTGATTTTACTGTTCCTTCAAGGTGGTCCCAGCCACATCGACATCTGGGATCCGAAACCCGACGCGCCCTCCAATATCCGGGGAGAGTTCAGACCGATTAAGACTAACGTTCCCGGCATCTGGCTTTCCGAAACCATGCCGAAACTCGCAAAGCAGATGGACAAAGCGACGCTCATTCGCTCTGTGAGCTACACGCCTGCTGGACTCTTTAACCATACGGCAGCGATGTATCAGATGGTCACCGGCGAGACACCGGACAAGGTCAAGCCTTCAGGGCAACTCGATCCGCCTTCGCCAGCCGACCACCCAAATGTTGCTTCGCATGTCTCTAAGTTCCGTCCGCCTGATGTGGCAATGCTGGCCGCTGTCCAACTGCCGCGCCCGATGCAGGAGAGCAACATCATCGGCAAAGGCGGCAACGCCGGATTCCTCGGCAGGGCGTACGATCCGTACTTCTTTTTCCAGGACCCCAATACGGAGATTAAACTCGACGATTTAACGCTCCGTGAGGAAGTGCCTGTCTCTCGCCTGATGAGGCGTAAGACCTTGCTTCAGACAATCAACGAAGGGATGGCAGAAATTGAGAAGGCCACAGCCTCTTACGCGCTTAACGAACACTACGAAAAAGCGTATGATCTCATCCTTTCTCAACGGGCACGGAATGCTTTCGATCTCTCGCAAGAACCCGACACAGTCCGTGACAAATACGGTCGGCATACGTTTGGTCAAAGCGTTTTGCTTGCACGACGCCTGATCGAAGCAGGCACACGTTTCGTTCAAGTGAACTGGCCCTCAGTTGCCAACGGCGATCCGAATACAACGGCTTGGGACACACACGCTGCAAACTTTGGCCCTCTGAGAGATATTCATTGTCCGAAGCTGGATAGTGCAGTTTCCTCGCTGTTGGAAGATCTCCATGACAGAGGGATGTTGGATGAGACTCTCGTTCTGACCATCGGTGAATTTGGCAGGTCACCGCGGGTGGGGGTGAGTACATCGGGAAACAGCAACGCCCCCGATGGTCGCGATCACTGGCCCTATTGTTACACGGGGTTGATTGCGGGTGCAGGTGTTCGCGGTGGACAGGTTTACGGAAAATCGGACGCGACGGGCTCCACCCCACTTGAGAACCCGGTCCATCCACGGGACCTGCTTGCGACGGTTTATCATACCTTGGGCATCGATCCGAAAACCGAGGTGTTAAACCACTTAGATCAGCCGAGGGAGTTGGTCAAAGGCGAGCCGGTTTTGGGATTGTTCTAAATCGCTCCTTAAATCGAGCGAAGCCTAAAATTAATGTTTCATAAGTTAGACAGAAATACATGAAGAAAATGTGCGCCGCATCAATGATCACATTTACAATATTGATGGCAACGCAGGCACATGCTCATGAGGTAGTTTCCGCGGGTGGATTCGTAACTGGTTTGACGCATCCCGTTCTGGGATTCGATCATTTGCTGGCAATGATTAGCGTGGGGATACTAAGCACACAATCGGTGGCAAAGCTATCTGGTCTGTCCCGTTAACATTTGTCATGGTAATGATTGTCGGAGGCGTCCTAGGCATGCAATCAATTCGTGTACCATTGGTTGAATTTGGCATCGCACTATCGGTGCTCGCTTTAGGTGTTGCATTGGCGGCAGACAGAAATCTCCCCGTTGTTGTCAGCATGATATTTGTTGGGTTCTTTGCTGTTTTTCATGGACATGCACATGGGACAGAAATGCCACTTATAGCCAGCCCATTCCTGTATGCTCTTGGTTTTGTCATCGGCACTGCTGGCATCCATGTCGCAGGCGTATTAGTCGGATTGATTGCAACACGACTACCCAAAGGCACTAAAATATTGAGATACAGTGGTGCAGGTATAGCAGGCATTGGTTTTCACATCCTTGTGGGAGCATCAGGATGATCGATCGGCTGAAACCTGCCGTTACCGATAATCGTTGTCATCAAATTTTGTCCGATAAGCGGCTACCCTACATATTGGGTAAGCGTAAAAAACTTTGGACATGGCTGAAATTGGCACCATTTTTGTTGGAGAATTACCGAGAATTGTCTTATCGCGTCATGGAAGCCGTGTAATAAGTGCATAACACACGCTCGCATTCGACGGGCATGCAGAGGTTGTTACGAATAAAGATATAAATCACCTCTCTTGAGAAGCCGTTTGAAACTCGGAAGTCATTAGGAGGGCAACGTCATGAGTGATTTTGAAGTGCAGCAGTACCTCTTCGATTTGCAAGGCTACTTGGTGATTGAAGAGGCCTTGAGTCCAAAAGAACTCGCAACATTGAACCAGCTGCTGGATGCGCAAGAACTCCCCGTACCGGGAAAGATTCAAAGATTTGGGAGTGCACCCCAGGGTCCGGGTTTTCTGAACTGGGGAAAACCCTTCTGTGATTTACTGGATCATCCACAGATTATGCCGATCCTTCGGTTCCGGTTGGGCGACTGCTTTCGCCTCGATCGGCTTTACGGGATGTATATGCGTGAGGGGATGCCAAGGGGCGGGCTGCATGCGGACTACGGTGCCACTTCCCCAACCTCCGGAGCCCTGCCGGGGGAATATTATCCTTTTCGCGATAACCAGATTCTCAACGGCTTTATGGTCGTTGCGTGGAGTCTGTCTGACACCGGGCCAGACTATGGTGGTTTTTGCTGTATTCCCGGTAGCCATAAGAGCCATTTCAAGCTGCCTAAACAGATAGCTGATGCCTCCGAGAAGGCGTCGTGTGTGGTCATCCCAAGTGCTCCGGCAGGTTCCGTGACTCTATTCACCGAGGCCCTGACGCATGGCACGGCAGCCTGGCGGGGAAAGCACGAACGACGGACTCTACTGTATAAATATTGTGTGTCGCAGACGGCGTGGACGTCTCGGCGGGTTCAGCCGCCGGGGAATGTGGAATTGACACTGCGTCAGAAGATTCTCTTCCGTGAGCCTGCAGACCCACATCGCCACTTCCCATCGCTGTTTGAAAGAGAGGCTGGGGGAGGTCGAAGTGTGTAGGAGTTATTTCGGCGCATCCGTGAGATGAAATGGCGTCGCAGCACGTCCCCCTTTTGGCAACCCGAGTGGTAGGTGGACATTCAGGAGAAATGGGCGGCCTTCTCCCTCGACCACTTCTAACCCACGAGTAATTGCTTCGGTCAGCCGAGATTCATCCCGCACGTGCATTCCTTCTACCCCAAACCCTGAAGCAATCTTGATCGGATCGATGCCATCCAAAACTACACCTGCATATTCACCCGTCTGGCTCATGACGCCGCCGGACCGCTCAAACGCACCAGCGACGATACCGTAGGATTGATTGTTCGCAATCACATAGAGAACCGGAATGTCATGATGCGCCGCCGTCCAAAGCCCGGAATCTGCATAGAACATCGAGCCATCGCCGACCAGCCCAACGACAGGTTTCTCGGGAGCCGCGAGTTTCACACCGATTGCTCCGCCAACGCCGTAGCCCTCTGAACCTCCGGCGGCTCGAATATAGACGTTATTGCGGGCTTGATGCGCTAAGCCTATGCCTCCCAACGGGACGGCATATTGCTCGATCATGATGAGTCCGCCCCCCAGATTCTCCAAGGCACTGTCGAGGGCATCCGCCAGCAAAAATGGACGCACGGTTCCCGGTTGTGCTTCAACACGCTGTGCAGTCTCTCTACTGTGCGAACAGAGTATAGCGGCTTGTTTCTGAGCCCAGTCACGCCGATCGCTAAAATGCTCTGGTGTTGAGTGGCTCTGTGCCAATTCGTTTAAACGCTCAAGCATCCTTAGCTCATCAGCCAGAATCGCCACATCAAGATTCGGAATATTTTTAAAATTCTCGACATCTGGACCGATAGCGAAGATCCGTTGCGCACTAGAGAATGAGTTGAAATCGTAGGACTTGCCGCGTCCACCATGACGCACGCCAATACAGATGACCTCATCCGGATTGAGAGCTTCCATCGCCTGATCGAGCCGTCCACAATGCAACGGATGCTTCATCGAAACGCTTCGTGTATCACCGGCAATGGGTAGACCGAAATGCTCGGCAACTGTGATAATTTGTGTCTCCGCTCCGCTCTTCCAAACGCCATCCCCAATATAAAGCAACGGACGCTTCGCATCATGTAGTGCCCGTGCAACTTCTTCGACATCGCTATCCGCGGGATAGCCCGCTCGGGGATTCGGAATGCGACCTTCAATAATCTTCGTGGTGACCGCGTCAGTGCCGAACACTCGATCATAAACGGCGAGATGGACGGGACCGACTGGCGGAGTTTTTGCTACCCGCAGGGCACGATGGATAGCTTGCGGAAGCCCTTCAGGTTCAATCACCGTCCAGTTTTCTTTAGTAAAAGGCGCAGAGATAGACGTTGGACCGAAGCTATGGCTGAGGTCGAGTCCAATCTTATCGGCGTAGCTTCCGGTATCGCCCGCAAATGTAATAATCACGACAGGCAGGCTGCCGCTCCAAACGTTGATCAATTGCCCAAGACATTGAGACAATCCGGCACCAAGATGGACTAACATAACTGCCGGCTGGAGTTTAACTTGCGTGTATCCCCCGGCCATGGCAGCGACGCTTCCCTCATGGAGTGCTAGGATGCCATGTATGTCCCGGTGCACATGCAGTGCATCGAAGAAGGGCGCCTCGCGCGAGCCAGAGTTATTGAACACGTACTTTACACCTGATGCCGCCAGTTGCTCGACCATAATCTGAGATGGATTGGCTGTAATAGTTTTCATCTGCATGAGATTTGTAACCTCTCTTCCTTGTTAAAAGGTCATCGGTGTCTTGATGGAACAAAGACACCCTTCACGAAAGCGGGAGGGAAAATGGGATGAGTATTTTTCCCAAATCAAATATAACATTTGATCGCATTTCTATCAACCCTATTCTT
The DNA here is from genome assembly GCA_022567695.1 of Candidatus Poribacteria bacterium. Classification (GTDB taxonomy): domain Bacteria; phylum Poribacteria; class WGA-4E; order WGA-4E; family PCPOR2b; genus JADFGN01. The sequence continues at coordinate 4,566 of JADFGN010000050.1, read as the reverse complement.
GCCCTTTGTCAGTTGAGAGGTAAACAGATGGACTTTTGTGTCCCGTTCCTCGCCACGGAATCGATTGACAATGATAGTGAAAAATTTGCCAATCGATTTTGTACTTGATTGGCAAATGACTCCAATGTATAATCGCAGAATACCATCGATGCTGATGCCAAAAAATGAGGCTTGTTAATTAAAAGAAACAGCGAACCTTTTCAGTGATGCGTTGTCTAAACGATCACTATGCAAGCACAGCTGGCCGTCTTAACCGCTATGGGAAATTCCACCATCACAGATCTTATTCCACAAGAGGTTGAAGAATCGAGCAACCAACAGGAGAATGATCTGATTAAACGCTGCCAGAGTGGCGACCAGCAGGCAATGGAGCAGATTGTTCGACAGTATCAGAATCAGGTCTACAATATTGCCTACGGCATGTTGCGAAACTCTGAAGATGCGCAAGATATCATGCAGGAAGTATTTCTGCGTGTTTGGGATAAAATCCGGCAATTCCAGTTCAAATCCCGTTTTTCTACATGGCTTTACCGGATCGTGAAGAACTTGAGCATCAATGAAAAGAATCGCCAGCGACGCCGTCAAACATCTCCAATGGAGATGGATGATTCACAAGCGTGGGTACCAATCGATACCATGACTCCTGAAAAAGAAGCCCTTCTCGTAGAGAAACACGAGTTGATGAAGGTTGCCCTTGCACAGCTTAAAAAAGATTACCGCACAATTCTGGTGCTTCGTGAGATGGAAACTCTTTCTTATGAAGAACTTTCGGAGGTTCTTGGTTGTTCCCTCGGACGTGTCAAATCACGCTTACATGAGGCAAGAATGGAATTACGGAATATCCTGAAACAGCTTGATCGATGAGTGATTGATATGAAACACAAACAGATCCAAAAACAGTTATCCGCATATTTAGACGATGAATTAGATCTATCGGACCGTCGGCAGGTTGAGATGCACTTGCGTACCTGTAGCGAATGCGCCGAAATCCTTGCAGATTTTAGGCACAATAGCCAATGGGTTACGAATCTTCGGCAGACCGCACCGTTAGGAATCTGGGAAGCGGTTCAAGAACAGATCGCCGCGGGAAATGGTGTGAAAGATCGAAATCGCTGGCGTCGATGGATCTTTCGTCCCATTACTGCGAGTGTTGCGACCTTAGCCATGTGCCTTATTCTGGCAATCGTCTATTTTAAGCCAACATCTCAGTTGGGTAGAGATCCCCTCGATTATTATTTGATGGCTCATACGGAATATGCAATTCACAACCCATTGACATCGAATCTTGTTGGGGTTGATTCATTGACCGATGTGGACGAACTCGACTCTAAAAACTCCGACTCCGTACCTTCAGACGATACGGGAAGTTTCCTTGATGTTTATTTAGATGCTTATTTCGGAGATGATATGCAATGAAACGACGAATGATTTTCACCTACATTCTGTTCTCAATGCTGTTAGTTCAGACTGTTTTTATGGTGAACGCTGAATCGAATGACCCCACCGATGTACTTCAGAGAATCGCTTCGGCGCAACGTGAAATCAGCTACGTTGGAAAGCGAATGTTAATAAGCTGGACGCCTGCAGGCTGTGCGGTGCGTGAAGAACTCATTGCTCATCAGCCACCTTCGATTCACTTTGTCAAGCAGCTTATGCAACGCCGCGATGGGACACCAATGATGCGCTACAGGGGGCGGCGTGACAGTGAGCGAAGGCGCAGAGGCAGGAGATCTGATTCATCCGGTCGCCGCGGTTTTTCTGGAAGACTTTTCCCGTCTCGCCCTCAAGAATTGCTGTCACACAAAGACCTGGACCTCTTGGTTAAAAATTACGACGTAACACTTTCTGAACTGTCGGAGGAAGTTGTCGGATATGAAACCGATTTGCTGACAATCAAACCGCGATTTGATCACAGACCAACTAGACGCATCTGGGTGGCAAAAGATCAGGGCGTTATTTTGCGACTTGAAGATTTTGATGCCAATGGCAATCTGCGGTTTATGTCGGTGTATACACAAATTAGTTTCCAACCAGAACGTGTGAAGGACGCTCTATCCGAGATTCCGAAGAAAAAGGAACCCCACGACGATCAAAAACGAGGACGCCACGTTTCAATCTCTGAAGCGCAAAAGGTATTTGGCAAGTCGCTGATTCAGCCAAGTTATCTGCCCGAAGGGTTTGAGTTGCAGAGCGTAAGACTGATGCCGTTTGGTCCGAAACCAACGGTACATTTGCAATACACGGATGGATTGATGGGGTTCTCCCTATTCGAGTCTCAAGCACCACCTTTTCGCGATCGACCACACAACCTGAGAACTCAGACAAAACAGATTCACGGCACTCCAGTACAAATAATGGATCGGCATGAGATTCGCATTCTCTGGTGGTCTCAGGAAAAAGTTGGTTTAACCCTGATTGGTGAATTGAACCAATCTGAAATGCTTAAAATTGTCGAATCACTGATTCATGGTTCGGCACAATAACGTGAAAAAGTTTGCACTTTGTGTTACAGATTGTGCGGATTCTTTTTCGAGTTACCCGACTTGTCGGGAATAAATACGATGTTGCATTTCAACATGCTTTAGTGGAAATGCGGACTTCAAACTCAGATGGAGGTTTAAAATGAAACGCAAATTGTTTGTCCTACTCACAATTCTCGCAATCACAGCAATTGGAATTTTTATTACAGATCAGGTTACCCAAGCGCAACGCCCAGATCGCTCGGAACGAGGTGAACGGAATCGTGGACGCGGCGGCCCCGGTGGACCCGGTGGTTCTGGCGGGATGCGACCAACCAGTTTAATCGAAAATTCATGGGCCGGAGTCACTTTTGCGCTTAAAGTGGACGATGAAACCCTTGTGAAAGCCCGTCCGATTCATCAAAAAGCATGGGATGATATCAATAAAACCATGAAAGAGGCCCGCGAGTCAATGGATTTTGGAGGCATGCGTGGGGCCATTCAGGAAATCAGCAAAGAATTCAGTGAGGGTTTGAAAGGGGTTTTGACGGAGGATCAATCGGCTCAACTCAAAGAGTGGCAACAGGAGCAGATGAGTCAACAGATGAGACGTGGGCGTAGAGGCGGTGGCGGTGAAGGACGCCGTGGAGAAGGCGGACGTCGCCGTGAAGGCCGACGCGGCGAGAATTAATTAGCCGAGTTACCTTGCTTTTCCGATCAATCCGCTCAAGTGGCAATTCACAAGCTACTTCGAGCGGATTTTTTATTCGCCTTTTTCAGAGCAGTATGGAAAATGGTGGGGCGTACTGGATTTGAACCAGTGACTTCTACCGTGTGAAGGTAGCGCTCGTACCCCTGAGCTAACGCCCCTTTTAATCAAATTGGGAGGGAAAAATAGACGGGAATAAAGTGGGCCCACTAGGACTCGAACCTAGGACCGGCCGGTTATGAGCCGGCTGCTCTAACCGACTGAGCTATGGGCCCGTTTGAAGTGCCTCATTATTATAAAAATAAACGATCGATTTGTCAAGTGCATTTGTCGAAAGATACCCATTCCCCAGCCCCACGCCTAAAATTCCGGCCACTACCACTATATACTTAAGGAATACGTCTTCGGGGCTTTGTAGCTCTTTGATATCTTCAGGCTTACATCCCATGTGATTTTCTCCTTTCCTTTTTAATCTGGTAGGCTTTCTGAACTTCATCCGGTGATTGGAAATCGGTAAATGCCATCGTGCAATAACACCTCCACTGCCTAACGACCCATAGTTGAGCTGCGTTTCGGCTTTGTCCAATCAACCCATCACAAAAGTCACACCAGAAAACGAGCAACGTCCAGCAAAAACAACGGGTTAGGATCTAATCGTGCATAACATTCAAGTGCTTTTCAAGATTCTATAACCTTTGGTTGATATTTGTTTGGAATCTTTGCTATTTGCATCACAAGCCGCAAAGCTTCATTCACCGCTTCATCAGTTGGAAAGACCTCGACTACGTCTGATGAAAGCAGAGCAACATTTTTTCTAGATCGCCGATTAGGAGTGTATCTCCCCTTTGCGACGATCATCATTTTTGATAGATCGTATTCGTCACGCAATTCATAGTTTTCGGATTTATTCGGCTTCTGCATAAAATCTCTCCTCTTTCTTAGTCGCTTTACGCGCACTTATGATGCGAATTTGGTCTTGACGATCTGTATGGGCAACCATCAACAGTCTGCCACGGTTCGACAGTCCAATAGTGATATACCGCTCCTCATCAATGAAATGCTCCTCGTCAATAAAGGTGATGAACATCGGATCATCAAACACTGTTTTGGCTTCTTCAAATGAGACTCGATGTTTCTTGGCATTGATGGCTGCTTTATCTGAGTCCCACTCAAACGAACGCTCTGTTTTCAAAGTGCTGACACTCCCTGAGAGACATTCGGATGCTTGCTTCCTAACAACTCTTATTTAGGCAGAAAAAATCCCACCCTAAAATTTAAGAGTGGAATAAAATCAGATATTTCCAATTGTATAATCTCATAAAATACCTGTCAAGCCGCGAAGATTTCTATGGATTTTTCAGTCAAGCAATCCTTTTAATCTCTGGCTGCGCACCGGAT